>NZ_JBVIKC010000059.1:0-47911 GCF_055581065.1 Streptomyces sp. NPDC031479
CCCCCCCCCCCCCCCCCCCCCCCCCCCCCCCCCCCCCCCCCCCCCCCCCCCCCCCCCCCCCCCCCTCCCCCCCCCCCCCCCCCCCCCCCCCCCCCACCCCCCCCCCCCCCCCCCCCCCCCCCCCCCCCCCCCCCCGCGCCCCGGGCCGCCGCGGACCCGGCAGATGGCTGCGCACCGACGCCGCCGCGGCCCGCGCGGCGGCCTCCGCGAGCACGCGCGGCTCGGCCCGCACCTCCAGCAGCCCGCACACCACCGCCCCGGCCAGCTCCCGCGCCAGCGCCACCACGTCCACCTCGCCGCCCCGGGACAGCGGCGCGAGCCCCCGTACCAGCGACGGCTCCCACTCCCGGCGCAGCCGCGCCACCCCGGCCGTGCCGAGCCGCTCCGCGAGGGCCCGCCGGTCCGCCCGGTGCCCGCCACCCTCCTGGTCGAACAGCACGCCCCCGGCCCCGCCGCCCAGGGCCGAGCGCGCGGCGCCGCCCGTGGTGCCGGCCGCCGTCCGGTCCAGCGGCAGCCGGGTCAGCGTCTCCCGGTACGCGTCCGCGTCGTGCACCAGCAGCGTCCCGCCGAGCCGGCGCACCGCCCGCCCGCGCGTGGCCGCGAGCAGCCCGAACAGCAGGGGATGGCCGCGCAGGTAGACCTTGCGGTCCCGGCGCCGGGCCTTGGCGTGGGCGTAGGCGTGGGCGTGGGCGTGGGCGTCGGCCTTCACAGCACTCACCGGACGTGGACCTCTTCCGTGTCGACGGGCCGGTAGCGCCGGTCCCAGTACCAGAGCAGGGTGCGCCGGGCACCCCAGGAACGCAGCCGTCGCAGGCTGCTCCGCACCACCAGGTGCTCGACGCGCACCACGCGCCCGCTGTGCTCCCGCGCCCGGTTGAGCAGGGTGACGTCCTCCGACCCCTCCTCCAGCCGCTCCCGCGGGGCCCCGCCGCAGCGCACGTACAGCGCGGCGGTGATGCCGAGGTTGTGGCCGTGGCACAGCACGTACGGGGCCCGGAACCGGGTACCGCGGTGCGCGGCCCGGTAGCGCCCGTACAGCGCGGACAGCCGGACCAGCGCGGGCAGCAACCGCGCCTCGGCGAAGGTGGGCCGCTCGTCGGGGCGCGGCACGCTCCGCCCGCACAGCAGCTCGGCGCCGCGCCCGAACTCCGTCCGGGCGACGGCCGTCCAGTCCCGGGCCGGCAGACAGTCCGCGTCCGTACGCAGCAACAGGCGCGCCCCGGCCCGTACCGCGTACCGGAATCCGGTGTCGGCGGCGGTCCCGGCCCCCGGCTCGGGCTCGGTGACCAGCTCGACGGGGAAGGGCGCCGAGCGCGCGAACTCCCGTACCGCCTCGGCCGTCGTGTCGGTGGAGGCGTTGTCGACCACCACCAGCGCGAACGCCCTGTCCCGCTGCGCGGCGAGCGCGGCCAGCGTGCCCGGCAGCGAGGCGGCCTCGTTGTAGGCGGGCACGACCACCCACAGGTCGGGCGTGCCCGGCTCCCGCCCCGGTGCCGCGTGGCCGCCCCACTCGTGCCCGCCCGACCCGTGCGCCGCGCCGCCCCGCCGGCGGGCTCCGCTCATGCCCCGCCCCCGCGCCCCGCCGCGAGGAGTCCCGCCGCGAGCTCGGACGCCGCCGCCCGGTCGGGCTTGCGCGAACGCCCCGACAGCGGGATCCGCGCGAACAGCAGCGCGTCCGGCCGGGCCGTGCCCATCCGGCGCAGCGGATCCGACAGCGCGGCCCGCAGGGCCGGTTCGGGGATCCCGCGCTGCGGCTGCACCACCGCGACCAGCCGCTCGTCCCCGTCGCCCGCCGGGACCCCGACGAGCACGCCCAGCTCGACCCCGGGCACGTGCAGCCCCGGCTCGTACAGGCCCGGGTAGATGTTCTCCGCCCTGCGCAGCACCATGTCCTTGCACCGGCCCTCCAGCACGATCCGGCCGGCTCCGTCCAGCCGCCCCCGGTCGCCCGTACGCACCCACGGGTCGGGCTCCTCCCCGAGGTAGCGGTCCCGGGCCGCGGGCCCGGCCAGCAGCAGCTGCCCGTCCCCGTCGGCCACCGCCCGGACCCCGGGCAGCGGGGCGCCGACCAGGTCGCCCGCCCCGGCGAAGGCCGCCTTCTCCCGGGACTCCACCGCGGCCGCCGGGAACAGCTCGGTCAGCGCGTACACCCCCCAGGCCTCGTCCGCGCCCGCCGTCCGGACCCGGTCCAGCAGCGCGGCGCTCGCCGGAGCCGACCCCGTCCACACCCGGCCGCCGAACCGGGCGCCCGCCCCCAGCGCGTCCCGCAGCTGCGGCGGGGTCAGATACGTGTCCCGGGGCCGCAGCCGGCGCAGCTGGCGGGCCAGCACGGCGGGGGAGCGGGCCGGCAGGGCGACGGGCGCCCCGCGCGTCAGGGAGGGCACCAGCACGAAGAAGGTGCCGCCCAGCACCGGTTCCGCGCCGTGCCCACCCGCCGCCGGGTCCGCCGTGAACAGGGACGCCACCGTCTCCATCCCGGCGGCCAGCCCGGCCCGGCTGTGCACCACGGCCCGGGGCCGCGAGGTGGTCCCGGAGGTGAAGACGATCACCGCGTCGGCGGCGTCGGTGCCCCCGTACACCGGCACGCCGGTGCGCGGCGCCCCCGTCTCCAGCGCGGGCGCACAGCCCGGCAGCCGGGGGCCGACCGTGGCCACCGGCCCCAGCCCGGCCAGCTCCGGCAGTTCGAGCCGGGCCCGCCGGGCCAGCGTTCGGGCCCATCCGGCGACCGCCTGCGCGGCGGCGTCCGCGAGCACCAGCGCCGGCCGGGCCAGCGCGAGGCGGGCCCGCAGCACCTCGGCCCCGGCCCCCGGGTCGAGCACGGCCCCGCGCAGCCCCAGCCGCCACAGCGCCAGCAGCACCGCCAGCGCGCGCGGTCCCGGCCGCACCGCCACCCCCACGGTGTCCCCGGGCCGCAGCCCGCGCGCGTGCAGGGCGGCGGCGTACGCGTCCGCCAGCTCGACGAGTTCACCGCGGGTGGCGCTCACCCGGGTGGCTCCCGTACGGGTAGCGGACAGCACGGCGGGCCGCTCGGGCCGGGCGCGCAGGGCGTGCTCCAGTCGGTCCAGCATCAGCGCGGGTCCGTTCCGTGCGTGCCGCTGCCCTGGTCGAGGTACCAGCGGGCGGTCCCGGCGAGCCCGTACGCCCGCAGCCGGCGCGTCGAGTTCTCGACGACCATCCCCCGGCAGCGGGTGATCCGGTCGGTGTGGCGGCGCACCGCGTTCAGGAAGAGCCGGTCCGTGGGCGAGGGCCGCCGGGGCATCCCGCCGACGGCCAGGTACAGGTCCGCGGTGATGGCCATGTTGTTCCCCGCGTGCATCCGGTACGGCGCCTTGAACCCGCCCCGCCGGGAGTGCTGCGGCCGCAGCCGCCCGAACAGCGCGGCCACCGCGACCAGACCCGCGAAACCGGCCCGGCCCAGCGGCCCGTGCTCGTCGCGGCGCGCCGTGACCCGCCCGCACACCAGCCCCGGGCGCTCCAGCAGCGCCGCCCGCGCGGCGCCCGTCCAGCCGGGCCGGGGCAGGCAGTCGGCGTCCGTCCGGGCCAGCAGGGTCGCGCCGCGCGCGATCGCGTACCGGAACCCGGTGTCCACGGCCGAGCCGACCCCCTTCTGCGGCTCCTCTATCACCTCCACCGGGAACGGCGCCCGCCGCGCGAACTCCCGCGCGATGGCGGCCGTACCGTCCGTGGAGGCGTTGTCGACCACCAGCAGGGTGAACTCCCGGTCCCGCTGCGCCGCCAGCGCCGCCAGCGTCGAGGCGAGCCGTGCCTCCTCCTCGTACGCGGGCACCACCACCCACATCGGCGCGCTCACGACTTCTCCCAGACCATCGTCATGATGCTGACGCCGCCCCCCAGGCCCACGAACAGCACCCGCTCCCCGGCGGCGAGGCCGCCGAAGACCCGGTCCAGCTGCACCCCGATGCTCGCGCTGGCCACGTTGCCCAGCTCCGGCACCGTCACCACCAGCTTCTCCCCGGGCACCCCGGTCAGCTCCGCGAACCGCTCCAGGTACGGCACCGTCACCTGATGCACCAGCACCTTCGCGAAGCCGTCCCAGTCCAGCCCCGTCCGGTGCAGCGTGCGGTCGATGACCGCCGTGCCCACCTTCTCGAAGACCCCGCGCAGCTCCCGCCCGTCCCCCCGGAAGTACGTGTACGCGTCCCCGCGCGGGTGCCGCGACCCGCCGCCCGGGATCCCTCCGACCTCCCAGTGCTCCGAGTGCGTCTCGGTGTCCACGTCCAGGATCCCGCCGCGTTCCACCGCCTCCACCACCACGGCCGCCCCCGCGTCACCGAAGGTGTAACCGGCGAACCCGCTGCGGAACTCGGCGAAGTCGGCCGGGTCGGTGCGCACCGCACGGCTCGGGGTCTCCCCGGTGACCACCAGCGCCCGGCGCGCCCGCCCGGCCAGGACCATGCTCCGGGCGAGGTCGATGCCGTTGACGAAGCTGTTGCAGGCGTTGGTGACGTCCACGGCGTGCGCCCGGGACCCGAGGGCGGCCTGCACGATGTGCGCGGTGGCCGGCTCGACCATGTCCCGGGAGGCGGAGGCGAAGACCAGCAGGTCCACGTCGAGCGGGGTGAGTCCGGCGGAGTCCAGCGCCCGGCGGGCCGCGCCCACGGCGAGCGTGGAGGCGAACACCCCCTCGGCCGCGATCCGCCGCGTCAGGATCCCGGTCGCCTGGGTCAACGTCCTCGGCGGGAGCGCGATGCCACTGCGCCGGGTCACCTCCCGCTGGAGGTCGTCGGAGGACAGGACGTCCTCGGGCAACAGGGCGCCGACGGCGGTTATCCCGGCGCGCGGCCGCGGGTCAGGCTGCTGAATGAACATGCCCTCACGATGACGGGCCGGACCGGCCCCCGGCCTGAGTACGGATGCTCAAGTACACGTGGTGCCCGCTGAGTAGGACGTCCGCCCTCCGCCTCGGACGGCACGAAATGACTGTCCGTCAATACCGTTACGGACGAGGGTGGTTGTTCGTATCGTGGACCGACGACCACGGGGGAGGACGAAATGGCGGTAGATCGTGGGTTACCCGGGCTCATCCAGCAGGGCGAGGAGTGGACGGACCGCTGGCTGAGCGCGGCCGTGCACCGCAACGAGCAGTTCGCCCGCGCGACCGCGGACGAACTCACCGAGGACCGGCTGACGGCGCTCGGCCCCTCGCTCGGGGTCGACCTCGTGGCGGTGGCCCGGCACGCGCGGGTCGCGGTACGCCGCGCGAACCTCCGCGACGGCCTGCTGGCCGTGCTGCTCACGGCCTGGGCGGTCACGGCGGCCCTGCTGGTCCACCGGGCCAGGCTCGACCAGCCCGTCGGCCCGGAGCTGCTCGGCGTCCTGGGCGTGCTCGCCGCCGCCTGGACGCTGGTCCTGGTCACCGAGCACCGGGCCCGGACGATGGTCTACCGGGTGATCGACGTGAACGGTCCGCCACCCGACCGGCTCGCGCCGCCGCTCGACCCGGAGCTGGAATCCCGGCTGCACGAGCAGGCCCGCACCAACGTCCTGCCGTACCACGAGCCCGCCGAGCGGACGAACCCCTTCGTCGGCAGCGGCGAGATGGTGGAGGACCGGGTCTGGCAGCCCATCGACATCAGCACCCCCGCCAAGGACCCCGCCGGCGGCGGCGAACTGACCATCGTCGGCTTCGACGTCGTCGACCTGCACGCCTTCGTGGCCCGGGAGATGGGGAACATCGCGGGCCTCGAAGGCCTCCGGGCCCGCAACCGGCTGTACGTGCGCGGCGCCATGACCCCGCACGCAGGAAAGGAACTGCTGCCCGACCGGCTGAGCGCGCCCCGCACGTCCATCCCGGAGGGGATGGTGGAGGCCGGACTGACCCGCCCGGGCCTCGGGATGCGTACCTACCTCTGCCTGGAGGGGGTCGGGCAGGGCGGCCGGGTGATCGTCTCCATGCACCTGCGCGCCCGCGTCCAGCACCCCCGGCTGAGCTGGGAGGTGACCACCCAGGTGGTGCCGCCGCTACGGGACGAGTTCCTCGACGTGCGCAGGCTGCGGCAGGACCCCTTCGGCCACTGGTGGTCCCTGTGGCGCCTCGCCACCGGGGAGTTCCTTCCCGCCCTGTTCAAGGTGCCCGCCCGGCTGTGGCGCCGGGGCCGGGGGCGGGCGCTGCGCCGCTGGCGGCTGTGGCGGGACCGGTGGGCCATCGGGAAGCGGCACGAGGAGTTCGACTACGGCGCCGACGGCAGCATCCGGGCGCGGGCGGCGGTCAGCCTGAGGCTGATGGAGTTCTCGGACACCAACGACGCCGTGGACTTCCTCCAGAGGCTGCGGCAGGGCGTCCTCACGGCGACCGAGCAGTTCCTGAAGGCCCACCACATCGACACCGCCTCCTTCGAGCAGGCGCAGCAGGTCATCAACCATCACAGCTACACCTTCCACGGGACCATCACCGGCCAGGGCTTCAACTTCGGCGGCCACGGCACCGTCAACCTCCCCGGAACCGGTACGGCCCAGGGGCAGGGACCGGGCCAGGCACCCGGCGGTCCGTCCCCGTCCCCGTCCCCCGCGCCGGCCGGTCCGTGAACCCCTCCCGCCGCCCGCCGCAGAGGAGTGATCCCATGGGCACCTACCACTTCCACGGGAACGTCGAAGGCCCCGGCAACTACGGCGACCACGGTGTGGTCAACATCGGGCCGCAGCACCAGGACGACCCCGCCCGCACCCTGCGCCTGGCCGCGGAACTCGCCCGGTGGCTCCGCGACGAGGGCGCGGCCGGCGACCGCGTCGACGCGGCCCGGACCCTGCACGGCGAACTGGAACGGGCCGGGGAGGAACGCCGCGCCCCCGAGCCGGGGCTGATCCGCCGCTGCCTGCAAACCATCACGGTGGGGCTGGGCGCGGGCAGCGGGGCCCTGGCCCTGGCCCGGGAGATCACCGCGCTGCTCGGCGGCTGAGGGGCCGTCACCCGGCCGATCGACGGCTGAACAGCCCCCGCAGCCGGGCCCCCGGCCCCGGACGCAGCCAGGCCCGGAACTCCTCCGCCCGGCTGCGGCCGAGCCGGGCCAGCTCCCGCTCGGCCTCCGCGAGGTGCTCGGACGGCAGTTCCCGTACGACCGGCCTGAGCACCTCCTCCAGCAGATCGGTACGGGCCTGCCGCCACAGCGGCCCGGCCTGCGGGTGGGCGGACCAGACGGCGAAGCAGTCCGCGAGGTAGCGCGGCGAACCCCGCAGCCGCTCCCGCACCTCCGCGCCGCGCGCCGCCTCCCGGTAGGCGGCCAGCAACGCGGCGTCCTCGCTCTCGAACAGCACCCGTACGGCCCCCTCCGCCCGCTCCTCGCCGAGCAGTCGCGCGGCGACGCCCGCACGGCCGGAGTCCGGGCCGGCCGTACGCGCCCGCACACCGTCCGGAGCCCGGCCCGGCGCCTGATCCGCCGTCCCGTCAGCCGTCCCGTCCGCCGCCGAGCGCGGGGCGGCGGGGCCGGGCCCGTTCCGGCCGTCGGCCGGGTCCGCGTCCACAGCCGCCCGGGCCGCCAGGGAGGGGACCGGGAGGTCCGGGGCGGGGGAGGCCGCCGGGGCGAGGAGGTCCCAGGTTCCGGCGGCGTGGTGGACCGCCTCTCCCATGGTGGCCAGGACCAGCCCGGCCTCGTCCGGGCCGGGCCGGCGCCCGCCCCACACGAGCCGCACCGCGGTCCGCAGGACCAGCGGCTCCGCGTACGGGGAGACCCCGGAGACCCGCAGCAGCGAGTCCAGCGCCACGGGCCGGTCCGGGGCCTCCCGTACGACCGCCTCCACCGCCGCGCACATCCGCAGGTGCGGCAGGGCCTCCGCCGCCCCCAGCCGCAGCCCCGTCCGCGCGAACAGCGCCCTCCCGGCGGCCGGATCGCCCGCCGCGAGCGCGTCCAGCCGGTCGAGTACGAGGGCCCGCAGGACCGGCAGCTCGTCGAGCCCGGCCCGCGTCTCCTCCCCGTACGCCCGCTCCGGATCGGTGAACAGCGCGAACGCCACCCTGCGCGCCACCTCGGGCAGCTCCCCGGTGGTGTCCGTTCCCTGCCGCGCGGCCTCCCGCAGGAGCCCGGCCAGCGCGTCCGGTTCCCGGTCCGGGTCGGTGAGCGCCACCCGCAGCCGGGCCGGAGACGGGTCCGGGTGCGCGGCCGTCCACGCCTCGGCCGCGGCCCGGCCCGCCGCGTCCAGCCGGATCCCGGCCCCGAGCGCGAGCGCGGCCAGCGGGCCGGCCTCGTACGGTCCCCCGGGCAGCTGCCGCACCTGCGCGAACAGCTCCGGCCGCCGCGCCAGCCAGATCCGCGCCGCCGTCCCCGCCCAGACGTCGAAGACGTCCCCGGCGGCCCCGCCGGCCGCCGGCGCGGGCCCGCGCCCCGGCTCGTGGATCCGGCACCCCTCCTCCAGGGCGGCCAGGGCGGCGGCCGTCCCCTCCCCGGACAGGACGCCCACGAGGCCCTGCGGGGCGAGCCCCGGCCGGGCGGTGTACGTGGTGAAGGTCAGCCACTGCCCGCGCTGGTGCGGCAGCACGCTGCACGCGAGCATGACCCAGCGGGCCACGGCCGCGCTGTCCGGCTCCACCAGCACGATCCGCGGCGCGCCCGGCTCCTCCACGAGCCGTCGCACGTCGGCGAAGAACGGGGCCAGCCACGCCTCCCGCGCGGCCACGAACTCCGCCAGCGCGGCGCCGTCGTGCCGCCCCGGGACGGGCACGGCGCCGAGCGGCGGCGGCGGTCCGCCGGGCGGGGTCCGCGCCGCCCACTGCGGCGACCCCCAGGAGGTGATCGGCAGGGCCCCGCGGACCGGGCCGGAACCGGCGCGCTGCGGCAGGTGCACGGCGTGCGCGTGGAAGCCCGTCCCGTCGCCGCCGGTGTACGCCGAGCGGGCCAGCAGCCGGCTGCCGTCGGAGAGCAGGCTCAGGCTCAGCGCCTCCGGAACGGCCCCGCCCGGCTCCGGCGCCTCGTACGCCACGAGCCGCTCCGCCTCGCGCAACAGGGCCGTCGGAACGCCGTCGGTGACCGCCGTGAAGCGCGTCCCGGAGCCGTCGGGTCCGGGCGGGGCCCAGCCGTAGTGGAGCTGCGGAAGGTTCACGCGCCCGCCCCCGCCCGGACCGCGGGCGCACCCGACATCGCGAACTCCTGTGGTTCCCGGGTCTGTTGCGCGGCCCGTGGTTCCCCGTACCGTGCCACTCCCGGCCCGGGCCCCGGTGCCGGCGGCGCGGCGCACGACGGACCGGCGGAACGGCCGTACTCGGTCCCCGCCATACGCTCTGCGCCCCCCGTGCAGTGTCGAGGAGGTCATTCCACCAGACGAACGGCACGCGCGGCAGGCTTTCCGCGCAGCCACCGCAGCGCCACCGCGCAGCCACCGCGCGGCCACCGCGCGGCGTTGCGCGGGGTTTTCCGTTCGCCCGCTGTACCGCCCCGCGTCAGCCGGGGATCTCCGTGCGGTACCCCGGGGCCGCTGTCCTTGGGGCGCCCCTCGACTCCCCTCCCCTCACCCCCAGAGGTCGTCACCCATGGCTGAACTCAACCGACGCCGGTTCCTCCAGATCGCGGGCGGAACCGCCGCCGCCACGATGCTCAACGAGAGCATCGCGCGGGCCGCCGCCATCCCCGCGCAGGGCACCACCGGAACCATCCAGGACATCGAGCACATCGTCGTGCTGATGCAGGAGAACCGGTCCTTCGACCAGTACTTCGGCTCGATGAAGGGCGTCCGCGGCTTCGGCGACCCGCGGCCCGTCCTCCAGGACAACGGCAAGTCGGTCTTCTACCAGTCCAACGGCACGAAGGACATCCTCCCCTTCAACCCGCAGGTCAACGACCTGGGCATGCAGTTCGTCGAGGGCCTCAACCACGACTGGGCCGGCGGACACCAGGCGTACAACAGCGGCAAGTACGACAAGTGGGTCCCGGCCAAGACGGCCACGACCATGGCGTACATGACCCGGAACGACATCCCGTTCCACTACGCCCTCGCCGACGCCTTCACGGTCTGCGACGCCTACCACTGCTCCTTCATCGGCGCCACCGACCCCAACCGCTACTACATGTGGACGGGGCACACGGGCAACGACGGCACCGGCGGCGGACCGGTCCTCGGCAACCAGGAAGCGGGCTACGGCTGGAAGACGTACCCCGAGCGCCTGGAGGCGGCCGGGGTCTCCTGGAAGATCTACCAGGACGTGGGCGACGGCCTGAACGCGGCCGGCGGCTGGGGATGGATCGGCGACGCCTTCCGCGGCAACTACGGCGACAACTCCCTCCTCTACTTCAACAGCTACCGCAACGCCCAGCCGGGCAGCGCCCTGTACGAGAAGGCGCGTACGGGTACCAACGCCAAGGCGGGCGAGGGCTACTTCGACAGGCTGCGCGCCGACGTCGTGGGCGGCACCCTGCCCCAGGTCTCCTGGATCGCCGCGCCCGAGGCCTTCAGCGAGCACCCGAACTGGCCGGTCAACTTCGGCGCCTGGTACATCTCCCAGGTCCTGGACGCGCTGACCGCCAATCCGGCGGTATGGGCGAAGACGGCCTTCTTCATCACCTACGACGAGAACGACGGCTTCTTCGACCACGTCGTGCCGCCGTACCCGCCGGCGTCCTCGGCCTGGGGCCTGTCCACGGCCGACGTCACCCGCGACCTCTACGCCGGGAGCGCCGGCTACGCGGCCGGACCCTACGGGCTCGGCCCCCGGGTCCCGATGATCGTCGTCTCCCCGTGGAGCAAGGGCGGCTACGTCTGCTCCGAGACCTTCGACCACACCTCGGTGATCCGCTTCATGGAGAAGCGCTTCGGGGTGCAGGAGCCCAACATCTCGCCGTGGCGCCGCGCGGTCTGCGGTGACCTGACCTCGGCGTTCGACTTCAGCCGGGCGGACGCCTCCCCGGCGGCGCTCCCGTCCACGGCCGGCTACGTACCGCCGGACCACAACGCCCACCCGTCCTACCACCCGGTCCCGCCGGCGACGGGCACCCTGCCGAAGCAGGAGGCCGGCTCCAAGCCGACCCGCGCACTCGGCTACAGCCCGTACGTGGACGGCAAGGCCACTGTGTCCACGGGCAAGTTCACCCTGACCTTCTCCTCCGGCCCCTCCCTCGGCGCCCACTTCCACAGCACCTCGGGCAACCGTACGGACGGCCCCTGGCCCTACACGGTCGAGGCGGGCAAGACCCTCTCCGACACCTGGAGCACCAGCAGCTCCACCGGTAACAAGATCGACCTCACGGTCTGGGGCCCCAACGGCTTCCTGCGCACCTGGAAGGGCCCGGCGAAGAAGGCCGGCCCCGAGGTCACGGCCCGCCACGTGGACGCCGCCGGCAACCTCGCCCTCACCCTGACCAACGGGGGCACCGCGGCGGTCAACCTCACCGTGACCAACGCCTACGACGGCGCCCCCCAGACCTTCAAGGTCAACCCCGGCGCCACCGTCTCCACCACCGTCGACCTGCGCGCGACGGGCCGCTGGTACGACGTCGGCGTCGTCTCCGACACCGACGCGACCTTCCTGCGCCGCTTCGCCGGCCACGTGGAAACGGGCGCCCCGGGTGTCTCCGACCCGGCGATCAAGACCGTCTGACCCGGTCCTCCGGAGTACGCAGCAGCCGCCGCTCCAGCACCGCGAGGTCGCCGGGGCGATGGCTGCGGGCGTACCGCAGCAGCAGGTCCCGGGCAGTGTCCGCAACGCGGCGCTGTTTGGGGTGGCGGGTGGTGAACTCCTCGCTCGCGAAGAACCGAACGGCCCCGTCCAGTCCCGCCCGGTCCGTCTCCCGCACCGCCCAGGCCAGATCCGCCGTGGGTGCGCCGGCCAGCAGCCGCTCCGGGCCCCGCTCCGCCAGCAGCCACGCCGCGTCGCGGGGTTCGTCCCGTACGGCGCCCAGCCAGCCGAACACCACCGCGAGCGGCACGCTCCGCGGCCGCTCCGGGTCCTCCTCGCCCCGGGCCAGCGCACGGGCGTACTCCCGCAGGACCCCGGGCGCCGCCCCGGCCCACCGGGCGCGGTGCCGGGCCGGGATCCCGTCGGGGGACAGCGGGTCGCGCAGCCGGACGGCCTCCTCGGTGAGGTGAGGGTCCTCCCAGGGCTCCCCGCACATGCAGGCGAAGATCCGGTCTTCGACGGCGTGCGGCCGGGCGGCGGTGACGGCCCGGATCTCGTCCGGGTCGCGGATCTCGTACGTACGCGGGTGGTGGGGGTGCCGGGCCCCGTCGGGCCGCGAGAAGTCCCCCATGACCAGCGGCTCCCGGCCGGATGTCGGTGTCACGGTGTGATGCTAGGCCCGCTGGGCAGGACGTACGGCGTCGGTTCCGTCCACCCCGTCACCGAGGGAGAACGCATGGCCATCGCCCACCGCAGGATCGGCACCGGGCCCGTACGCGTCATCGTGCTGCACGACTGGTTCGGAACCTCCGCGAACTGGGGTTCCGTACTGGACCACCTGGACCCGGAGGGGTTCTCGTACGCCTTCCTCGACTACCGGGGCTACGGCGAGCGCCGGGACGTCACCGGCCGCTACAGCCTCCCCGAGATCGCCGACGACGTACTCGAACTCGCCGACCAGCTCGGCTGGGACACCTTCTCCCTGCTCGGCCACTCCATGGGCGGCAAGGCCGCCCAGCAGGTGCTGGTCCGTGCCCCCGAGCGGATCGAGAAGCTGATCGGGCTCGCACCGGTCCCGGCCGCCCCCTACGCGATGGACGACCGGACGCACGCCCTCTTCCACGGCGCCGCCGAGGACCCCGAGAAGCGCCGGATCATCCTCGACCTGGTCACCGGCAACCGCGCGAGCCGCCACTGGCTGGACGGGATGGTGGCGCACTCCCTCGCGGTCTCCCGCCCCGAGGCCTTCGCGGCGTACCTCGCGAGCTGGCAGCCGGCCGACCTGTCCGCCGCCGTCAAGGGCAACACCGTGCCCGTGCTGGTCCTCGTCGGGGAGTACGACCTCGCCCTCACCGCCGAGGTGATGCGCGCGACCTGGCAGGCCTGGTACCCGAACTGCAGGATCGTCACGATCCCCGGCTCCGGCCACTACCCGCCGCACGAGACCCCGGTGGCCTTCGCCACGGAGGTGGAGGCCTTCCTGCGCGCCCGGTGAGCGCGGGACGTCACGGCCCCGACGGCCGGTCCCCGGGCCCGCCCGGCGGGGCCGTGATCTCCTCGGGCAGGCCCTCCAGGACGGCCGCGACGGCCTCGGCGGCGCCGGTGACCTCCCGCAGCGCTCCGCCGGACGTCCGGACCCGGTAGCGGCGTCCGTCCTGGAGCGGCATGACCATGGGCAGCCCGACACAGATCGGCGGGGTCGCGCGACGGCTGAAGCGGAGCCACTGCATGCTCAGACCGGGGGACAGGACCCGCAGCCGGGGTTCGCGGAAGGCGGCCTCGACGAGCTCGTGGCGCCCGGGGTACGGGAACGTGGCGGCGGACTCGCGCACCCACTCCCACCGGGCCGCCACCGCACCCGGACCCTCGACGGCTCCGACGGCTCCGGCCGCTGAGGCATCCCGGGCCGCGAGGAAGGGCCGGCGGGCGGTGAGCTCCGCCGGCCGGGCCCCCCGCATCCAGGAGTGCAGCGCCTCGACCACCGCGGACAGGTCCCCGGTGCCGCCCAGGACCGCCGGGCCGTCACCGTTCCCGGCGGGCCGGCAGTGGACGCGGAACTCACGCCGCCGGACGTCCATCGTGACGTACGCCACCCGGTCGCCGGCCGACACCCGCGCCGCCGCCAGGCGCGCGACCGGGATCGGCGGGACCCCGACGTCGAGCCCGTACCCGGCGCGGTCGGCCTCCGCCTGCAACGCGCCGCGCAGCGACCCCGCCCCGACGACCTCGGGGTAGTGGGCCGCGTACGCACGCAGGTGATCATCGTGCGGAAGCGCTTCGGCGGTGTCCTCGGGCATGATCCCGAGTCTGCCACCGGGGCGCCGTCCGGGGCGCGTTGTCGTCCGCGCCCCGGGCGGTGGGGGCGTCGTGCGTTCCCGTGGGCGAATACGCGGGCGGATACGCCGATGGGGGCCACGAGGAGAACCTCGTGGCCCCCATCGGGACCGAACAGGGTGAGTGACGGGACTTGAACCCGCGGCCACCTGGACCACAACCAGGTGCTCTACCAGCTGAGCTACACCCACCACGAAGGGCGGCGTACCGCCCGTTCGTTGTGCATGCACAGCATAGCCGATCGGACGGGTGCTCCCGCGACCGGTTATCCGGCGGCCCGGGTGCCGGCCAGGGTGGTGGCGAGCCTGGCCGTGACGCTGTCCGTGCGCAGGGCGGCGCGGGCCACCGCGGCCGCGGCCAGCGCCCGGATCACCGGGTGCGGCCTGCTGCCGTCCCCGGAGAGCTCCGGCTGGAAGAGGGTGGCGAGGAAGAAGGGGTGACCGGGCAGCTCCACGATCCGCACCTGCCCGTCCTCGTCGTGGCCCGTCAGCCGCAGCCCGTGTCCGGTCAGCGCGGGCAGGTGCCGGGGGGCCGGGCCGTAGTTGCAGTGGTAGCGCTCCATGGACCGTTCGGCGCCCAGCGAGGACTCGGCGAGCGAGCCCGGCTCCGCCAGGACCAGCCCCTCGTGCCCCACCAGCGAACAGGCCAGCGGCGCGATCAGCGGGTCCGCCGCCCCGGGGTCGTTCTCGGCGTGCGCGACGTCCCGCAGCCCGCAGACGTCACGGGCGTACTCCAGCAGGGCGTGCTGGAAGCCGCCGCAGGTGCCGAGGAAGGGGATGCCCTCCTCCCGGGCCACGCGGATCGCGGCCAGCGCCCCGGCCTCGCTGGCGTACGGGCTGCCCGGCAGCACCCACACGGCGTCGAAGCGGGCCAGCGTCCCGGCGGCCGCCTCGGCCTCCGCCTCCGCGGTCGGGATCCAGCAGGCGTCGAGGACGAGCCCGTCGCGCGCCTCCAGCGCCTGGAGCAGGAGCGGGATCCGGGTATGGGACTTCACGTGCGGGGAGCGGTCGCCGACGAGGGCGATCCGGGCGACGGGGGAGAGCGGGGCGGCGGTGGCGGTGGCGGTGGCGGTGGTCTCGGTGGTGGTCATGTGGATCATCCTGCGGGCCGATCCCACTTCAGCGCCAACGATTGTTCCTGCATCCTCGATAAGCGATGCTGATGACATCCTGGGGGCATGGACCCGCACCTGCTCCGCACCTTCGTCGCCGTGGCCCGCCTCTCCTCCTTCTCCGCCGCCGCCCGCGAACTCGGCTACACCCAGTCCGCCGTCTCGCAGCACATCGCCGCGCTGGAGGCCGACCTGCGGACCGAGCTGCTCACCCGTCGCCCCGTCGCCCCCACCCCCGCCGGAGCGCGGCTGCTGGAACACGCCGGGCCGCTGCTGCTGAGGCTCGACGCCGCCCGCGCCGACGTCCTGCGCCTGGCCGCCGCACCGCCCGGCCGGATCACCCTCGCCGCCTCCCCGCTCGCCGTCGGCCCCCGGCTGCTCGGCGCCCTGCCCGCCACCGGCGTCACCCTGCGGATCCTGCCCCCCGACGCGGTGCCCGCCGCCGTCGCCGCCGGGGACTGCGACCTCGGCCTCGTCGACGGCCCGGCCGCCCCCAGCGATCCGCTCCGGCTGCCCGACGTGGCGCCGCTGCGGGTCACCGGGGTGGACGAGGAGGAGCTGGCCGTGCTGCTCCCCGCCGGGCACCCCTTCGCCGGCCGCGACGCCGTCCGCCTCGACGACCTCGCCGACGCCCGCTGGCTCGACGCCCCCGACATCGGCCTGCCGCTCGCCACGGCCCGGCGCGCCCTGCGCTACGAGGGCACCGACCTGCGCGCCCTGTGCGCCCTGGCCGCCGCCGGACACGGCCTCGTCCTGCTGCCCCGCCGGGTCGCCGAAGCCGCCGGCGCGGGGGTCTGCGTACCGATCGCCGCCCCGCGCCTGGTGCACCGTACGGAACTGCTCGCGCCCGCCACTTTGTCCGGCGCGGCCGCTGCGCTCGCCGCCCGCCTCGCGGCAGGATCCCCGTATGACTCCTGACCCGGTCCACACCGACACCGCCCCCTTCACCACCGCCGACTACGCCGCCCGGATGGCGGCCGCCGCGCAGAGCGCCGCCGACGCCGGACTGGCCGGGCTGCTCATCGCCCCCGGGCCGGACCTCACCCACCTGACCGGCTACCGGCCCGTCGACACCGAGCGGCTCACCCTGCTCGTCCTCGCCGCCGGCCAGGACCCCGTCCTCGTCGTCCCCGCCCTGGAGGCCCCCGACGCGGCCAAGGCACCCGGCGCGGGCGCCCTGACCCTGCGCGACTGGACCGACGGCAAGAACCCGTACGGGATCACCGCACCCCTGCTCGACGTCACCGGCCGCTTCGGCGTCAGCGACAACACCTGGGCCCTGCACCTCCTCGGCCTGCAGGGGGAGCTGCCCACCACCTCCTACACCCCCCTCACCGACGCCCTGCCGATGCTGCGCGCCGTCAAGGACGAGCGGGAACTGGCCCGCCTCGCCGCCGCCGGAGAGGCCGCCGACGCCACCTACGCGCAGATCCTGCACGTCCCCTTCGCCGGCCGCCGCGAGAGCGACGTGGCCGCCGACCTGGCCGACCTGCTCCGCGTCCACGGCCACTCCCAGGTGGACTTCACCGTCGTCGGCTCCGGCCCCAACGGAGCCAACCCGCACCACGAGGCGGGCGAACGCGTCATCGAACGCGGCGACATGGTCGTCCTCGACTTCGGCGGCCTCAAGCACGGCTACGGCTCCGACATCTCCCGCACCGTCCACGTCGGCGAGCCCACTCCGGAGGAGCAGCGCGTCCACGACATCGTCCGCGAGGCCCAGCAGGCCGGGTTCGCCGCCGTCCGCCCCGGAGCGGCCTGCCAGGACGTGGACCGGGCCGCCCGCGCGGTGATCACCGAGTTCGGCTACGGCGAGCGGTTCATCCACCGCACCGGCCACGGGATCGGCGTCACCACCCACGAGCCGCCGTACATGATCGAGGGCGAGGAGCAGCCCCTGCTGCCCGGCATGTGCTTCTCCGTGGAGCCGGGCATCTACCTGCCCGGCCGGTTCGGGGTCCGCATCGAGGACATCGTCACGGTGACCGCCGACGGGGGCCGCCGCCTGAACAACGCCCCGCGCGAACTCGCGATCGTCGAGTAGCCCCTACGGCCCCTACGGCCCCAGCACCACCGCCGACTCACCCGGCAGGTGGATCCGCCCGTCCGGCCCGGGGTGTTCCAGCGGCTCCCAGGCGGCCAGCACCCGCACCCCGTTGCGGCCCAGCGCGATCGTCACCGGCTCCGGCGACAGGTTCACCGCCACGCGGACGTCGCCCCGCCGGAAGGTCACCCAGCGGCGCTCCTCGTCGTAGGCGACCCGGACCGCGGCCAGGTCCGGGTCGCGCAGGTCCGGCTGCGCGCGGCGCAGCGCGACCAGGGTCCGGTACCAGTCCAGCAGCCGGGCGTGCGGAGCCTCCTCGGGCTCCGACCAGTCCAGGCAGGACCGCTCCCGGGTCGCCGGGTCCTGCGGGTCCGGGACCTCCTCCGCCTTCCAGCCGTGCGCCGCGAACTCCCGGCGCCGGCCCGTGCGCACCGCCTCCGCGAGCTCCGGGTCCGGGTGGTCGGTGAAGTACTGCCAGGGGGTTCCGGCCCCCCACTCCTCGCCCATGAACAGCATCGGCACGAACGGCCCGGTCAGCGTGAGCGTCGCCGCGCAGGCCAGCAGCCCGGGGGAGAGGGAGGAGGAGAGGCGGTCGCCCAGCGCCCGGTTGCCGATCTGGTCGTGGGTCTGCGCGTAGCCGAGGAACCGGTGCGCGGGCGTGCGCCGCCGGTCGACCGGCCGGCCGTGGGTACGGCCCCGGAAGGAGGACCAGGTGCCGTCGTGGAAGAACGCCCGGGTCAGCGTCTTGGCGAGGGCAGCGAGCGGAGCCTCGGCGAAGTCCGCGTAGTACGCCTGCGATTCGCCGGTCAGGGAGCAGTGCAGCGCGTGGTGGAAGTCGTCATTCCACTGCGCGTGCAGGCCCGGCCCGCCCGCCGTACGGGGCGTGGTCAGCCGGGGGTCGCACTGGTCGGACTCCGCGATCAGGAACAGCGGCCGGGCCGTCTCCACCGCCAGCCCGTCCACCGCCGCCGCCAGCTCCTCCAGGAAGGTCAGCGCCCGCCCGTCGGCCAGCGCGTGCACCGCGTCCAGCCGCAGCCCGTCGATCCGGTAGTCCCGCAGCCACGCCAGCGCACTGCCGGTCAGGTACGCGCGGACCTCGTCGGAGCCGGGCGCGTCCAGGTTCACCGCCGCGCCCCAGGGGGTGTGGTGGGTGTCGGTGAAATAGGGGCCGAAGGCCGGGAGGTGGTTCCCGGAGGGGCCCAGGTGGTTGTGGACCACGTCCAGCACCACCCCCAGCCCCGCCGCGTGCGCCGCCGCCACGAACCGGGCCAAGCCCGCCGGCCCCCCGTACGGCTCGTGCACCGCCCACGGTGCGACCCCGTCGTATCCCCAGCCGTGCCGTCCCGGGAAGGGGCAGACCGGCATCAGCTCCACGTGCGTGACCCCGAGCGCGCAGAGGTGCCCGAGGCGGGCGGCGGCCGCGTCGAAGGTGCCTTCCGGGGTGAACGTGCCGATGTGCAGCTCGTACAGGACGGCGTCCTGCAACGGGGTGCGCGGAGCGGGGCCCTCCGGGGTGAGCGGTCCGAAGTCGACCACCGCCGACAGACCGTCGGGGCCGTCCGGCAGCCGCCGCCCCCGCGGATCCGGACGGACCGCCGGGTCGTCGCCCAGCCGGAACCCGTACCGGTCGCCGTCCACCGCCGGCGCCTCCACGGTCCACCAGCCCGCGCGGTCCGGGCCCGGATCGGGCGTCATCTCGTAGTCGGCGTCGTTCAGTCGCATGGCGACCCGACCTGTCAGCGGTGCCCACACCTCGAACTGCACGGACGGTCCCCTCGTCTCCGGCGGTGTCCAGCATGCGTAATCGTGCCCATCATCCCGGGCCCACCGCGGGAGTTCTGGACACTCCGCACCCGACGGGCCGACAATCACCCTGTGACGTCGAGTTTCGAGTTCCCCGCCTTCCCCGCCCCCCGCCTGTCCGACAAGGAGCGGGACCTGGCGCTGGGCCAGCTCAGGGAAGGCGCGGCCCTCGGGAAGCTGTCGCACGACACCTTCCTGCGCCGCATGGAACTCGCCCTCGTCGCCCGGCGCGCCGAGGACCTCGCCGTCCTCACCGCCGACCTGCACGCGCGCGGGCGCGACGAAGGCCCCTGGACCAGTCGGCTGTTCGGCTGGGTGGGCCGGGCGTCGGCTGTGTCCGCCGGCGTACGGCGCGCCTGGCAGACCGAACGGCTGCCCCGGCTGCTGTTCCCGCACCCGGGCGCGGGCCCGCTGCGGATCGGCCGCGACCCGGGCAACGGGCTGCGGCTCAGCCACGAGACGGTGTCGCGCGCACACGCCGAGCTGAGCCTGCGCGACGGGACCTGGATCCTCAAGGACCTCGGCTCCACCAACGGCACCACCGTCAACGGCCGCCGCGTCACGGGCTTGACCATGGTCCGCGACGGCGACCAGATCGGCTTCGGACGGATGCTGTTCCGGCTCTCGTCGGAGTGAGGGGCCGAGGGGTGGGCCCGGGGGCCCCGGGGGCTCCGGTGGCCCGGGTGGTCCCCAGCGCGGGGCAGGCCGGAGGATGGCGCCCATGAATCCCACACCCACCGTGCGTCCCGCCCGCCCCCAGGACCTGCCGCGCCTGGTCGAACTCATCCACGAGCACGTCGCGTACGAGCGGTCCGCGCCGCGCCCGCCCGGCCTCGCCGACCGCCTCGGCCCCCAGCTCTTCGCGCAGGACGCCCGGCTGTGGGTGCTGCTGGCCGAGGCCCCGGACGGCGAGGTCGCCGGATACGCGGCCTGTTCGGAGGAGTTCGCCTTCTGGGACGCCCGCTCCTACCTCCACATGGACTGCCTCTACCTCGCCGAGGACGCCCGGGGCCACGGCCTCGGCGCCGCCCTGATGGCCGCGGTGGCGGACCTCGCACGCGAGCGGGGCCTCGCCCACGTCGAATGGCAGACCCCCGACTGGAACGAAGGGGCGATCAAGTTCTACGACCGCCTCGGCGCGGCGTCCCACCCCAAGCGCCGCTACGCCTGGCCGGCGGGCTGACGCCCCGCCGCCCCGGGTCGGCCCCGGCGCTCCGGCGGGGAGCGGCGGGGCCGGGGGCGGTCAGAGGGCCCGGTGGGCTCCGGCCTTGACGCCGTCCACGAACGCGGCGAACGCTCCGGCGGCCACGTTCAGCACGGGGCCGCCGGGAGTCTTGGAGTCGCGGACGGGGACCGTCCCGAGGGAGTCGGCGAGGTTGGTCGCGACCTCGATGCACTGGCCGCCGTTGCCGCTGTATGAGGACTTGTACCAGTGGGGTTCGGTCGTCACGGAGTGCCCTTTCGTACCTTCTGGATCATGGCCACTGATGCCGCTTGGGAGAGCGCTTCGGCCTGCAACTGATGGTAGGCCGTCAGCACGGGGAGAACGGAAGTGCTTTCTCGCTCCAGGTGGCCGCGCTGCGCCGACTCGGCGTAGGAGATCAGGGCCCTGTTGGGCAGCGTCAGCACGGTGATGGGCAGGCTGAACGGCCTGCGCGCCCCCATGGTGAAGGGGGCGATCTGGAGCACCGTGTTCGGCAGCTCGGCGAACTCCAGCAGCCTCTCGAACTGTGCCTCCATGGTTACCCGGTCGCCCATGGGCCGCAGAATGCACCCCTCGTCCAGCACCGCGAAGATCAGGGGCGACGGTGACCGCGACAACGTGGCCTGCCGCTCCGCCACCAGCGCGACGCGCTCCGCCGCCTGCTCGGGCGTGATCGCCTGCCGCCGTACGGCATCGGCTTCCAGCGTTGCCGCGTAGTCGGGTGTCTGGAGCAGCCCTGGGACGACGCCCACTTCGTAGAGCCGGATCTCCGCCGCCTGCGCCTCCTGCCTGACGTACTCGGGAAACCCTTCCAGCAGTGCGGTGTGCCGTACCGCCTGACTCTGCCGCTCGAACCTGTCCCCGGTGCCGAGAGCTCTGTCAATGCTTGCTGCAAATTGGCGAGTTGGCGTACGCCGACCAGTTTCCACCGCAGAGACATGAGCCCCGGAGCAGCCCACCCGCTCGGCCAGCTCGGCCTGTGTCCAGCCGTGTTCGTCCCGCATCCTGCGTAGACGTGCTCCGAACGCGGCGCCCGGCGAACGATCGGGGTCCAGTTCCTTTCGGTACACCATGTGCACACCCAACTTGTCTGTCAGAGCCGGTAAGTTGAAGAGATTTCGACTCTAGGCCACGCTGATGCTCCTTGGTAGCGGAACGACTACGGAGAGGAGCGGCGGTGTACGACGCGAACGCACGCCCGCACCCGCAGGACCCGTTGGAGCCGGTCCCGACCCCCGGGTGCGGGGTCTGTGAAGCGCTGGCGGAGACCAGGCGGCTCGCCTGGGCGGTCGGGAACCTGTCCGCCGTCACGGTGCAGAACGCCGAGCTGGCGAACCACCCGCACACGTCCGGGGCGGCCCGGTGAGCGACGGCGGGTACCGGGACCGGGCGCGCAGGGGCAGGTGGGCGGCGGTGGCCGTGACCCTCGGGGCGGTCGCGTGGATCGCCTGTGTGGCGGTCGTCGTCGCCCGGGGCTGGGCCGCGTGACCGCCGACGGGCCCCGCTCGTGACGGGCGGGGCCGACCTGGTCCCCGGCCCGGTCTAGAGCCGCTCGTACGTGGCGAGGACCGTCCGGACCTGGTGCTCCACCTGTGTGGACACCGGTACCCAGCGGGCCTGGAAGCGGGCCGCGAACTCCTCGCACCACCCCGTCATCAGCCGGTCCAGGCCCGGCGCCGCCGGATGCCCCTGGGTCCGCAGCACCCGGAGCAGCATCGCGGCGGCGCGCAGCGACAGTCTGCGTCCGAACGCGTCGATGCTGCCGACCGCAGCCGCCGTGGCCTCGGCCGGGGCTCCGGACCCCGTCCACTCGGCCGTGATCCGGGGGATCAGCCCGAGCGTCCAGTCCACGGCGCGCAGCAGCGCGGCGGACCCGGGATCGGTGCCCCGGGCTCCGGAGCGCAGGCCGGCCACCCGCCCGGAGTCCTCGGTGAGCCGGCCGGCCAGCATCCGCAGGGCGCCGCGCGGGTCCGGGTGCGGGGCCGGGTCGTCCACCAGGTCCGAGGCCCACATGGGGACTTCGACGATCGCCGTCGTACCCGGGTGGCACCAGGTGCTGAGCCGAGTGTCCTCCGGGTGGAACGCCCCGGCGGGCCCGGCCCCCGTCTCCGGCATCACGAAGATGCCGGGCCCGGGGGAGACCCAGCCGGCCGCGTCGGAAGCCCCGGTCTCCACCGGGATCCGCAGCTCGGCGGCCGACTTCGCGAACGGCTCGGCGAGGCCGGGGACGTCCCGGGTGAGCTGCACCCAGGATCCGCCGAGGTCCGTTCCGTGCAGGGAGACCTGCAGGACGGGGCGCAGTTCGTCGAGGAGGGCCGTCAGCGTGAGGGTCTCGGGCGGGAGCCGGTCCGGGGCGAGTAACGACGGGGCCCACTCCGGCTGTTCGGGACCGGGCGGCCGGAAGAAGTTGTGGTGGTAGTCCAGCAGCGAGCGGGGGCGCGGTGTGCGGTGCAGCTCGGCGCCGTCCGGATCGGCGCAGAGCAGGAAGTGCCAGTCCGCCCCGCCACCGCCGTCCCGGACCACCCGCCGCGCGAGCTCCAGGGCGGTCGCCCCGCCGACGGGTTCGTTGGCATGGGCCCCGGCGACGACGAGCACCCGGCGCGGACCGCCGCCGGCCCGCCCGTCGACGGAGAGCAGCCACAGTGGCCGCCCGGCACGGGAGACACCGGTCTGCCGGAGCCCGGCGCGGTCGGGATGTTCGGCCACCAGCGCCCGGGCGGCCAGGGCGAGTTCCTGCGGGGTGGGGTAGCGCATGTCACGGAGGAGGGTCACAAGGGATGCCATGCCCGTCCCGCGCGCCCCCTACCGCTCGCTCAGTCCCGAATCTGCACCAAAAGCGCTGGCCAAAGCCTTGCCGTGGAACTGGTGGAGTCCGGTCGCGGCCGTGTTCGAGCGGATCGGTCAATCGCCGGTGGTGCGGCCCGTGCGGAGGGGCGGAGGGGCTGACGGGCTTCGGGCGCTTCGGATTCCGGCCTGTTCTCGGCAGTGAACGTCACGCCGTCGGCGGCGTCTTCCGGCTGCAGTACGAGCGGGCCGAACACCGGGTTGATCGGAATTTCGTACCCGGGCGGAGCCTGTGTCTCCTCCCAGTAGTACATGCCGAACTCCACGGTGCGGGAGCACAGGCCGTCGGGCCCGGTGGTGCAGGGGGCCCCGATCGCGGTGTCCGGGTCGAGGCCGGCGTCTGGAGGCCCGGGATCCCGTTGGTCTCCTCCCACAGCTGGAAGACGGCGCCGGAGAGCGGGGCGCCCGTGTTCTCGTCCTCCTTGAGCACCCTGACCGCCCCGGTGCCGGGCAGGCCGGGCCCGCCGCAGTCGGGCGAGCCGCCGGGGCAGGGCATCGGGGGGCACCAGGGGCCGCAGTGGCGCGGGGGACACCAGGGGCCGCCGTGGAGGGCCGGAGCGGCCGGAGCGGCCGGATGGGCGGGATGGGCGGGATGGGCCGGATGGGCCGGGCGGGCCGGATGGCCGTGGGGGATGAGCCACCCGTCCTGGGGGCAGACGGCGCCCGTGCCGCCGTCGCCGAGGGAGCCCCGCTCGGGAACGGCTCCGCCGCGGCGGCGTACGAGGGGGCCGAGGCCGGCAGCGCCGCCGTCGCCAGCCCGAGGATCCAACGGCGCCGCGGGGCCCGTTTCCGGCGGAGTTCACCAGGTGCCATGGCACGGCATGATCGAGCCGGGCGCGTGGGGCGGGGCGAGGACACTCCCGTACGACGGCATTCCGTCCCCACGGCCACCCGGACGGGCCCGGGGCGACCGCGATGGCCGGGGCGGTCGAAGAGCTTCTCGCGCCGGAGGGTCTGCACGAGGTCCGGGCTCCCGACCGCCTTCACGTGTTCGTGCCGCTCACGGAACCCGCCTTCACCGCGCGGCACGACGATGCCGCTGCTCGGTGGATGGGTGGCGGGGTCCTGCTCAATCCGGATCAGAGTGGGTTTGGGGGTTTCCCGTCAGTCTCATCGTCTCTCCGCGTCGGGCCGGGCCGTCAAGGGCGCTCCTTCGTCGCGTCGCTTCGCGATGGCCTTCGGCCACCCTTGACAGCCCGACCCGCCACGGAAATCCGAAGACCGACGGGAACCCCCCAAAAGAATGGTCCACGGGGAAGCGAGGGAGGGGCGGGCACCTCAGCGATGTGCGACCCGCCTTCGGCCAAGCCGCCGATCCGGCCCCCTATGCGTCTCGGCCCGAAGCCCGGGCCGAGCCGGACCGCCCGACACGACGACCAGAGCGCCCGGCAGGGCACAGGCGCGTCAGATCGCTACGCGCTTCGCACGGCTTGGCGTCCGCGGACCGTCTCGGGCCGGTCATTCAGCCCTCTTGATCGTGTCTGCGGCCTTGGCGAGCTGGTTCTGGCGTCCGCGCTCGATGTCCTTGACCTCGGTACCGTGCTGACGCAGCAGGTCCTGCTGGTACGCCGTTTCCACGCCGGCCCAGGTTCCGACGAGTTGGGTCTTCTCCTTGCACGCGACGTCGGCGAGGGCGGTGCGGATCTCCTCGGCGTCGGCCTGTGTGCCGCGCAGCGCCGGGGGCTTCTCGTCCGGGCCGGTCGCGTGGGTGGCGCCCGAGGCTTCCATGCAGGCGGCCCAGGCGTCGATCGCGCGGGCGGTCCGGGGGTCCCGGCGGCTCACGTCGAAGGACTCGGAGTCCAGGGTGCGCAGCAACTCGGCGTCGACCGGGTAGCTGGTGGTTCCGGTGATCTGCAGGGCCGCCCAGCCGTTGCAGCCCTCCGCCGGGGTGCCCGCGGGGCCCGGCCGGCCGTTCTGCGTCCCGGCGAGGGCCGTGCGCTGCTCGGGTGTCAGGGCGGGTGGCGGTGGCAGTGCCGGGGAGGGCGGGCTGTGGTAGCCGTACCGTTCGGCCTCCTCCCGGGCGAGGGTTCCGTAGCGGTGTGCCGCGCGGGGACCACGGGATACGGGCGCGGCCGTTCCGGCGGGCATGGGCACCTTCGACCGGTCCATGCACTGGCGGGTCAGGATGTCCAGCGCCTTGTGCAGGAAGGTGTACTCCTGGTCGGACCAGAACAGGCCGTCCAGGGGCAGCCGGGGCGCCTCGCCCGCGGCGAGGCGGGAAGGTGACGCGTGCGGAACGGACGCCGCGGGAGGGGCCGACGGCGAGCATCCGGTGGTCATCGCGAGCAGCAGGAGCGCGGTCGCCGCTCCTGCGCGGTGTTGTCTGGAGGTCACGGCCGGGCCTTTCTTGCCGGAACCGGCCGAGCCGGGAAGTGCGACCCGACTCGGCCGGACGTGGCAGGTCAGAAGCCGATGCCCTGGATCGCACGGTTGTGGTTCTTGGTCCTTGAGCTGAGATTGATCGAGGTGCAGGCGGGCACGTCGTCGAAGGAGCCCCCGTTCCAGCCCTCCGTGGCGTACACACGGACGAAGCCGCCGCAGTGTCCGGGGCTCTGGAACGTGGCGGAGGCCGCGTTGTTCTTCACGGGCACCCCTTGTCCGGCGCCGGTCGTGAGGAAGCCCCCCAGGTAGATCGTGTCGGTCGTGCCCCGCCAGCCCTGGTTCATGTCCCAGCCGGCGACCGAGCCCTGCTGGTTGGAGTTGTAGAAGAAGCAGAACGCGGTGTAGCCGAGGCAGTTGGGCGACGGCGCCGCCGCCTGGGCCGCCGGAGCGCCCACCAGGGCGGTTCCCGCCGCAGCGGCGGCCATGGTGAGCGCGGTGACGGTCTTGCGAAGACGCATGCGCGTCTCCTTTCCGAGAAACGGATGAAATCCGGAAACCGGCCACCGGGACGCGGCGGGCCGGAGCGGGATTTCGGGCGGCTCCAGGATGCCGAGAGGGATCAGCGAAAAGCATTGTAAAAACGCGACACGAAGCGGATCCGGGAAATCCGGCCGCCGGGATCGGTGAATTCGGCCACCCGGCGATCGGGTCGACTGGAATTCCGCTCTTGCGTGGATGCAGACAGGATGAGATGGGGAACTCTCCATGGTGCGGACCGTTGGGAAGATACGGATTCCGCCACGGCCTTGAACGTCTTCCAGGGCGGCCCGAGACGGTCCGCGGACGCCAAGCCGTGCGAAGCGCGTAGCGATCTGACGCGCCTGTGCCCTGCCGGGCGCTCTGGTCGTCGTGTCGGGCGGTCCGGCTCGGCCCGGGCTTCGGGCCGAGACGCATAGGGGGCCGGATCGGCGGCTTGGCCGAAGGCGGGTCGCACATCGCTGAGGTGCCCGCCCCTCCCTCGCTTCCCCGTGGACCGTTCTTTTGGGGGGTTCCCGTCGGTCTTCGGATTTCCGTGGCGGGTCGGGCTGTCAAGGGTGGCCGAAGGCCATCGCGAAGCGACGCGACGAAGGAGCGCCCTTGACGGCCCGGCCCGACGCGGAGAGACGATGAGACTGACGGGAAACCCCCAAACCCACTCTGATCCGGATTGAGCAGGACCCCGCCACCCGGCCCCGCCCCCGCCCCTATCCCACCCGGACCAGGGCCGTGGCCGGCAGGCCGGTCAGGAGCTTCGCCAGCTCCACCCGTCCCTCGTGAGTGCCCCCGGTCGGAGTCCCGTGGACAGGGCGCCACCGGCCCGGGGGCAGGATCAGGGTGGTGCCGCTCCAGCCGCCCGATTCCGCCAGGCGGTGGGAGAGCCGGGTGGCCACCGCGACGAGGTCGGCCGAGCGGGCGAAGGCCACGCAGTGGTCGGCCGCCGGGCCGGAGGCCGTCAGGGGGGTGTAGCCGGAGAACAGCGCGGGCCGGTCGCGGCGCAGCCGGAGCAGGGCCGCCGTCAGCGCGAGCTTCTCCGCCGCGAGGCCGTGCGGGGCGGTGCCCGCGTCGAGGGCGGCCAGGGCCCCGCGCGGGAACGCCGCCGGGTGGCGGTTGTCCGGGTCCACCAGCGCCCGGTACTCGGTCTCGGAGCCCTGGTAGACCTCCGGCACCCCCGGCATCGCCAGGTGCAGCAGGGTCATGCCCAGGACGTTGGCGCGGGCCGCCTCCGTCAGGTGCCCGGGAAGCCCCGCCGCCTCCCCGGGTACCAGGTCCGCGATGCCGGCCTCGTACTCCTCGTCGGGGTCGGTCCAGGACGTCCGCAGCCCCGACTCCCGGGCGGCCTTCAGCAGGGCCGCCTCCAGCCGGGGCCCCCGGTCGGGGACGTCTCCGAGGCCGAGCGCGCTCTGCCGGGCCACCCACCCCAGCTGCGGGTCCCCGGAGCTGCCCGCACCCGCATCCGCACCCCCCATCTCCCCCGGAGCCTGTGACAGGGCCGCGATCCGGGCCCGTACGTCCGCGCTGCGCTTCGTGTCGTGCGTGGACAGCACCGTCCCCGTGGCGGGCCAGTCCCGTTCCAGCTCCGCGCAGTACGCGTGGAACTCCGCGACCGACACCGCCGGAGCGCCCGGCTCGCCGCCGACCTCGGTGGCCGACAGGAGCGGGGCCCAGCGGTAGAAGGCGCGGTCCTCCAGGGACTTGGCCCGCAGGGCGGCGGAGGTCTGGGCGAAGCGGGCCCCGAAGGCCGGGTCCCGCAGCACGAGTTCGCGTACCCCGTCCAGGCCGGACACCGCCACCGCCGCCACCTCGGCCACCTCCCCGCCCGGGTAGGGCCGGTACACCGGGTAGCCGATCAGCAACTCGCGCACCGCGGGGGCGAGTTCCGGTCCCGCCCGGCGTTCCAGCAAGGCCAGCTCGGCGGCCAGGTCGCCGGTCAGCACCTCCCGCGCCGCCTCGGCGGCGGTCGCCTCCCAGGAGGGCAGGCCGGTGGTGCCGGCGTAGGCGCGGGCGAGTTCCGCCGTGCCCGCCGGGTCGGCGAACAGTCCGTCGACGCGGTGCAGGGCGTCGTAGCCGGTCGTGCCCGCCACCGGCCAGCCGGGAGGCAGCCGCTCCTGGCGGGCCAGGATCTTCTCCACCACCACCCAGCAGTCCCCGCCCACCGCCGCCCGCAGCCGCCGCAGGTACCCCTCGGGGTCCGCCAGTCCGTCCACGTGGTCGACGCGCAGCCCCTGGAGCACCCCGTCGCGCACCAGCTCCAGCACCTTGGAGTGGGTGGCGGAGAAGACCCCGGGGTCCTCGACCCGCACCCCGATCAGGTCCGAAATGGTGAAGAAGCGGCGGTAGTTCAACGCGGTACGGGCCTCCCGCCAGCAGGCGACCCGGTACCACTGCGCGGCCAGCAGCTCCGGCAGGGGCAGCCCGGCCGTGCCGGCCCGCAGGGGGAACTCCCGTTCGGTGTCACCCTCCCCGTACCGCAGCACCTCCCCGCCCGCGTCGACGCGGAAGCCGTCGGCCCGCGGCGGCTCCCCGAGCACCGGCAGCAGCAGCCGTCCGCCCCCCGCCTCCCAGTCGATGTCGAACCAGCGCGCGTACGGGGAGCGCGGCCCTTCCCTCAGCACCTCCCACAGCGGCCGGTTCAGGCGCAGCGGGTCCGGGACCGCCATGTGGTTCGGCACGATGTCCAGGACCAGCCCCAGCCCGTGCGCCCGGGCCGTCGCGGCCAGCGCCCGCAGGCCCTCCTCCCCGCCCAGCTCGGCCCGTACCCGGGTGTGGTCGGTGACGTCGTACCCGTGCGCCGACCCCGGCACCGCCTCCAGCGCGGGGGAGAGGTGCAGGTGTGACACGCCCAGCGAGGCGAGGTACGGTACGGCCGCTCCGGCCGCGGCGAACGGGAACGCGGGGCCCAGTTGGAGACGGTAGGTCGACGCGGGAGTGACGGGTTTCGGAACGTCAGATTCCGATTGACTGCTTGAATACTGCATGGTCATGAGAACGTACGTACCCAGCCCACGCGATTCCGTGCCATGACCCAATGCATCCGGGTGACTGCGTCGCGTTAAGGTCGATCAAGTGGTTGGAACCGTCAAGACCTATCGAAAAGTCATCGCCCTGACCGGGCCCCTGCTCCCGCTCCTCTCCTTCTTCGCCCGTCTGCCCGTCGCGATGTCCCAGTTCGGGAGCGTCCTGCTGGTCGCCGAGACCAGCGGCTCCCTCGCCACCGCCGGCATCGTCGGTGGCACCCTCTCGGCCGGCCAGGTGGTCTTCGGACCCGTCCTCGGCCGGCTCGCCGACCGCCACGGGCAGCGGCCCGTCGTCCTCTGTGCCGCCGCGGTCAACGCGGTGGCCACCGCCGGCCTCGTCGCCGGGGCCCTCGGCTGCCTCGCGACCGTCCCGCTCGCCGCGATCGGCGCCGTCACCGGCGCCTCCGTCCCGCTGATCGGGCCGCTCGCCCGGACCCGCTCCGTCGCGCTCGCGCACCGGGCGAGGTCCGACGAGAGCGTCGTGGGCGCCGTCCACTCGCTGGAGGGCACCCTCGACGAGATCTCCTTCGTCTTCGGCCCGGCCCTCGTCGGGCTCGCCGCGCTCGTCGCCCACCCGGCCGTCGCCCTCGGCGGCGCGGCCACGCTGGTCGCCGTGTTCGGGGCCGCGTACGCCCTGCACCCGACCGCCGCCGTCACGGCCGGGTCGCCCGCGCGGGAGCGGGGAGCGCGGGCGCGGGTCCGCCGGCCCGGGGTGGTCCACGCCGTCCGCGGCTCCCTCGCCCTCCAGGGCGCCATGTTCGGCGCCTGCCAGGCCGGCATCGCCTCGCTCACCGCGCAGTTGGGGGTACCCGGCCAGGCCGGGGTCGTCTACGCCATGATGGGCGTCGTCAGTGCCGTCACGGGCCTCGCGCTCGGCGCGCTGCCCGCCCGCTTCGGGCTGCGGATGCGCTGGAGGGCGGCCACCGGCGCCGCCCTGGTGCTCTCGACGCCCCTGCTGTTCACCGACGGCCTCTTGCCGCTGTACGTGGTCGTCACCGTTCTCGGCGCCGCCTACGCCCCGCACCTGATCACCGCCTTCGCGCTGACCGAACGCATGGTCGAGCCGGCCCGGCTCGCCGAGTCGATGGCCTTCGCGGCGAGCTCCCTGGTGGCCGGACAGGCCGCCGCGCTGGCCGTCTCGGGACGGCTCGCCGAGGCCTACGGCCCCGCCGGGGCCTTCGCCGTGGCCGTGGGGGCGGCCGCGCTGTGCCTGGCGCTCGCGCTGGTCACCACGGTGCCCTCGGCCCGTCCGGAAGCGGCCGGGCCCTTCATCCCGGCCCAGCAGAGCACCTCGCCCTCCGACGTGTCCGGCCCCCGCGACACCACCGCCGGAGCCGCCGCGCCGACCGCCCCCGGAGCAGCCGCCCCCGGCGCGGGCGGCACCTACGCCGGGCGCTGAAGCACGACCAGGCACCGTCCCGTCAGGGCCACCCGGTCCCCGGCCGCGAACTGCGGCCCGGTATCGGGTGGCAGCACCTCCGCGCGCGCCGTGTCCACGACCAGCCGCCACCGTGCCCCGTGGCCCGCCGGGATGGTGAAGTCCTGCGGATCGGCGCCCGCGTTGAACATCAGCAGGAACGAATCGTCCGTGATCCGCTCCCCGCGCGAGCCCGGCTCGGAGATCGCCTCGCCGTTGAGGAACACGGTCAGCGCCCGTGCGTGCTGCGCCTGCCAGTCCCGGGCCCGCATCTCCTCACCGTGCGGGGTGAACCAGGCGATGTCGGAGAGTTCGTCGTGCGTGCCCTCCACCGGCCGCCCGTGGAAGAACCGGCGCCGCCGGAACACCGGGTGGTCCCGGCGCAGCCAGACCATCCGCCGGGTGAACTCCAGCAGCGCGGGCGGCGGTTTGCCCGGCTCGGGCCAGGTCACCCAGGACAGCTCGTTGTCCTGGCAGTAGGCGTTGTTGTTGCCGTCCTGCGAGCGCGCGAACTCGTCGCCGTGGCTGAGCATCGGCACGCCCTGGGACAGCATCAGGGTGGCGGTGAGGTTGCGCATCTGCCGTGCGCGCAGCTCCAGGATCTCCGGGTCCTCGGTCGGCCCCTCGATCCCGCAGTTCCAGGACCGGTTGTGCGTCTCGCCGTCCCGATTGCCCTCGCGGTTGGCCTCGTTGTGCTTCTCGTCGTACGAGACCAGGTCGTTCAGGGTGAAGCCATCGTGGCAGGTGGTGAAGTTGATCGAGGCCAGCGGGCGCCGCCCGTCGTCCTGGTAGAGGTCCGAGGAGCCCGTCAGCCGGCCCGCGAACTCCGCGAGCGTGCGCGGCTGCCCGCGCCACAGGTCCCGTACGGTGTCGCGGTACTTGCCGTTCCACTCGGTCCACAGCGGCGGGAAGTTGCCCACCTGGTAGCCGCCCTCGCCCAGGTCCCAGGGCTCGGCGATCAGTTTCACCTGGCTGACCACCGGGTCCTGCTGCACCAGGTCGAAGAACGAGGACAGCCGGTCGACCTCGTGGAACTGCCGGGCCAGGGTGGCCGCGAGGTCGAAGCGGAAGCCGTCCACGTGCATCTCGGTGACCCAGTACCGCAGCGAGTCCATGATCAGTTGGAGTACGTGCGGGGACCGCATCAGCAGCGAGTTCCCGGTGCCGGTGGTGTCCGTGTAGTGCCGGGGGTCCTCGGCCAGCCGGTAGTACGAGGCGTTGTCCAGACCCCGGAAGGACAGCGTCGGGCCCAGGTGGTTGCCCTCGGCGGTGTGGTTGTAGACCACGTCCAGGATCACCTCGATCCCGGCCTCGTGCAGCGCCCGGACCGCCGACTTGAACTCCAGCACCTGCTGGCCCCGGTCGCCCGAGGCGTAGCCGTTGTGCGGGGCGAAGAAGCCGATGGTGTTGTAGCCCCAGTAGTTGCTCAGCCCGTCGTTGACCAGGCGGTGGTCGTTGACGAACTGGTGCACCGGCATCAGCTCCAGCGCCGTCACGCCGAGCTTGGTCAGGTGCCCGATGACCGCCGGGTGCGCGAGGGCCCCGTAGGTGCCCCGCAGCTCCTCCGGCAGGTCCGGGTGACGCATGGTCAGGCCCTTGACGTGCGCCTCGTAGAGGACGGTGTGGTGGTACTCATGGCGCGGCGGGCGGTCGTTGGCCCAGTCGAAGTACGGGTTCACCACGACCGAACTCATGGTGTGCGGGGCCGAGTCGAGGTCGTTGCGTGAGTCGGGCCGGCCGAAGTGGTAGCCGTAGACCTGCTCGCCCCAGCCGATCCTGCCGCTGATGGCCCGCGCGTACGGGTCGAGCAGCAGCTTCGCCGCGTTGCAGCGCAGGCCGCGCTCGGGCTCGTACGGTCCGTGCACCCGGAACCCGTACCGCTGGCCGGGCATCACCCCGGGCAGGTAGGCGTGCCGCACGAAGGCGTCCGTCTCGCGCAGCTCGACGGCGGTCTCCGAGCCGTCGTCGTGCAGCAGGCACAGTTCGATGCGCCGTGCGGCCTCGGAGTAGACCGCGAAGTTGGTGCCGGCGCCGTCATAGGTGGCACCCAGTGGATACGCCTGTCCCGGCCAGACCTGCATAGACAACGCTCTTCCCATCTTGGTCCGGCTGATCCGGCGTCGATCACGTCAATGCCAGATCTTCCCCGAAAGAGGGGCCGCACGCGTGGACTTGCGATGCTCCTGACGGGTGACCCGGAGAGCTGATATGCGGGTCAGCCGACTGTCCGGGCATCACATAATGAGTCAACGGGGGCCCGGAGAGCGGGGCGTGGAACCGTCCCGGCGTCCTTCGGGCTGCGTCGGGTCGCGCGCGCGGAGTACCCTTCCGTGATCACTGGAGACGGGCGTCCAGACGCAGAAGGCGGTGCACGGGTGAGCTCGGGAGGTCTGGAGCTGCCCCCTGGTGACGGCGGTCACGAGGGTGGCCCGGCGGATGCACCGGGGGGCGCGGCCGGGACGTTCGCGGCCGGGGCGGTGTCGCTGGCCCCGCCGACGGCCGGGGACGACGTACGGGCCGGCGCCGAGCTGGACTGGGGCGCTGACGCGTGGAGCGAGGTCCGTACGCGGGCCCAGCGCGCGGGCCGCGCGTACATCTGGCTGAACCTCATCGAACAGCGGTTGAGGTCGGTGGTGGGCGCCGTGCTGCGGCCCGTCTACGAGCCGGTGCACGGCGGGGACGACTGGGTGGTCGCCGCCGCCGGGCCGGCCGGGCAGGAATGGGTGCAGCGGGCGGTGGCGGTCCGCGAGGTCAGCCGACGCAAGGGCTACCTCCTCGACTCCGCCGACGACAACGTGCTGAGCTTCCTGACGCTGCCGCAGCTGCGGGAGCTGATGGTCCAGCACTGGCCCTGCTTCGAGCCGTACTTCGACGACCGGCGCGAGATCGAGCTGGCCCTGGACGAGCTGGAGGTCACCCGCAACGTGGTCTCCCGCAACCGGGCGCTGTCACGGCCGGTGCTGGAGCAGGCGGAGCGCGCCTCGGCGCGCCTCCTGGAGGTGCTGGGGGCCGGGGCGGGCAGCCCGACGGCGGACCGGCTGCCGATCGACGCGGTGGAGGACCTGGTCGGCGACCGGTACGCGGACGTCATCTCGGTCCACCCGGACCGGGTGCGGCTCCAGCGGATGCTTCCGGCGGAGGACCTGTTCGGGGGCGCGCGGCGGCTCGACGCCATCGGGATAGGCCTGAACCTGCTGGTGCAGAACTTCTCGGGCCGCCGGCTGGTCCGGCTCACGGAGGCGGGCTGCCGGGTGCGGCTGCTGTTCCTGAACCCGGCGAGCAGCGCGGTCAAGCGGCGCGAGCGGGAGCTCGGGCTGCGCAAGGGCGAGCTGAGCCGGTCGGTGGAGATGAACATCCTGCACGTGCGCCGGGTGCGGGCCGGCCTGAAGGACCCGTCGCGCTTCGACATCCACGTCTTCGACGAGACCCCGCGCTTCACCGCCTACCTGGTGGAGGGCGAGTCCTCGGGGATCGCGGTGGTCCAGTCGTACCTGCGGCGGGCCCGGGGCATGGAGGCACCGGTGCTGGTCCTGCGCGGGGGCGGGCGGGGCGGGCGGAAGGATTCCGAACACGGGCTCTTCCCGACCTACCGGGAGGAGTTCGAATCGGTCTGGGAGGACTCCCGGCCGGTGTCCTGACGGCGTCCCGCCGACCCGGCGGCGGCCCCGCCCTCCGGTGTGTCAGTGCCCCGTGGCAGGCTGAAACGCGTTGACCGATACACGGGGGAGGGGCGCGTCATGGAGGCGTGGCACGGGGGAACACGGTTCGAGGCCGGCGCCGGAACGGCGGCCGGGTGATGAGCTGGATCAGCGGGCCGCTGGTGGCCTTCGACCTGGAGACGACGGGGACCGACGTCGAGACCGACCGCATCGTGACGGCGGCGGTGGTGCGGCTGGGGCCGGACGGGGCCGTCTCGGGGGAGCGGACCTGGCTGCTCGACCCGGGGGTGCGGATACCCGAGCAGGCGTCCGCGATCCACGGCATCTCGACGGAGCACGCACGTGCGCACGGGGTGCCGGCCGCCGAGGCCGTCGAGGAGATCGTGCGGGCCGTGGCCGACGGGCTGGGCGCGGGGCGTCCGCTGGTGGTGATGAACGCGCGCTACGACCTCTCCCTGCTCGACCGCGAGTGCCGGAGGTACGGGGTCGCGTCGCTCAGCGAGCGGCTGGGCGGTGTACCGTCGCCCGTCATCGATCCGCTGGTGATCGACAAGCACGTGGACAAGTACCGCAAGGGCAAGCGGGCCCTGCACGCCCTGTGCGCCCACTACGGGGTCGCCCTCGACGACGCGCACAACGCCAGGGCGGACGCGGTGGCCGCGGCCCGGGTGGTGCGGCGGCTGGGGGAGACGCACCGGCCCGTCGGGCTGATGCCCCTGGCCGACCTGCAGGCCCTCCAGGTCCGGGCGGCGGCCGAGCAGTCCGTCTCCCTCCAGGCCTACCTGCGGCGCACCACGGACCCGGCGGCGGTCGTCGAGCCGGCCTGGCCGCTGATCCCGCGGCGCGGCTGACCGGGCCGTCCGCGAGGAGTCCCCCCCCCCGGGGGGGGCGTCCTTCTTCAGTCCCGGTCGTCGGCGGGGTCGAGGTACTGGATATGGAGGCCGCGGAAGTGGATGCCGCAGTCGACCTCGCGGCAGTAGTGGCCGTGCCGGGCGGTGGTGCGGGGGTGCGCCGGGCCGCTGCGGGCCACGTCGCGGAAGAGCTCGGCGTTGTGGCGGAACAGCGGGGCGCTGCCGGTCAGGAACAGGGTCTCGGCGTGGATGTGCTGGTGGAAGCGGTCGCGGTCGTCGGCGTGCCGGGGGTGCGTCCCGTCCGTCTCCTCCCGCTGCCGCGGGAGGCGCAGGTCCACCGTGCGGGGCCGGCCCGGTCCGAGCCGTGCGCGCAGCCGCTTCCAGTGCGCGGGGGCGAACCGGAGCGAGTGGTGCAGCAGGACCAGGTCGAGGGCACGGTCCCCGGGCGTCCTGCCCCCGGCCGTGCGCAGGGGCAGGTGGAACAGGGTGCGCGGTGAGGAGGCGGCCAGGGTCCACAGCCCGGCCATCAGCCGGGCGGCCTCCTGGTCGAGGTAGGCGTTCAGGTACCAGGAGTCGTCGAAGAGTTCCGCGTGGGCCGGGGGGTTCGCCGGGCGGACCACCCTGAAGGACTCCCGGCCCGAGCGCGCGTCGTGGACGGTGAGGTGCAGTTTCACGAGTGAGTTGATACGGCAGGGCTAGAAGGGATGCCAGCGCGTTTCCGCGTCCCCCTCGCGCAGCGAGGCCACCCTGCGGCGGAACTCGGCCAGGGCCTTGGGGTTGGACGGGGCGTGCTGGGAGACCCAGGCGCAGCTCGCCGTCTCGCGGGCGCCGCGCAGCACCGCGCACCCCTCCCACTCCCGTACGTCCCATCCGTAGGCGTCCGTGAAGGCCCGGTACGCGTCCGCGGGCAGCCCGTACCGGTCCCGGGAGAGCGCCATCACGACCAGGTCGTGCTCGCGCAGGTCGGCCGAGACGGTCTCCAGGTCCACCAGCACAGGTCCGTCGGGGCCCACGTGGACGTTGCGGGGCAGGGCGTCGCCGTGGATCGGACCGGGAGTCAGGTGCGGGGTGAGCGCGGCCACCTCGGCCGCGTAACCGTCGCGCCGGGCCCGCAGGTACGCCGCGTCCCCGGGGTCGATGGCGCCGCCGGCGAGCCGCAGCCAGCGTTCCACGCCGTCCAGCAGGTCGCGCGGGGGCAGGGCGAAGGGCGGCGCGGGCAGGGCGTGCAGCGGGCGCAGCAGGGCCGCGAGGTCCTCGGGGCCCGCTGGCCGGACCGCGTCGGGGAGCCGGTGCCACAGGGTCACCGGGTGGCCGGCCACCAGCCGGGGCGCGGGCTCGGCCGCGCGCACCGCCGGGACGCCGGCTCCGGCGAGCCAGTCGGCCACCGCCAGCTCCCGTTCGGCCCGGGGGAGCAGCCCCGCTTCGCGGCCCACCTTCACCACGAGGCCGTCGACGGCGAAGACCGCGTTCTCCCCGAAGGCGAGCAGTTCAGCGGCTCCGGTGAGGCCGGCCTCCGTCAGTACGTCCCTGGCCCGCGCCTCGTCCATGCCGTTCGTTCCGTCCTCTCGTGCCGCGCCGGACCGTGGGGATCCGGATCACCCGCGGACCATGACCGGGGGCCAGTCTCGCATTCCCGTCACGGCCCTTCGACGGGCCGCCGCCACCCGGTGGGGTGGTCCGCGGGATCCCGGTTGAGCGAGACGTTTCGTCTCGCTATGGTCGGGACATGACCTCAGCCAAGCCCGCCCACATCGCCATGTTCTCCATCGCCGCCGCGGGCCACGTGAACCCGAGCATCGAGGTGATCCGAGAACTCGTCGCCCGGGGTCACCGGGTCAGCTACGCCGTTCCCGCCTCCTTCGCCGACAAGGTCGCCGAGACCGGCGCCACCCCGGTGATCTGGAACTCCACCCTGCCCACCGAGGATGACCCCGACGCCTGGGGGACCGAGCTCATCGACCAGATCGAGCCCTTCCTGAACGACGCGGTCCAGGCGCTCCCACAGCTCGTCGCCGCCTTCGAGGGGGACGAGCCGGACCTCGTCCTGCACGACATCACCGCCTACGCGGCGATCGTCCTGGCCCACCGCTGGGGCGTCCCCGCGATCTCCCTCTCCCCGAACCTCGTGGCCTGGGACGGCTACGAGGAGGAGGTCGCGGCCCCGATGACCGCCCAACTGCGCGCCTCCGAGCGCGGAAGGGACTACTACGCGCGCTTCGGCGCCTGGCTGCGGGAAAACGGCATCGAGGAGGACCCGGACCGGTTCGTCGGCCGCCCGCCCCGCAGCATCGTCCTCATCCCGCGCGCCCTCCAGCCCCACGCCGACCGGGTCGACCCCGACGTGTACACCTTCGTCGGGGCCTGCCAGGGCGACCGCGCCGCCACTCAGGGCACCTGGCGGCGCCCTGAGGCCGCGCGGGGCAGGAAGCTGCTCCTGGTCTCCCTCGGCTCCACCTTCACCAAGCAGCCCGCCTTCTACCGGGCCTGCATCGAGGCCTTCGGCGACCTCCCCGACTGGTACGTGGTCCTCCAGATCGGGAAGTTCACGGACGAGGCCGAACTGGGGGAGGTGCCGGCCAACGTCGAAGTCCACCGCTGGGTTCCCCAGCTGGACATCCTGCGCCAGGCCGACGCCTTCGTCACCCACGCGGGCGCGGGCGGCAGCCAGGAGGGCCTCGCCACCGCCACCCCCATGGTCGCGGTCCCCCAGGCCGTCGACCAGTTCGGCAACGCCGACATGCTGGCCTCCCTCGGCGTGGCCCGCCACCTCCCGATGGAGCGGGCCGACGCCATCGCCCTGCGCGCGGCCGTCCTCGGCCTGCTGGCCGACCCCGAGGTCGCCGTGCGCGCCGAGGCCATCCGGGCCGCGATGGCCGCCGAGGGCGGGACGCGGCAGGCCGCCGACCTCGTCGACGGGGCACTGTCAGAGGCGGGGCTTAGGGTGCGCCCATGACGAAGAAGAAGTACGCGGCGCTGCTGCGCGGCATCAACGTCGGCGGGAACAAGAAGGTCCCGATGGCCGAGCTGCGCGCGGTCCTGGAGGGACTCGGCCACGGTGACGTGCAGACCTACCTGCAGAGCGGCAACGCCGTCTTCAGCAGCGGCGAGGGCGACCCGGACGCCCTCGCCCGGGGGCTGGAGGCCGCGATCGAGGGCCACTTCGGCTTCCGCGTGCCCTGCCTGGTCGTCGACGGGGAGTACCTGGCCGCCGTCGCCGGCGCCTGCCCCTTCCCGGCCGCCGAGCTGGAGGGCAGGCAGCTCCACGCGACCTTCTTCTCGGCGCAGCCCGGCCCGGAGCGCTTCGCCGCGCTGGACGGCGCCGCGTACCTCCCCGAGGAGTACCGGCTCGGGGACCGGGTCCTCTACCTCTACGCACCGGACGGCCTGGGCCGTTCCAAGCTGGCCGAGGTGCTCGCCCGCCCGGCCGTGGTCAAGGGCCTGGACGTGACCACCCGCAACTGGAACACCGTCGCCAAGCTGGTCGAACTGACCCGCCCCTGACCGCGGGCGTCCTCCGGTGCGCGCCGCCGTCCGGCCTCCCTACGCGGGAGCCACGGCGAGGACGATCTTGCCCTGGAGGTGGCCCCGCTCGGCGCGGGCGTGCGCCCGCGCGGCCCCGGCCAGCGGGAAGACCTCCTCGACGGCCACCCGCAGCGCGCCGCGGTCCGCCAGCCGGGCCAGTTCGGCCAGCTGCTCCCCGCTGGGGCGCACCTGCCAGGCGCCGGCCGTGACGCCCTGCCCGGCCGCGCGCTCCGCGTGGTACTCCCCGGGGAAGACCGCGCCGATGCGCCCGCCGGGCCGCATGGCCGGCAGGAGGCGGTGGCCTTCCGGGCCGCCCACGGCGTCGATCAGCACGTCCACCCCGCGTACGGCCTCCCCGGCGGCCGTGCGCGTGTAGTCCACGAACCGGTCGGCCCCCAGACCCAGGAGGAAGGCCTCGTGGCGCCCCGACGCCACCGCGACGACCCGGGCGGCGCCCGCGGTCCGGGCCAGCTGCACGGCGAGGTGGCCCACCCCGCCCGCCGCACCGTTGACCAGTACCGTGTCGCCCCCGCGCACCTTCACGTGCTCGAAGAGGTACTGGTACGCCGTCAGCCCCGCCATCGGCAGGGCGGCCGCCTCCGTGTGCCCCAGCGCGGCCGGCTTGCGGGCGAGGTTCCCGGCGGGGGAGACCACGTACTCGGCGTACGCCGAGGCCCGGCCGGGGAAGCGGACCAGGCCGAACACCTCGTCCCCGGCCCGCCAGCAGGTGACCCCGGCGCCCGTCTCCACGATCACGCCGGACACGTCGGAGCCCGGGGTGTACGGCAGCGGCCACTGCGGCCGGAGCGCCTCCGGCAGCACCGTGAAGCCCTGTCGCGCGTACCGGTCCACCGGGTTGACCCCGGCGGCGTGGACGCGGACCAGCACCTCGCCCGGTCCCGCCGCCGGCCGCGGCACCTCCTCGTACGCCAGCTGCTCCGGGCCGCCGAACGCGTGTACGCGTACAGCCTGCATCGTCGTCGTTCCCATGGTCTTCCCCCGACCTTCCGTGTCCGTGCACGCCAAAGAGAGCACCCCGTCCCGATAGAATCCGGAGCGCTGCTCCGAATCGTAGGCGGAGCAGTGCTCCGTTTGTCAACGTCAGGAATCCCCATGCCAGATGAGCCCGCACCGCCGGGGCAGCGCGCCGACGCCCGGCGCAACCGGGAACGCATCCTCGAAGCGGCCCGCGAGGTCATAGGCGAGCAGGGCACCGACGCCTCGCTCCGCGACGTCGCCCGCCGCGCGGACGTCGGACTCGGCACGCTCTACCGGCACTTCCCGACCCGCGACACGCTCCTGGAGGCCCTCCTGCGCACCGGCTTCGGCGGCCTCGCCGCGCGGGCCGACGCCCTGGCGGACGCGGACCTGCCGCCCGAGGGGGCGCTCGCCGACTGGCTCGGCGAGTTCATCGTGTGGGCCGGCACCTTCCGGGGACTGCCGGCCTCGCTGGCGGCCACCCTCGCGGACCCGGAGTCCGCGCTGCACGCCTCGTGCCTGGGCATGCGGGAGGCGGGCGGCCGCCTGCTCCGGGCGGCCCAGGACGCCGGCCGGATCCGCCCCGACGTGGACGGCACCGACCTGTTCGCCCTGGTCAACGCCCTCAGCTGGATCACCGGCCAGGCGCCCGCCCTCTCGGCCCGCCGCGCCCACCTGCTCGCCCTGGTCCTCGACGGCCTCGCCCACCCCGGGACTCGGCCGCACGGGTGAACCGTCGAAGGACTCGGTGCGGCGGGCCCGATGCGCTTGCGGGGGAAGCGGTGATTTTGCAGGCTGTCCGCTGCTGATCTTCAGCGACGGGCAGTCGGTCCGGACCCAGCCGCCGGCCGACAGCCGCAAGCCGAGGGAAGGAACCCGCCCCGTGTCCGACGCACTCTCCGACGACCTGCGGAAGGTCATCGACGACACCCCCGTCTTCGCGACCGTCGCCACCGTCCAGCCGGACGGCAGCCCGCAGCTGTCCGTCACCTGGCTCACCCGGGACGGCAACGAGCTGCTGTTCTCCACGACCGTCGGCCGCCGCAAGGAGATGAACCTCCGCAGGGACCCGCGGGTCACCGTCATGATCAACCCCGCGAACGCGCCCTACACCTACGCCGAGATCCGCGGCAGCGCCACCATGACCACGGAGGGCGGACAGGAGCTGATCGACGAGCTGTCGCGCAAGTACACGGGCAAGGACTACGCGGACTTCAACCCGGCGTCGGCCGACGACGCCGAGCGGGTCGTGGTCCGCATCACCCCCAGAAAGGTCGTCGGCTCGCTCTGAGCCGTCACACCCCGGCCACCGCGTCCAGCAGCGCGACCTCCCCCGGCGCCAGCCGGACCGAGGCCGCGGCCAGGTTCTGCGCCAGGTGGTCGGTGGAGCCGGTGCCCGGGGTCGGGCAGAGCACCGGCGAGTGGTGCAGCAGCCAGGCCAGCGCGATCTGCCCCGGAACCGCCCCGTGCGCCGCCGCCACCCCGGTGACGGCGGCCGCGCCCCCGCCGGTCAGGGCGCCGCTGCCCAGTGGGTAGTACGGCAGGAACGCGATCCCGCGCTCCTCGCACAGCGCCAGCACCTGCGCCGAGGACCGGTCCAGCAGGTTGTACGGGTTCTGCACCGCCGCCACCGGGACCGACTCCAGGGCCTCCCGCAGCTGCGGCGCGCTCACCGTGTCCAGACCGATGTGCCGGATCTTCCCCTCCTCCCGCAACCGCGCCAGCTCGCCCAGCTGTTCGGCCATCGGCACCGCCGGGTCGAAACGGTGCAGCTGGTAGAGGTCGATCCGCTCCACCCGCAGCCGCCGCAGGCTCGCCTCGCACATCCGGCGCAACTCCCCGGGCCGGCCCGCCACGTGCCACTCGTCCGGGCCGGTGCGCACCACCCCGCCCTTCGTGGCGACCACGAGCCCGTCCCCGTACGGGTGGAGGGCCTCGGCGACCAGCTCCTCGGCCAGCTCCGGCCCGTAGTTGTCGGCGGTGTCGATCAGCCGCACCCCCTGCCCGACCGCCGCGCGCAGCAGCGCCACGGCATCCGCGCGACTGCCGCGCGGCCCCCAGTAACCGGGGCCGACCAGCCCCCCGGTGCCGAGTCCGAGACGACGCAGCGGCAGGTCCCCGCCCAGGCAGAACACGGTGTCCGTCATGGCCCGACCGTAACCGCGCACGGCCCGTGTGCCAGGCTCGGGGCATGCGTTACATCATCATCGGCGCCGGAGCGATCGGCGCGACCATCGGCGGACGGCTCGCGGAATCGGGCCGGGAGGCCGTCCTCGTCGCGCGCGGCGCGCACGCCGAGGCACTACGGACGGACGGGCTCCGCCTCACCACCGCCGACGGCGCGCGCGTCCACCGGCTCCCCGTGGCCGCCGCACCGGCGGAACTGGGCGAACTGCGCCCCGACGACGTCCTCCTCCTCACCGTGAAGACCCAGGACGCCGTCGCCGCCCTCGACGCGTGGGGCGACGCGGAGGTCGCGGGCGGCGGGACGGCGGCCCAGCGGCTGCCGCTGCTGTGCGCGCAGAACGGCGTGGAGAGCGAACGCCTGGCCCTGCGCCGCTTCGCGCGCGTGTACGGGGTCTGCGTCTGGCTGCCCGCCACCTTCCTGGAGCCCGGCGTCGTCTCCGCGCTGTGCGCCCCGCTGACCGGGATACTGCACCTCGGCAAGGCGGCCGGGGGCACCGACCGGCGGATCGCCTCGGTCGCCGCCGACCTGGAGGAGGCGGGGTTCGAGGCGCCGGTCGTCGAGGACGTCATGCGGTGGAAGTACGCGAAGCTGCTCGGCAACCTGGGCAACGCGATCCAGGCGACCACCGGCCCCGAACCGGACCCGGCCAAGGCGGCACTGCTGCTGCGCGCGATCCGCGAGGGAAAGGCCGCCCTGGAAGCGGCGGGCATCGCCCACGCCACGGAAGCGGAGCAGGCGGCGGCCCGCGACGGCAAGGTCAACCAGCCCCCGGGCGTGCGCGGCGGCTCCTCCTGGCAGAGCCTGGCGCGCGGGACGGGGTCGGTGGAGGCCGACTACCTCAACGGCGAGATCGTGCTGCTGGGCCGGCTGCACGGGGTGGCGACGCCCGTCAACGACGTGCTGCGGCACGCGGCGAACATCTTCGCCCGGGAGGGCCTGCCGCCGGGGGCCATGTCGATCGCCGACCTGACGGCCCTGGCCGACGAGGCGGCCGCCCGCGTCTGAGGCGGCGGGCCGGTCAGGCCGTGAGGGCGGTACGCCGGGCCCGGCCGGCGGCGGCCGCGTCGTAGCGGCGCAGCAGGAGGCCGGCGAGTTCCGGGGCGGCGCCCAGGACCTCGGCCAGCACGTCCGCGCCGGAGGCGGCGGCGCCGGCCGCGATGCGGTCCGGGAGGCGGCCGGGAGCGATGACGTACGGGGCCACCGCCACCCGGCGGACGCCCTCCGCGCGCAGGGCCCGTACGGCGTCCTCCGTACGGGGAAGGGCAGCGGAGGCGAACGCAGGCCGCACGGCGCACCAACCGGTGTGCCGCCACTCCCGCGCGATTTCAGCGATCACTGCGATCGCCTCCGGGTCCGATGAACCGGCGGACGCGAGCACCACACCGGTGGTGGCGCGCTCCGCCGGGGTGAGGCCGAGACCGGCCTCCGCCAGGCGCCGCTCCAGGGCCGCGACCAGCAGCGGGGACGGGCCGAGTACGTCGGCCACCCGGACCGAGAGACCGCTCAGCCGGGTGCCGGCCTCCGCCAGCACCGCCGGGATGTCCGCCTTCGCGTGGAAGGCCCGCGTCAGCAGCAGCGGCAGGGCCACGACCTCCCGCACGCCGGACAGGTACAGCGAAGCGAGGGCCTGCGAGACGGTCGGGCCGTTGAAGTCCAGGAAGGACGTCTCGACCCGCAGCCCCGGCCGCAGCGACCGGACCCGCCCGACGAGGGCGTGCACGGTCGCCGCGTGCCGCGGATCGCGGCTGCCGTGGGCGATGACGAGGAGGGCGCGGGACACGGGACTCAGCTCTTGACCAGCAGTCCGCGGCTGCGCAGCACCCACCGCTCGACCGGGCTGAAGATCAGCAGGTCGATGGCGATGCCGACCACGAGGATCAGCAGGATCGCGAGGAAGACCCCGGGCAGGTCGATGTTGTTGCGGCCGTTCTCCAGCAGCTGGCCCAGGCCCAGGCCCAGGTCGGGGGAGCTGGCGATGATCTCGGCGGCCATCAGGGAGCGCCAGGAGAAGGCCCAGCCCTGCTTGAGGCCGGCGAGGTAGCCGGGCAGCGCGGCGGGCATGACCACGTGCCGGGCGCCGCGCAGACCGGTGGCGCCCAGGGTGCGTCCGGCCCGCAGGAACAGCGGCGGGATCTGGTCGATGCCGGAGACGAGCCCGTTGGCGATCGAGGGGACGGCGCCCAGCAGGATCACCGTGTACATCATGGCGTCGTTGAGCCCGAACCAGAGGACCGCCGGGGGGACCCAGGCGACCGAGGGCAGGGACTGCAGGCCCTGGAGGATGGGCCCGATCGCGGCGCGCACGAACCTGACGCGGGCGACGAGCAGGCCGAGCGGGGTGCCGATGGCCAGGGCCAGCAGGAAGCCGAGCAGGCCGCGCGAGACGCTGGTCCAGATCACGTCGAGCAGGGTGCCCTTGAGCCACATCGCGTTCAGGCTGTCCCACACGGCGCCCGGGGCGGGCAGCTTGGTCTCGTCGGTGACCTTAGCCGAGACCAGGACCTGCCAGACCACCAGCACGAGGCCGACGGCCAGCAGCGGGGGCAGGGCCTTCTTGGTGAGGATCTCGCGGACGGGGGCGCGGTGGGTCTGGACGGCGTCGAGGGCGTCGAGGCCCGCCTCCAGTCCGGCCAGGTCGTCGTGCTTGGCCGTGGCCTTCGCGGTGGTGTCAGTGCTGGCCATGGCGGCGGATCTCCCCACGCAGGTGTTCAGTGATCTCGACGGACAGCTCCGCGACGTCCGCGTCCTCGATGCGGCGCGGCTGCGGGATGTCCACGGTCCATTCCTTCGCGACCCGGCCGGGCCGGGAGGAGAGCAGGACCACGCGCTCGGCGAGGCGGACGGCCTCGCGGACGTTGTGCGTGACGAAGAGGACGGAGAGTCCCCCCGCGGCGGAGCCGCTGATGTTCGCTTCGGCCCAGATGCGGGTGAGTTCGCCGTGCAGGACGTCGCGGGTGATGGCGTCGAGGGCCGCGAAGGGCTCGTCCATCAGCAGCAGGCGGCTGTCCTGGGCGAGGGCGCGGGCCAGGGCCACGCGCTGGCGCATGCCGCCGGACAGTTCGTGGACGCGCTTGCCGTACGCCCCGCCGAGCCGCACCAGCTCCAGCAGCCGTTCGGCCTCCGGCTTGCGGTCGTTCTTGGGCACCCCGCGCAGGCGCAGGGCGAGTTCGATGTTCTTGCCCGCGGTGAGCCACGGGAAGAGGGCGTGCTCCTGGAACATCAGGGCTGGGCGGCCGCCGGGGGTCTCGATGGACCCCGCGGACGGCTTGTCGAGTCCCGCGACCAGGTTGAGCAGGGTGGACTTGCCACACCCCGAGGCCCCCAGGATGGTGACGAACTCTCCGGGAGCGACATCGAGGCTGATGTCGTCCAGGACGAGCTGCGATCCGGCCGGGCCGGAGAAGGACTTCGAGACGTGCTCGATGCGGGCGGCGTGCGTCTGCTCCGCTACGGTGCCCTCGGCAGCCTTGGCGAGCGTGGTGGCCATGGTCGTCACCTCCTGGGTTGCTGGACTACGGAGTTACTTGGCGCCGAGACCGGCGTCGGAGACCTCGGGCTTGCCCGCGGCCTTGAGGACCTTGTTCAGGAGCGTCAGGTCGTAGATGCCGGCCAGCTCCGGCTGCTCGATGAGCTTGGCCTTCACCGCCCAGTCGGACTCCGTCTTCAGCGTGCTCGCGAGCGGGTCGTCGGTGACGAGGATGGACTTCCACGCCGGGTCGATGATCTTCGCGTCGAGCGGCTTGCCGCTGTCCGCCGCCAGCTTCGCGTTCGCCGAGGCCTTGGCCTTGTCCGGGTTGGCGTTGATCCACTCGTTGGTCTTCACCGTGCCCTTGAGCACGGCCTCCACCACGTCCGCGTGCTCCTTGAGGAACTTCTGCGACACGATGACGTTCGTGATCACGAACTTCTTGTCGGGCCACAGGGCCGTCTCGTCGAGGAGGACGGAACCACCGTCGGAGACGAGCTTGGAGGCCGTCGGCTCCGGCACCCAGGCGCCGTCGATCGAGCCCTGCTTGAAGGCGTCCGGGGTGACCTTGTTGTCCGTGCGGACGACGGAGACGTCGCCCTTGCCGGACTCCGGGTCGACCGACCAGCCCTTCTCGGAGATCCAGTTGAGGAACGCGACGTCCTGCGTGTTCCCCTTCTGAGGAGTGGCGATCTTCTTGCCCTTGAGGTCGTCCAAGGTCTTGATCTTGTCCGGGTTCACGACCAGCTTGACGCCGCCGGAGGCGGAGCCGGAGACGATCCGCAGGTTCTGGCCCTTGGACTTCACGTAGCCGTTGATCGACGGCGAGGGGCCGATGAAACCGATGTCGAGAGAGCCGCCGTTGAGGGCTTCGATCTCGGACGGACCGGCGTTGAAGGACTGCGGCTTGATCTTGGTGCCGCCCAGTTCCTTCTCGATCAGGCCCTCCTGGAGGCCGACCAGAGCGGTGGCGTGCGTCAGGTTCGGGAAGTACCCGATGCGGACCTCGGAGGCGGAGAGCTTCTTGCCCCCGGCGGCGACGTTCGAGGCCGCGGTGTCCTTGGGCTCGTCCTTCTCGGCCTCGGAGCCGTAGCCGCAGGAGGCGAGGGCGCCGATCAGGAGCGGCAGGGCGGCGGCGGCGACGATGCCGCGGTGCAGGGCGGTGCGGGTGGTACCGGTGGCAGGCACGGGAGGACTTCCTCTCGTAGCGTCATGGCGTCATGACGCACGTCTTCGTTTCTGGAGCGGGGACGGGTACGGCTCGTGGGGGGTGAGGGCGCGCATGCGGTGCGCGTACGTCATCGCGCACATCGCGCCACCCCTCCCTGGCCGCTGCCGAGGACGCCGCTGCCCACGCGGCCGCCCTCCTTCGCGAAGGTGGAGTAGATGTCGGAGAGCATGGGTTAGAAGTCCCACCCTTCTTCATCCGCCTGGACGGTCGTCTTGGCCTGGGAGGCGAAGGAGTCGCCCGCCATGCCCGCCGCCAGGGTGGTGCCGTCGGCCGGGTCGATCAGCAGGAAGGACCCGGTGCGGCGCGAGTCGGCGTACGCGTCGAGCGCGAGCGGCTCGGCGGTGCGGACGACGACGCGGCCGATGTCGTTGGCCACCAGCTGGCCGGGGGCCGGGTGCTGGGAGAGGTCGTCGAGGGTCAGCCGCGAGGGGATCTCCTTGACGATCGCCTTGACCGTGCGGGTGGTGTGCTTGAGCAGCACCCGCGCGCCCACGGCCAGGGGCTGGTCGGCCACGTGGCAGACCGTCGCGACGACATCCTGCGTGGTGGCCGGCGCGCTCGCGGACGGCGCGATCAGATCGCCGCGCGAGATGTCGATGTCGTCCTTGAGGCGGACCGTCACCGACTGCGGCGCCCAGGCGATGTCCACGGACTCGCCGAGGGCGTCGATCCCCTCGATCGTGCTGGTACGGCCCGACGGCAGGACGGTGACGGCCTCGCCGACGCGCAGGACGCCCGAGGCGATCTGGCCCGCGTAGCCCCGGTAGTCGGGGTGCTCGGCGGTCTGCGGGCGGATCACGTACTGCACCGGGAAACGCGCCGGGCAGGCGGTGAGGTCGTGGCTGACCGGGACGGTCTCCAGGTGTTCCAGCACCGTCGGGCCGCCGTACCAGTCCATGTGCGCGGAGGGCTCGACGACGTTGTCCCCGGCCAGGGCCGAGATCGGGATCGCGGTGATCTCCGGGACGCCCAGGTCGGAGGCGTACGCGGTGAACTCCTCGGCGATCTTCGCGAAGACCGACTCCTCGTAGCCCACCAGGTCCATCTTGTTGACGGCCAGGACCACGTGCGGGACGCGCAGCAGGGCCGCGACGGCGGCGTGCCGGCGGGTCTGCTCGATCACGCCGTTGCGGGCGTCGACGAGGACCACGGCCAGGTCGGCGGTGGAGGCGCCGGTGACCATGTTCCGGGTGTACTGCACGTGCCCCGGGGTGTCGGCGAGGATGAACCGGCGCCGGGCGGTGGCGAAGTAGCGGTACGCCACGTCGATGGTGATGCCCTGTTCCCGCTCGGCCCGCAGGCCGTCGGTCAGCAGTGCCAGGTCGGGGGCGTCCTGACCGCGGCTCGCGGAGACCCGCTCGACCGCCTCCAACTGGTCGGTCAGGACCGACTTGGAGTCGTGCAGCAGGCGTCCGACGAGCGTGGACTTGCCGTCGTCGACGGAGCCGGCGGTGGCGAAGCGCAGCAGGGTGGTCGCCGCCAGATCGGCGAACTGCTCGGTGGTGCTGGTCATGTTAGAAGTACCCTTCGCGCTTGCGGTCTTCCATCGCGGCCTCGGACAGCTTGTCGTCGGCGCGGGTCGCGCCCCGCTCGGTGAGCCGGGAGGCGGCGATCTCGGTGATCACGGCGTCCAGCGTGGTGGCGTCGGAGTCGACGGCGCCTGTGCAGGACATGTCACCGACGGTGCGGTAGCGGATCAGGCGGGTCTCGGTGCTCTCGCCCTCCTTGGGGCCGCCCCATTCGCCGGCCGTCAGCCACATGCCGTTGCGCTGGAAGACCTCGCGTTCGTGGGCGAAGTAGATCTGAGGGAGTTCGATGTCCTCGCG
>NZ_JBVIKC010000060.1:0-43851 GCF_055581065.1 Streptomyces sp. NPDC031479
TCCGTCCCCCCCCGCTCTGTGTCTTTGGGAAGAGACCCGCCTCGTTGCGCTCGGCGGGGCCCGCTTCGCGGGCCGTGGCCGGGCCTTCGGCCCGGGTCCCAAGCGCTGCGCGCTTGGGACGAGACCCCGCCTCGCTGCGCTCGGCGGGTGGGCTACGCCCACCACTGCCCTGCCTTCGGCAGGGGTTTCCTCCGCTTCGCTTCGGAAACGCCTCGCTACGTCCAGCAGGGTCCGCTCCGCGGACCCTGCTCTCGCCTTAGGCGAGAGCACAAGCGCTGAGCGCTTGAAAAGTGGGTTAGAGCATGATGGCCTGCCTCCGGCAGGAGTTCCCTCCGCCTCGCTCCGGAAACAGGCCTCGCTGCCCTCGGCGGAGCGGCCTGGGCCCACCATGGCCCTGCCTCAGGACGGAGTCCCCTCCGCTTCGCTCCAGGGACTTACCTCGCTGCGCTCGATGTTGCCTACTACCCGGACGCTGGCCGGCCTTCTGTGGGGGCCCAAACGCTGCATGCCTGGGTAGACCCTTGCCTGGTTGTCTCATGGGCCAAGCCCCACCCAACCAGGGCCTGGGGGTCTCTCCACTTCGTTGCGATGGCGTCAGCTCAGTTGGCCGTCGAGGCGGCCTGCCTTTACCCCTGCCCCTGTGGACTGACTATGTTCGGGGCCGAGGGGGACAGGCCGTTGCCTTCCCCGTTCAGCCCCGGTGGTTCGCCTGCCCAGAGCTCGCCTGAGCAGGAAGCTTCTCTGGCTCCAGGTGCGCCCTGAGGGTTTGGTTCTGAGGTCTTCCGGTCTGTTCTGGAGCGGAGTTGTTCTGAAGGTTGGTCTTGTGGCTTCCGTCGGCCAGCGGGGGCGTGGGTGTGCACCTGGCGTGTGGTGTTCGCGGTGCGGGGTGGGGTGTGGCTAAACCGTCGCTTTAGTTGGTCGGTCGAGTTTTGAGCGGGGGTTTGGCGGTGTGTGGTTGACCTGGGGCAATGCCGTGTTGGGTTGCTCATATCGGGGGTTGTTGGACGTTGAGGTGAGTTGCGGTGGAGAGGAGGTGGAGTGAGAGGCGACAGTGTTAACGGCGTTAAGGGTGGATGGGTGTGTTGCTTCAAAGTGTTCTGGGGATAGAGATAGGAATCAGTCAGATTCTGCGCGGTTATGGACACGGTGTCCGGTACAGGGACTTGGGGTGGTTCAGGTGTCGGGGTGTCAGGAAATGAGGGCTCAGAGCCGGTTGGTCACGGCGTTGGGCGTGTGAAGCGCGGCAGCTGACGGCCTATAGAGAGTACGGATATGCGTCGTCGCAGGTCAGGCGTGGTGCGCGGGGAAAGTTATGTCCCCTCAGAAGGGACATAACTCGGTCGATGTGTCGCTGGTAGGGGGACAGAGCGACCGCAAAACGTCAGCGAGACTGACGCTTTTTGGGCTAAAACGTCGGGGAGGCTGACGTTTTAGCGGAGATACGCCCCCGAACTGCGTGAGAGGGCGGAGTGGTTGGGTCGTGGGCGCGTAGAGGGGGCCTGAAGGGGTCATGGCCGAGATGTGTCCCTCCTGGGGGGACACAAGACACGCCGAACGTCAACGAGCGTGACATTAGTGTCACCCTTGTTGACATACTCTCTCTGCAGATCAACGAAGTGGAGAGCATCCTCGTGTCATCAGAGCCACAGCGCCGTCGGCCGAGTCCGTCGCGCGCGCCGCGTCCTGATCTCCCCGTTGATGACGCGATCTCGGCGTGGAGTCAGCCGCTGGCTCCGGTCAAGGATCTGGACAGCCTCGCGAGGCGGTATCCCAGCCGCAAGCTCACGCTGGACGGTGAGCGCAAGCCGCTGGAGTTCTACGGGACGCAGAGTCAGCCAAATGCGTTCTCCATGGACAGCCTTGAGTTCTTCCTGGTGATTGCCCAGTACTTCAGGGAAGCATTGCCCCTGAGGCTGATCCTGCTGCTGATCGCGTGCCAGCGTGCGGGGGGCCGGATTCCACTTACTCAGGAGGAGATGGCTACGATCCTGGACGTCAGCCGGACAAAGACGTCGGAGGCGCTGCACACTGTCATGTCTCATGGGATCGTCTTCAAGGTGCGGCGGGGCGTGTACCAGTTCAACCCGCCTTACAGTTACCGGGTGGCTGAGTTCATCCCGGGTACCGAGACGGCGGGTGAGTTCGTGAAGGTGGAGCAGCACAGCACCATCTCGCAGATTCGCAGCGATACGAGCCTGCCGGACCTGGTGCGGTTCCCGTCGCTGGACCACATGCGGCAGGCAATCGAGGAACTGCGGGCCGAACGGTCCAAGGAGCGCGCTGCGCGCCGGCTGAGCCGGGCACAGCGCAAGGAAGAAGGGACAGCTCAGTGAGCACCTTGCGATTCGCTGCGGTCAACGCAGACGGGCTTCTCTCCGACCTCGACCTTCCGCCGGCCGCGTACCGCGTGCTGCTGAAGCTGCGTTCGCTGAGTGAGCCCGGGGGGCGGATCCTCATCGATCAGGCCACCATCGGGGGGCTGCTGGAGCTCAGTCGGCCGAGCGTGAACGCGGCGCTGCGGAGCCTGGAGCTCGCGAAGCTGGTGCGGAAGGTCAGGAACGGGGTCTATCAGATCAACCCGATGCTGGCGGGCTACAACTCCTTCGAGGACGCTGTCGCCGCGGTGAACGAGATGGCGCCCGAGGAGCGGCTGGACGCCCGGGGGTACGTGGCCAGTTACCACCAGGCGGTGGCGGAGTACCAGGACCAGCTGGCGGAGCAGCGGAAGAAGCGGGCGGCGCAGGCCGCCGCGAAGAAGGCTGCGGAGTCGAAGCGGCGGAGGACTTTGCACGCCGTGGGGTGATCCCCGAAAGGGAGGCCCGTAGAGGGCTTCTGAGGGGGTTTTGAGAGCGCTGGAGGGTCCCGGGGTATCCCGGGACCCTCTTTGGTTTCTGGGGGCTGGAGGGGCGATTCTGGGGCTTCGGTGATTCCAGCCGTTTTGGGGGGTTTTCGGGGCGGTTGGTTTCAGAAGGCGATGTCGACGTAGTCGATGTCGGTGAACTCGACGAGGAGGCCGCCGGCGCGGGCGCCGTTGTCCTTGAAGTAGATCTCCTGGAGCGCCTCGGCGGTGATGTGCCGGAGCTGGTTCTCGGTGGCACCGGTCTCCTGGGCGGCGAACAGGCGGCCCGCGTACTCCGGGGGGAGGTGCTGGGTGATGCGGCGCATGCGCCCGTCGTCGGTGGTGCCGGGGGCCGCGGTGAAGCCGAAGCGGGCGCGGGTCTCGATGACGAGTCCGGTGGTCCTGGAGGCCTGCTCGCGGGCACGCTTGCGGACCAGGGGCTGCCAGCGGCGGCGTACTTCCGCTTCGAGGCGGGCGGCGAGTTCGGGCTTGGGCTGCTTGATCTGGTTCTTCACGTAGCGCTCGACGGTGCGCTGGGAGATGCCGAGGGTGGTGGCGACCGCCTTGGTGGATTTGAGCTGCTTGACGAGGAAGCGCATCTGGGCGCCCGCGGACTTGGGGACGGGGCGGGTGAAGTGGAGTTCGTCGGCCTTGGACAGGCTGTCGGAGATGTCGGACATGGATTACTCGCCGTCTGCTGCTGCGTCGTGGCCCTTGATGTGGCGGGCGGGGTTGAGGCCTTCGTCAAGCATCTGGACCGCCCAGAGGAGGGGCTGGGTGCCTTCGTGCTTGACCATGCCCGGGCTGACACCGAGGCGGAAGCCGCCGGGGAGGGGCTTGCCGTCCGGGGTGCGGGGGAGGAGGTCCAGGGGGCTGGGGCCGGGGGAGAGGTAGACCGCGCAGTCGGAGAGGACCGCGATGGGGTGGAGGCCGGCCACCGTGGAGAGCTTGAGCATCTTGCGGTGCATGTTGACCCGGGCCGTGGAGATCACGGCGGCGCGGATGTCGGGGCGCCAGGTGGGGCGTTCGAGCGCGGGCCAGGGTTCGCCCGGGCGGTAGCCGGCGCCCTGGGGACGCTCGCGGAGCTTGCCGATGCCGCCCTTCACGGTGGCCTTGATCGCCGAGAGGACGGAGGCGGCGAGGGGGTCGTGCTGCTTGTGGGTCGCCATGGCCCGGAGGAACTCGGACTCGGTGAGGGAGGAGGTGACGCCGAGGTCGGCCATGGTGGCCATGTAGGCGTCGCGGAGGCGGGTGTACCAGGCGTCGAGGTACGGGCCGTGGTCCGGGCGGAGCCAGGCCTCGGTGGGGCGGACCTCGTGGCCGAGCTCCTGGGCGTAGGCGAGGGTCGGGGTCGCGTACCAGGCCGGTCCGGTGGGGGGCTTGCCGTGCGGGGTGAAGGGGCTGGGGAGTCGGGGGTCGTGGGGGAGGGAGGAGAGGTCGGCCAGCCAGCAGCCGGGGGTCTTCGGGTCGAAGCGCGGGTGCGTGGTGTGGGCAGCGGGGCCCAGGCCGACGGTGAGGCGGTTCGCGGCGGCGGCGAAGGCCATGTTCACGTCGAGGCCGACCGCGTGGGTGGCGGCGCATTCGGCGTCGGTGAGGAGCTCCGGGTCGCGGATCCAGTCGTAGGCCTCTTCGTCGAGGACCTGGTCCGGGGTGCGCTGGTGGGAGCGGGGGTACAGGGCGGCGACCACGGGGTGCTCGTCGGGGGCCTCCGGGGGGGCCGGGTCGACGGGGCGGGTGAGGGAGCCGGCGACGGGGGCGGACTCCCAGGTGTTGGTGTCGGGGTTGCGTGCGGCGCGGGTGGGGGGACGCAGCGCCGTCATGAGTTCCAGGCCCGTCACGGCGGTGGAGCCGCGGGGGGTCAGGAGGCGGGTGGCGTAGGCGGTGAGCAGTTCGGCGAGTTCCGGGGCGGGGAGGTCGGCGGTGTCCTCGCCCCAGGCGCGGGTGTCGAGGGCGCCCCAGGGGAGGACGGCGAGCTGGACGCACTGGCGGCCGGAGGTGGGGGAGGCCGGGCGGTAGATGCGGGGCCAGGGGCCGAAGCCGCGGCGGGTGAGCTGCCACTTGGCCTTGGTGAGCTGCTTGATGACGGGGTGGTTGTCCGGGAGGCGGAGGGCGCGGCGGTCTTCGAGGGTGAGGGGGAGACCGAGGCGTTCCGCGGCGGGGGCGGTGAGGACGAGGAGGGGGTCGCCGTCCTTGCCGTTGCGGTGGAGGCGGGGGGCGCGGAGGTCGGCGTCGGGGCCGAGGGCCCAGGTGATGAGGGCGGGGAGGTCGGAGGTGGGGTGGGGGAGGAGGACGCCGCCGGCTGCGTGGGCGTGGCCGGTGCCGTCCAGGACAGCGAGGGGGCCGTTGCCTTCGAGGGCGAGGGGGAGCCGCTTGGACGGCTTGCGGGGGGTGGTGGGCGCCTGTCGTTCTGCGCGGGGGTGGGGGGCTGCCCGTGGGGGTTCGGGTGTGGGGTGGGCAACGGCGTTGACGGCGTTAACGGCGTTAACGGTGGGGGGCTGCTGTGCGGAGCGGGGGAGGGGGGCTCCGGGGGCCGGAGGGGTGTCGGCGTTAACGGCGTTAACGCTGTCAATGGGGTCCGGCGTGGTGGGGGGATGGGGGTTGACGGCGTTAACGGCGTTAATGGTCTGCTGCTCGGAGGTCTGCTCGGTGGGGGACGCCGGGGTGGCGTTAACGGCGTTAACGCCGTTGACCGGGTGGAGGGAGGCCAGGCCCTCCAGGAGGCGGGCGTAGGCGGCTCGCTTGGGAGGGCGGGGGGCGGTCCGGCCCGTTTCCCAGGAGGTGACGGTTTCGCGGCGGACGGAGAGCGCCTTGGCGATCTGGTCCTGGCTGAGACCTGCGGCCTCGCGCAGGCGCTTGCGTTCGTCGGGTTCGGGGAGCCCGTCCTGGGCCGCTGCTTCTTCGAGCAGGGCGTCGACCGCCGCGAAGAGGGTGGCCTGCTCGTTCGTCTCGCTCATTGGTGCCTCCAGCAGCTGCTATACGACTGCAGCCTATGTGAAGCGCACCGCCGAACGCACGCGAACCGCACGTGGGGCGTTAACGGCGTTAACGCCGTTAACGGTCCGGACGCGGGGGTGCTGACGGTTGCGGTGCCGTCAGCGCCCCCGGCGTTCGTCGGTCCGTGGCTTCCTGGGTGCCCGGTCAGATGCGGGTCATCAGGAGTTCGGTGACGGCCTTCAGGTCGTCCGGGGTGAGGTGGGCGGTCAGGGCGTCCGCGATGGTCTCCGGGGAGTGGGTGGAGATCGTGATGCGGGGGGCCGGTGTGGGGGAGGGGGACGGGGAGGGGGGTGGGGTCGGTGTCTGGGGCGGGTTGGCGGCGGGAGCCGGGCGGGTGCGCTGCCGCGGGGGGTTGACCGTGTTGAGGCTCTCGTCGGCGGCGGCGGCCTGTTCTTCCTGGGGGAGGCGGCCGATGCGGCGGGCCGGTTCGACCTTCAGCTCGCCCGTCTCCACCTTCTCCTGGAGGGTGGGCGTCAGGTTGAGCAGGGTCAGCCGCTGGGAGACCCAGGCCGCCGTCTTCCCGATCCGCTTGGCGACCTGTGCCTGGGAGCCGTGGACGTCGACCAGCTCCTGGAGGGCGCGTGCCTGGTCCATGGGGGCCACGTCGACCCGGTGGACGTTGGCGATGAGCGCCGATTCGAGGATGTCCGCGGCCGACGCCGACAGGGAGTCGTTGACGTGGATCTGGATGGTCTTCAGGCCCGCCAGGTGGGCTGCGGCGAGGCGCCGGTTGCCGTCGATGACCACGTACGGGGCGCGGCCCAGGCCGTCGGTGGCCCCGGGGTGTGCCTCCATGAAGGCCATCCGGGTCGCGACTGCCAGGGGCTGGAGCTGCCCGCGTACGGTCAGGGACTCGGCCAGCTCCGCCAGGTCCGTGAGGTCCTCGCGGAGGTTGAAGGGGTTGTGGGCGAGGGCGTCGATGGGCACCTCGGACGGGGGAACGACCCCGGAGGTGGGGGCGCCCGTGGCCTCGGCGATGGCGGCTCGGCGGGAGCTCACGCCGACGGGCTGGGCCCGGGCGAAGGAAGCCGATACCCCGAGCTTGTCTGCCTTGCTCATGAGATCTCCCTCGCGAGGGCGCGCAGGGCCACGGCCTGGTCGCCCTTCGGTGCGTAGACGAAGAGCGGCTGCTTCACCCGTACCGCTTCGCGCTGTTCCTTGAGGTCGGGGACGATCGCCACGACCCGCGGATCCTTTATGTCCATCCACGCTTGGAGGGACGAGGTCGCGATGTAGCCGCGGCGGCCGTCGTAGAGGTTCACGACGAGGCCGAGGTAGTCGATGTCGAGGCTGAGGTCGTCGCGCAGGTCGTTGATCTGGGACGTGAGGAGGTCGTACGCGTCGGCCGAGGAGTCCTCGGCCTGTACGACGATCAGCGCGCCGGAGGCGCCCGGCTGCTCGGTGTCGCGGCGGCGGCCGTAGTAGATGGCCGCGTCCATGCTGAGGCCGAGGCTGGGCGGGCAGTCGATGAGGATGACGTCGTAATCGGACTCGACGGGGGCGAGGGCGCGTTCGAGGGCGGCCTCGCGGGCGCGGACCGTGGAGAGGCGGACGTCGAGGAGGAAGGCGTCGGTGCAGGCGGGGAGGAGGTGGAGGCGGTCGCCGAAGCGGTCGTCCGGGACGGGGACGATCAGGTCGGAGAGCGGTCCCTTGGCCTCGCTCGCCATGTGGCAGGTGAGGCTGTCGCCGCCGATGGGCAGGGGCTGTTGGCCGAGCTGCTTGGTGAGGTGGCCCTGCGGGTCGAAGTCGACCAGCAGGACGCGCATGCCGAGTCCCGGAAGGTCTTCGAGGTCCAGCGGGGTGACCGGCGCGTGGGGGTTTTCGTTCTCCTCGGCCGGGGTGAGGCGGGCCAGTTGGCGCGCGATGCGGACCGGGTGGAGGGAGGAGGGGTCCTCCGCGAGGGCCTCCGCGGTGCCGGCGGTGATGGCGGTCTTGCCGACGCCGCCCTTCTGGTTGCACACGACGATGCGGCGGACGACGGAGGGCCGCTTGACCGTGGGAGCCGGGTTCAACTCCAGCCAGAGGCGCACCGCCTGGGCGAGGCCCTGGATGAGGGAGACACCGCGGTCCTTGGAGTCGGCGCGGAAGGACTCCCACTGGCCGGCGGGCAGCCAGGTGGAGAACGATTCGGCGCCCGCGGTGTCGACGGGGGAGGGGGCGGAGGCGAGGCCGCTCCAGTGGGCGATGCCCTGGTGGACGGCGTCCTGGATGTCGACCCGCAGTTGGGCGGTGCGGATCTTCAACTCCTGGCGGAGCCACGGGGGGAGCTTGGAGACGACCTTCTCTCGGTCGTTCTGGGACGAGGGCGAAGTCATGAGAGGGACTTTACTAACGTTCTGGGGTGCATGTGGGCGCCACGCTTGGGTTTTGCTAACGAAATGGGTGGAGAGAGCGGCGGGGAGGGGCTTGGGAGGGTCCGGACGCGCGAGAGGGCGGCCCCGCACCCGCCGTAGCGAGCACCCCCGTGGATCGCCACGGCGTGTGCGGGGCCGCCCTGGAGGCGGTTGTCGGTCGTCAGCCGGTCGTCGGTCGGCAGTCGGCAGTTGTCAGTCGGTCGCGGCCGGGGTGGCCGGGGCGACAGGAGTTGCCGCAGCGGTGGGCAGGCCGAGTTCGGCGCGGCAGGCGTGGGAGCCCGACGGGTCGAAGAGGTGCATCCGCCGGGCGGGCACGATGCCCGGGAGGAGGTAGTTCCACAGGTCCACGACCCGGGCGTGCAGATCCTCGCGGCCGGTGCGGACGTGCGAGGTGACCTGGATTCCGGTGAACGAACCGATGAGGAAGGTCGACAGGTCCTGTATGTCGTGCGAGGGCATGAGGTCACCGCGGTCCCGGGCCGGCGTCAGGCAGTGGACGCAGGTGTCGATCCAGGCGTTGTACGGGGACGGGTCGGGGTGCGTGAACGAGCCGAACTCGATGACCAGGCGGATCCCGGCGCGGATGCGGACGTTGGAGCGCAGCCCGGCCGCCATCTGGTGGGTCAGGTCGATGACCGTCTGGAGGCCCGGGTCCTCGATGACCGGGACGTCCTGGGACACCTGGAACTGCTCGTCCATCAGGGTGCGGGCGAGGGCTTCCTTGGACGGGAAGTGGAAGTAGAGGGCCCCCTTGGTGACTCCGGCGTGCTTGACCACGTCGCTGAGGCTGGTGCCGCCGAAGCCGGAGCGGTCGAAGGCGATGGCCGCACCGTCGAGGATCGCCTGTCGGGTGATCTCGGCCCGTTCTTGCCTGACCCTTGCCACGTCTGCCTCTGCCTCTCCTCTTCCGACGCCGGATCCGTCCGGCGGTACATGATCAATCTAGTGGGCTTCGGCGGAAGAAAACCAGTCGACCAGTACTTTTAAGGAGGTATGGAGAGGGGTTTTGGCAGGGTGCGGGGCGGTTTGCGTTGTTCCTTTTTGGTGGGGTGAGGTGGTGAGGTGCGTTAACGGCGTTAACGGCGTTAACGCCGCGGAGGGGGGGTGGGTGTTAACGGCGTTAATGGTCAGGGCGTTAACGCCGTTAAGAGGGGAGGGGAAGGGTGGTTGCCCTTCGGCCCTGTCGGAGCATCCACTCCAGGCAGCGGCGCCGGCCGAGCAGGGTGTTGCGCAGCCGTAGGCCGAAGGCGGTGGCGGGTGCCAGGAAGGGGCCCGTACGGTCGCCGCCCTTCTGGCAGCGCTCGGCGTACGGGCGCACGAGGGACTCGTAGCGGGTGAAAGCGGAGCGGGGGTCCTCGGGCGAGCGGGCCAGCTCGGTCGCGAGGACGTAGGCGGCGACGAGGGCGGTACCGGTGCCCATGCCGCCGATCGTCGCGCCGCAGGCGGCGTCGCCCACGAGGGCGATCCGCCCGCCGGTGGTGGACCAGGTGCCGACGTCGGCGCGGCTGATGGAGTCGAAGTAGAGGTCTTCGGCGGCATCGAGGGAGTCGAGGAGGTGGGGCACCCGCCAGGGGAGGCCGTCGAAAGCCTCCCTGACCAAGGCCTTCTGGGGCAGGGGGTCGTTGCGGTCGTACCGCAGTTCCGGTGAGGCGAAGAGGAAGAACGCGTGCGCCCGGGTCGGGTTCGAGGGAGAGGTGCCGATGCCAGCGAGGCGGCCGGGGGTGTTGAGGCCGATGGTGGCGGAGGTGTGGGGGGCCTCCGTGGTGACGGGGGTCGGGGCCGGGTCGAGGGGGAGGCTCATGACGGGGGGCAGGTCCGGTTCGCGGGGGAGGCTCCAGGTGGCGGCGTAGTAGCCGAGGTGGCGGACGTACCGGCGTTCCGGGCCGAAGGCGAGGCGGCGGACGGTGGAGTGCAGGCCGTCGGCGCCGATGACCAGGTCGAAGGTGCGGGGCGGGGCGTGGCGGAAGGTCACGTCCACGCCGGTGGGGGTCTCGCTGAGGCCGGTGACGGAGTCGCCGAAGACGTACTCGGTGGTGGGTAGGGACGAGGCGTACAGGATGCGGGCGAGGTCGCCGCGCAGCACCTCGATGTCGCCGCCCGCGAACGAGGCGGGGAGGTGGAGGAGTTCGCGGCCGCCGGCGTCGACGAAGGTCATCGTGGTGCCGCCGGTCTGCGCCCGGCGCAGCTCGTCGAGGATTCCCATGCGCTCCAGGACGGTGAGGTGGGTCTCGCCGCGGAAGTCGACGGCCCGGCCGCCGGGTCGCAGTGCGGGGGCGAGTTCGACGACGGTGGCGCGGAACCCGTGGCGGCCGAGCCAGTGGGCGAGGGCCGGGCCGGCGATGCTCGCGCCGGAGATCAGGACGGTGCGGGTGGGTGTGGGCACGGGGGCTCCAGGGGCAAATAATTGTGTCCGACGGATACTTTTTTGCTTTGTGTACGGTAGACGCAGTTTTGGTGCGAGTGCAAGGGGATCCGATGGCGGACGAACAGTGGGGCCCGGCGGTGCGGTTGCTGTGGGGGCCGCCGCCGGGGCCGCCGGCCCGGGGGCCCCGGCGCGGGCTCACGTTGGAGGGGATCGCGGGGGCGGGTGTGCGGATCGCCGACGCGGAGGGCCTGGGCGGGGTGTCCATGCAACGGGTGGCCGCGGAGCTGGCGGTCACCAAGATGGCGCTCTACCGGTACGTGCCGGGCAAGGCGGAACTGGTCGCGCTGATGGCGGAGGCGGCGATGCCGGATCCGGCCGCGGGACTCGACGCCGCGCTGGAGCGGGCCGGGAGCGGTTGGCGGGAGCGGCTGGGGGCGTGGGCGCGGGAGTTGCTCGCCGCGTTCCGGGCGCATCCGTGGCTGCTCCGGGCGACGGTGGGGGCGCGGGCCGTGGGGCCGCGGGAGGTGGGGTGGCTGGAGCGTGCGCTCGCGGCGCTGGAGGGGTGCGGGCTGACCGGGTCCGAGTCGATGGACGCGGTGGTGCTGGTGTCCGGGCACGTCCGGGGGATCGCGGAGCAGGAGCGGGCGGTGCCGGGCGGGGGACCGGGGGGCGCTGCCGGGGGTGGGCCGGACGTGGAACTCGGGGCGGTGCTGGGGGAGGTGATGCGGCTGCGGGGGGCCGACTTCCCGGCGCTCGGGGCCGCGCTGGCGTCGGTCGCGCGGGAGGGTGGGCAGGACCAGGCGCTGGACTTCGGGCTGGAGCGGATCCTCGACGGGATCGGGCTGCTGGTCGCCGCGCGGGGGACCGGGGCCTGAGAGTTGTCGGGGCGTCATCCGTCCGAGGGGCCCGACCGGGACATCGGCCGGGGAGCCGGGGGCGTGCGGATGGAGGGCCGGGGCGTGCGGATGGAGGGTGGAGGGCCGGGTGTTTCGGCAGAACCGGGAGCCTGGGGCGCGGGCGCGCCGGGCTGGGCGGCTCTGTACGGGCCACGGTGCGGGTGGACCGGAGCGGCGGTCCCGAGGCGGCGGTATGGGGATGCCCGTCGGGATCGCGGAGGAGCGGGGCTGTCGTACGCGGTGCACCGAGCTGCTGATGCCGCTCGTCGCCGGGGGCCGGGTGGTCCTGGCGCAGGAGCGGGACCTCGCCGACCACGCGGCGCAGCTGCGGCTCATACGTGCGGCGGGGGGACCGGGACCGGCCGATCACCGGTGCCGGTGCCGGTGCCGGTGCCCCGCTCGGCCGCGCCGAGTCGGCGGAGGATCCGTACGGGGCCGAGCGGGAGCGGGAGCGGGAGCAGGGCCCGGGGCGTGGCCGGGGCGGCTGACGGGGGCGGCCGCCGCTGGAAGGGGGCGGGACGCTCCGGTGCGGGGCGGATCCGCGGCAGGTGGTGACGGAGTTGGACGGTGAGGTGCCGTTCGTACGCCGGGGACGGCCTTCCGCGCCTGGAGTACGGCGAGACCGGGCAGCCGTATGTGAGCGAGGAGCGGTACGAGGGCCGGGGTGACCGGCGGTGTGCCTGCCCCGGGGGTCGTGACCCTGTCCGGGTGGAGGGGCGCGCGGTGGCCTTCGTCGGCATCCGGTTCCCCCGGCATGACGCCGACCGCCGTCGCGGCACGGGATGCGTCATCGGCTGCGGCGGAGGCCTCGGGCCGGAGGAGCTCGCTGTGTACGTGTGGGCCGCGCGCGAGGCCCGGTTCTCCGTGGAGACGTGGGACGGCCGCGGCTGACGGCATCCGAACGGTGACGACCTTCCGAAGTCGGGGGCCGGGTTGTTTTCGGCGGGGGGAGCCGGGCAGTGAGGGGCTGTGGCGGGTGATGTGCTGGTCGCCGTGGCGGTGGTGGTGCTCGCGTGCGGGGTGGGTGGTGCCGGGGCGCGCCGGGTCGGGCAGCCGGCGGTGGTCGGGGAGATCGCCGTGGGCATCCTGCTGGGGCCCACGTTGCTGGGGTGGGTGTGGCCGCAGGGGCAACGGTGGCTGCTGCCGGGGGATGTTCTGCCGACTCTGGGGGTGCTGGGGGACCTCGGGCTGGTCGCCTTCATGTTCCTGGTGGGGCTGGAGCTGGACCTCGGGCTGCTGCGGGGGCAGGGGCGCGCGGTGGTCCTGGTGAGTCAGGCGGGCGTGTGGGTGCCCTGGGCGCTCGGGGCTCTGCTGGCCCTCGGGTTGTACGGGTCCTTCGCGCCGGAGGGGGTGGGGCGGGCGGAGTTCGTGCTGTTCGTGGCGGTCGCGCTGAGCGTGACCGCCTTTCCGGTGCTGGCCCGGATCCTCACCGAGCAGGGCCTGTACGGGACGCCGGTGGGGGCGTTGGCGATGGCCTGCGCGGCGGTGGTGGACGTGGTCGCCTGGTGCCTGCTCGCGGTGGTGGTGGCCGTGGCGGGCGGCGGCGGGGCGGGGGCCGGGGCGGGACGGGCCCTGGCGGCCGGGGCGTTCGCGGCGGGGATGTGGTGGGGCGTGCGGCCGTTGCTGGCCCGGGCCCTGGGGCGGCGGTCGAACGGGGCCGGTGGTGGCGGGGTACTGGCCGGGCTGTTCGGCGGGCTCTGCCTCGCGGCGTACACGACCGACGTCCTCGGGGTCCACGCGCTGTTCGGGGCCTTCGTCTTCGGGGCGGTGGTGCCCCGGGGAGTGAAGGAGGTCGAGCGGGCGGCGGAGCGGATACGGGAGTTCGCGGTGCCGGTGCTGTTGCCGTTGTTCTTCGTGGGCAGCGGGCTGCGCACCGATGTGGGGGCCTTGGGGGGCGGCGGGGTCTGGCTGTGGGCGGCGGTCGTGCCGGCGGTGGCCGTCGTGGCGAAGTGGGGCGGGGCGACGGGCGCGGCGCTGCTGGCCGGGCGGAGCCGGGAGGAGGCCGTGTTGCTGGGGGCGCTGATGAACTGTCGCGGGGTGACGGAGCTGGTGGTGCTCGACATCGGGCTCGGTCTGGGGGTGATCGGTGTGGAGCTGTTCACGGTCCTGGTGCTGATGACCCTGGTGACCACGGCGATGACGGGACCGGTGGTGAGGGCACTGCGCGCGCGGAGCACGGAGTCCCGCGTACGGGGGGCCGGCCCCGGGACGCCGGGGTGAACATGGCGTCCGGGGACGTGGCGGCGCGGGAGGGTGCGTGTCGCGGTGTCGGAGACCAGGCGTTCGGTGGTGGGCCGGTTCCGGTCCCCCGGAAGGGCCGGCGGTCCGGGCGGCCGGTGGCGTAGCCGCTGTTCACGGCCGGGGCGGTGGCACGCCGGGCGGGGCGGGGCGGTGGGCCGGCACTGGCGTCGGGTGGTGTCGGTGTCCGGAAAAGGCCGTACCGGGGCGGGGGCCGGCGGCGGGCGCGCGGTGGTCTCCGGTGGGAGTCCGCCCGGCCTCCGGTGGCGGCGCCGACCGTTGCCGCGACGATCTCGTACCCCTGTCTCTCGGGGCGAACCGCGGATGCGGTGAATGCGGCGTGTGGAGCCCCCATGGTCAAGCAGCAGCGTGCGGCACGCACGCGGGAATCTCTGGTGCGCGCGGCCGCGGAGGTGTTCGCCGAGGAGGGCTTCGTCGCCGCCTCGATCGCCGCGATCAGCGAACGGGCCGGAGTGAGCCCCGGCGCGCTGAACTTCCACTTCGACGGCAAGACCGCCCTCGCGCGGGCCGTCGAGGGGCGGGCCGCGGAGGCGGTGCGGGCGATCACCCGCGTGGGGGGCGGGGCGGGGCGGGCCGGTGATCCGCTGGGGGTGCTGGTCGATTCCACTTACGCGCTGCAGCGGCTGCGCGTCGGTGACGTGCTCGTACGGGCCGGCTTCGCGCTCGGGGCGGACGTCGCCCACCGCAGCCGGGTGGACCTGCGCGGGCAGTGGCTGCTCTGGGTCGAGGAGTCGTTCGCGGCGGCGGCGCGGGCCGGGCTGCTGGCGGACGGGGTGTCCGCGCGGGACGCCGCCCGCCTGGTGGTGGCCGTGACGGCCGGGCTGGATGTGCTGGGTGCGGCGGACGCCGGAGGGGCCGGCGTGCCGCACGCCCTGACCCGGATCTGGTCGGTCGTCCTGCCGGGGATCGCGGCAGGACCCCAAGAAACAGACTGAATGGTTTGATTTTTGAGCTCCGATGGGTGTTATATGACCCCTGTTGCGAGGCGGCCGAAGCCTTCCGAGCTGTCACACATGTGTGCACTGCATGCAAAAGTGCAGGTCAGACAAGAATCTTCAAACGGCGCCACGATCTTGCCGGGTCGAAAACAGCATGGCCGGTTTGGTATTGACAAACCGTCCGGCCTGTTTTCTACTGACTCTTGCGACTCATCCAAGGACAGGGGAGTACGACGTGGACATCGATGTACTGGGCGCACTCGCCGTGCGGGAGAACGGAATCTCCATCACGCCGACCGCCCCCAAGCCCCGCCAGGTCCTGGCCCTCCTGGCCCTCCATGCCGACCAGGTCGTGCCGGTGTCGGCGCTGATCGAGGAGCTGTGGGGCGCGGTACCGCCGCGCAGCGCCCGTACGACGCTGCAGACCTACGTCCTCCAGCTGCGCGCGCTGATCGCGACCGCTCTGGAGGAGGGCGAGGGACAGGGCGACGGGTCACGGACGGCGAAGGACGTGCTCGTCACGCTTCCCGGCGGCTACCTGCTGAACAGTGGCGGCGGGACCAGCGACGTTCGGGAGTTCGACCGGCTGGCGGCGCTGGGCTACCGGGCCATGGACGCCGGGGACTTCCCGGTCGCCGCCCAGCGGCTGCGCGAGGCGCTCGCCCTGTGGTCCGGACCCGCCTTCGCCGACGTGCACGGCGGAGTGCAGCTCGACATGGAGACGCGGCGGCTGGACGAGATCCGGCTGTGCGCCCTCGACCAGCGCATCGAGGCCGACCTGAAGCTGGGGCGCCACCGGGAACTGCTGGCCGAGCTGACGGTGCTGGTGAGCCGGTACCGCACGCACGAGAACCTGCACGGACAGTTCATGATCGCCCTGCACCGCTCGGGGCGGCGCGGTGAGGCGCTCGACGTGTACCAGCGGCTGCGGGCCACGCTCGTACGGGACCTGGGTCTGGAGCCGTCCACCGCGCTGCGCCGGTTGCAGCGGTCGATCCTGATGGCGGGCCCGGAGAGCGCGGGTCTGGCCGGCAAGACGACGGGTACGGCCACGGCGGTGGGCGCGGTGGCCGGGACCGGCCTGCGGACGGACCGGCTCGTACGCGCCTGAATCCGGGCAGCGGGGCGGGGCGGGGCGGAGCGGAAGGGAGACGGAGCGGTGCAGGAGAGGTCGGAGCGGACCCGTAGGCGGTTGGTCTTCGCCGGGGCCGAGTTGTTCCACCGCAGCGGATACGCCAACGCGACGCTCGGCGAGATCGCGGGCGCGGCCGGGGTGACGAAGGGAGCGCTGTACTTCCACTTCGCCTCGAAGGACGAGCTCGCGGACGCCGTGCAGCGGCGGGGCTGCCGCCTGCTGCGCGAGGCGGTGCGCGGGCTGAACGAGAGCGGCGCATCACCCCTGCAGGCGCTGATCGACGCGACCCACTGGCTGGCGCGGACGCTGCACGAGGAACCGGCGATCCCGGCGAGTTTCCGGATCACCAAGGAGTGCGGCGGGCACCAGTCGGCGCAGCAGGACTTCCAGGGCGCGTGGCTGGCGACGGTGTCCGACTTGTTGAGGATGGCGCGGGACACCGGGGAACTGCCCCTCGGCGGACCGGCCGACGGCACCGGCGACGGCGGCGCCGGGGGCGACGGGCTCTCGGCCGCCGAGCGGTGGGAGAGCGCCGAGGCACTGGTGGCGGCGGCCGTCTGCGGCATCGAGGTGCTGTCGGGAACCGGGCTGTCCTACGGGGAGCTGCGCCGGAAGGTGGCCGCCCTGTGGGGGCTGCTGCTGCCGAGCCTGGTGGGACGGGCGCGGACGGTCGAGTACCGGACGGACGCCCGCGAGGTGCCCGCGAGCGGCGGAGTGTGCGCCTATGAGTTCCTCGGCAGCGGGGTCTGACAGGTCTGCCAGGTCTGACAGGACTGAAAGGTCTCACGGGTCTGACCGGCTTTTGTGGGTCCGGTGGGTCCGGTGGGTCCGGTGGTTCTTACGGGTCGCCGGGTTCCGGGGGGCCGTGCCGTGCGGGCGGACCCCGCACGGGGTGTGGGAAGCGGGCTCCGGCCGGAGCCCGGCGGTATCGGGCGATGCGAGGAACCACGAAGGGGGAGACCGTGAAGATCCGGATCCTGGGTCCGTTGAGTGCCGAGGTCGACGGGGACTCGATCGTGCCGACGGCGGCCAAGCCGCGGCAGATCCTGGCCCTCCTCGCGCTGCACCCCGGGCGGGTGATGCCCGTGCCGACCCTCATGGAGGAGATCTGGGGCCAGGACCTGCCCGCCAGTGCGCTGACCACCCTCCAGACGTACATCCTGCAGCTGCGCCGCAGGCTGGGCACCGCGATGGGGCCGGGCCGGCCCGGCGGCGCCAAGGAGGTCCTCACGACCCGGCACGGTGGCTACCTGCTCCAGGTGCCGCCGGAGTCCGTCGACGTGAACGCCTACGAGAGCCTCGTGGGCCGGGGGCAGAGCGCCTTCGAAGCCGGAGACGACCGCGTCGCGGCGGAACTGCTGCGCGAGGGACTCGCGCTGTGGCGGGGGCCCGCGCTGGTCGACGTACGGGTGGGACCGGTCCTGGAGATCGAGGTGCTGCGGCTGGAGGCGAGCCGGCTGGTCGCGGTGGAGCGGCGCATCGACGTCGACCTGCGGCTCGGGCGGCACACCGAACTGCTCGCCGAACTCACCGAGCTGACCGCGCGACAGCCCCAGCACGAGGGTCTGCACTCCCAGCTGATGGTGGCGCTGTACCGGTCCGGACGGCAGGCGACGGCGCTGGACGTGTACCGGCGGCTGCGGCAACGGCTGATCGGTGACCTGGGCGTCGAACCGTCGCCGCAGTTGCAGCGGCTGCACCAGGCGATGCTGACGGTCGACCCCGCCCTGGACGTGGCGGCGGGCCCCAAGCGCGGCTCGACCTTCGACCTCTACGCGGCCTGACCCCCGGACGCCCCGCCGGCGGACGGGCTGGCAGGGTGGGGGGATGGACGATCTCGGTGAGGGACTGACACCGTTCCGGCTGGACGTGGCGCAGGAGGAGCTCGACGACCTCGACGGGCGGCTGCGCCGCGTGCGCTGGCCCGACGAAGTGGACGGGGCCGGGTGGGCCTACGGGATACCGCTGGGCGAGATGCGCGAGCTCGTGCGCTACTGGCGCGAGGAGTACGACTGGCGGGCCGCCGAGGCGCGCCTGAACGAGTGGCCGCAGTTCACCACCGTCATCGACGGGGCGCGCGTGCACTTCGCGCACGTGCGCTCGCCCGAACCGGACGCCACGCCCCTGCTGATGACGCACGGCTGGCCCGGCTCGTTCGTGGAGTTCCAGCGGGTCGCGGGCCCGCTGACGGATCCGCGGGCGCACGGCGGGGACCCGGCCGACGCCTTCCACCTCGTGCTGCCGAGCATCCCCGGCTTCGGCCCGTCCGGGCCGACGGACTCGCCCGGCTGGGAGTTCAAGCGGGTCGCGCGGGCCTTCGGGGTGCTGATGGAGCGGCTCGGGTACGGGACGTACGGGGTCCAGGGAGGGGACTGGGGCGCGGCCGTCTCGCGGGAGCTGGGCCGGCTGCTGCCCGGGCGGGTGTGCGGCGTCCACCTGAACCTGCTGCCCGGGGCGGGGGCCACCGCCGAGCCCACGGAGGCCGAACTGGCGGCGCTGAGCCCCGCCGAGCGCGAGCGGACGTGGGCCTCCTGGGAGCGGTACCGGGTCTGGGCGCGGGAACGGCAGGGCTACGCCGACATCCAGGCGACCCGGCCGCAGACCCTCGCGTACGCGCTGAACGACTCCCCCACCGGACTGCTCGCCTGGATCGGGGAGAAGTTCGCGGAGTGGGCGGACCCGAGCTGCCCGGTGGACCGGGACCAGATGCTGACCAACGTGATGCTGTACTGGCTGACCGGCACCGCCGGTTCCGCCGCGCGGATCTACTGGGAGCGGGCGCACGCCGACTACTACGGGCAGCCGCCCGAGGTGTCGGCCACTCCCACCGCCCTCGCCGACTTCCCCCGGGACAACTTCATCCCGCTGCGGCACGTCGCCGCGCGCACCGACGCCGTCGTGCGCTGGACCTCGTACGACCGGGGCGGCCACTTCCCCGCGATGGAGGTGCCGGAGCTGCTGGTGGGGGACATCAGGAGCTTCTTCCGGGACCTGGCCGCGTCCGGCATGTGAAAACGTCCGGGCGGGGAGCGGCGCGGGTGTGATCATCCGATGATGAACGACGAACAGCGGACCCCGGCCGTCCTGGACGGCGACGAGCGCGCCACCCTCACCAGCCTCCTGCAGCGCCAGCGCGACACCCTGATGATGAAGTGCGCGGGCCTCACCGACGAGCAGCTGCGGCGCAGGGCCGTCGCGCCGTCCGGGCTGAGCCTGCTCGGGCTGGTGCGGCACCTGGCCGAGGTCGAACGCGGCTGGTTCCGCAACGTGGTGGGCGGCGAGGACGTGCGCGGATACTTCCCGCGGAACGAGGCCGGCGAGTGGACCGAGTTCCACGTGGAGGACGCGGATCCGGCGCGGTCCTTCGCGATCTGGGAGGAGACCTGCGCGCGGTCGCGGGCCGTGGTGGAGGCCGCGGCCTCCCTGGACGTGCCGGGGTACCACGGGGACCAGACGTACTCCCTGCGTTACGTCCTGGCCCACATGATCGAGGAGTACGCCCGGCACAACGGGCACGCCGACCTGCTGCGCGAGGCGATCGACGGGGTCACCGGGGAGTAGCGGCCGGCCCGCGGCGGCGGATCAGACCTGGGCGGTGCCGGTCCGGTCCACGGCGTCCAGGGCGGTCTGCCACGGGAAGTGCGGCGGGGCGTCGGGACCGGCCGGGCCGGGGACGAACCCGCCCTCGCCGTAGAGCAGTTCGGCTCCCGCACCGCGCAGGACCGTCAGGGACTGCTCGAACTGCGGGTGCGCGGCGAGGGCGGCGTTCAGGCACGGTACGGCGACGACCGGGGTGCCCTTGCCGAGGGCCTCGGCGGCGATGCCGACGACGACGCGGTCGGTGAGGCCGAGGGCCCACGCGTTGACCGAGTTGAAGGTGGCGGGGGCGAACAGCAGGGCGTCCGCGGGCGGCCACACGTCGGGATCCCCGGGCATCTTGTACTGCCAGCGCACGGGGTTGCCGGTCAGCGCGGCGAGACCGTCGAGGCTCCCGGACACCCATTGCGCCGCCGCCGGGGTCAGGCCCAGGCACACGTTCCAGCCGCGTGACTGGGCGTCCTCGATCACGTGGGCCACGTCGAACACGGGCGGGGCGGCGGAGCAGAGCAGGTAGAGAGTCCTCGTCATACGGTCATGTGATCACATTCCGCGCGCGGGTTCAGCCCGCGGTGATCTTGGAAGTGAAGGCGTCGAGGTTCCCCCGCATCCGCGCGAGGCGCTCGTCCAGGGTGAGCGACTCCTCGTACCGCGTGGTGCGCAGCTTCGGCACGCGCTTTCCGCGTACGTACAGGGAGCAGGCGAGGTCGGCGCAGATGTAGGTGCCGACGGTGTTGCCCTCGCGGCCGCGGGCACCCGCGAGGGGCGCGGCGAGCAGGGTGACCCCGGAGGAGGCGTGGCCCGTCAGACAGATCTGGCAGAGGCTGGATTTGACGGCGCTGGTGCGGCCCACGGAGGGCACGCGCAGGGAGATCCCGACCGGACCCCCCTCCCGGGGCAGCACGAGGTGGGCGCGCAGCGGTGCGCCGGGGTCGACCCAGCCGAGGAAGTCGAGGTCCTGCCAGGGCAGTTCGGCGAAGTCCAGCGGCAGGCGCAGGCGTGCGGCCTCGCCCTTGGTGCAGTTCACGAAGGATGAGCGGATCTGTATCTCACTGAGCGGTTCCACGGGAGTCGACCCTAATACCCGGTGCGGGGGCCGCGCACCCGGGTTTGCGCGGGCGGGCCCGCCCCCTCCGGCGGGGCCGGGTCAGCCCCGGGGGAGGGCGTCCAGGAAGCCGGAGAGCAGGGAGTGCAGGACCTCGGGGCGGTCGAGGTGGACGTCGTGGCCGGAGCCGGGGACCGAGACCAGGGTGGTGTCCGGGCCGGCGAGGCGCAGCATCTCCGCGGATTCGGCGGGCGGGATGATGCCCCGCTCGCCCAGGACGACGAGGGCGGGGCAGGCGACGCGCTGCCATTCGGGCCACCAGGGGCGGGTGGTGAGGGGGGTGATCGTGGCGACCATGACGTCGCGGTCGAAGCGCGGGTACCAGCCGTCGTGGCGGCGCTCCAGGCCCGCTGCCCAGGCCTCGCTGCCGAGGAACTCCCGTGCCGCGTCCGGGGAGGGGAAGGGCAGGGGCCAGGAGCCGAGGCCCTCGTCGATCGTGGCGGGGGTGTCCGGGGCGGCGGCGGCCGGACCGGCGTCGACCAGGACGAGGGCGCGGACCGGGCGGGGGTGGGCGGCGGCGGTCAGCATCGCGGTGTGGCCGCCCAGGGACTGGCCGACCAGTACGGGGCGGTCGAGGCCGAGTTGCGCGGAGACGGCGAGCACGTCCGCGACGTGTGCCTCGCGGGAGACGTCGGCCGGTCGGCGTTCGGAGGCGCCGTGGCCGCGCTGGTCGAGGGCGATGACGCGGTGGCGGGCGGACAGGTGGGCCGCGGCGGCGTCCCATTCCCCGGCGTGGCCGGCGAGGCCGTGCAGGAGGAGGACGGGGGTGCCGCTGCCGCCCCAGTCGCGGCAGGACAGGCGTACGCCGTCCCGGATGACGATGCGTTCGGTCCAGGTCATCACAGGATGATCAGGGTTTTCGCGCGCGGTGTCGAAGTGATTGCGGCGAGACGCTCGCACATGGAGGTGAGCTTCTGGGCCATGTTCCGTCTCGGTGGGCGGCGGTTGACTGGGGTGCATGACGAAGAACGAGAACGAGAACGAGAACGTGAACGCGGACGTGGACGTGGACGTGGACGTGGACGAGAACGCGGGACGGCCGGCGCTGACCCTGGTGATCGGGGGCCGCGGCAAGACCGGACGGCGGGTCGTGGAGCGGCTGCGGGACCGGGGGGACGCGGTACGGGTCGGGTCGCGCGTGGGGGAGCCGGCCTTCGACTGGGACGACCCCGCCGGGTGGGGGGCCGCGCTGGAGGGGGTGGACCGGGTGTACGTGACCTTCCAGCCGGACCTCTCCGTGCCCGGTGCCCCCGACCTGATCGGCGCCCTGGCCTCGGCGGCGGTGGCCGCGGGGGCCCGCAGGCTGGTGCTGCTGTCCGGCCGCGGTGAGGAGTCCGCGGAGCTCTGCGAGAGCCGGCTGAAGGTGCCGGGCGCCGAGTGGACCGTCGTCCGCGCCAGCTGGTTCGACCAGAACTTCGACGAGAGCTTCTTCCTGGACTCCGTACGGGCGGGGGAGATCGCCCTGCCGGTCGCCGACGCCGTCGAACCCTTCGTCGACGCCGGGGACATCGCCGACGTGGTGGTGGCCGCGCTCACCGACGACCGGCACGTCGGCCGGACCTACGAGCTGTCCGGACCGCGCCTGCTCTCCCTCGCCGACGTGGCGGACGAGCTGTCGAAGGCGACCGGGCGCGAGATCGCGTACGTGCCCGTCTCGGCGGAGGAGTACCGGGCGGTGCTGCGCGAGAACGGTCTGCCCGAGGAGTTCGTGGAGCTGTTCACCGTGATCCTGGACGGACGCAACGCGCATCTGGTCGACGGGGTGCGCGAGGTGCTGGGCAGGGCGCCGAAGGACTTCGCCGACTACGCCCGCGAGGTGGCGGCGACCGGCGTCTGGGACGTCTGAGCGGCGCGGCGGGGAGGGAGGATGGAGGCATGGACACGCTGACCGGCCTGCTGGACGGGCCCCAGGCCCGCGGGGCCTTCATCCTCAAGTCCGTCCTCAACCCGCCCTGGTCCCTGAGGGTCGAGGACAGGGCCCCGCTGTCGGTGATCGCCCTGGTGAGCGGGTCCGCGTGGCTGCTGCCCGGGGACCGCGAGCCGGTCCTGATCGGCCCCGGCGACGTGGCGGTGGTACGGGGACCCGCGCCGTACGGGCTCGCCGACAGCCCCGGCACCCCCGGCACCGACGTCCCGCAGATCGTGGTGGGACCGGACCAGCGGTGCAGCACGGAGGAGGGCGAGGACCTGACGGACACCCTGGCGCGGGGTGTGCGGACCTGGGGCGACGCCCGGGAGGAGCCGGGGGCGGCGGTGCTGCTGAGCGGCACCTACCAGGCCCCGAGCGAGGTCGGGCGGCGGCTGCTGGGCACGCTCCCGACGGTGCTGGTCCGGCCGGCCGGGGCGGCCGACGCCACCCTGATCGGGCTGCTGGCCTCCGAGACGGCCCGTGACGAGCCCGGCCAGGAGCTGGTGCTGGACCGGCTGTTGGACCTGTTGCTGATCGGCGTGCTGCGGGCGTGGCTCGCCGCTCCCGGCTCGGGGGCACCGGCCTGGCACCGGGCGCAGGGCGATCCGGTCGTCGGGGTCGCCCTGCGGCTGCTGCACGAGGACCCCGCGCACGGCTGGACCGTGGCGGAACTCGCACGGCGGGCGGGGGTGTCGCGGGCCGTGCTGGCCCGCCGGTTCACCGCGCTCGTCGGGGAGCCGCCGGTCGCGTACCTGACGGGCTGGCGGCTGGCCCTGGCCGCCGACCTGCTGCGCGAGCCGGAGGCCACGGTGGCGACGGTGGCCCGCCGGGTCGGCTACGGGAGCGCGTTCGCGCTGTCGACGGCCTTCAAGCGGGTGCGCGGGATCAGCCCGCAGGAGTTCCGCGCGGGCACCTCGCCGGTGCCCGCGGGGACTTCGGCCACGGTGGTGCTGACCTGACGGATCCGGGGCGGCTACACCAGGTCCAGCACGCCGACGGTCTGGCCGCCGCTGAATTCGCCGGTGTGGCGGAAGCCGAGGCCCGCGTAGAAGGGCTCGGGGGTGCCCTCGCCGGTGTCCCAGCAGACGTACGCCCGCCCGGTGCCGCGACGGCGGAGTTCCTCCAGGACCGCCCCCACCGCGAAGCTGCCGTACCCCTTGCCCTGGTGGCCGGCCGCGATGTTCAGGCGCCACAGGCCGGAACGGCGGTGCTCCGGGTCCTTCGCCGGGTCCCAGACGATGTCGAGGAAGGCCATGACGAAGCCGACGACCTCGTCACCGTCGACCAGGGCCCGCGGCCAGGCGGTGTCCCCGTGGACGTAGGCCTCGGCCAGCGACTTCTGGACGGGGGAGACGAGGTGTTCCTGGTGCGGGTGCACCCGCACGGCGCACACGGCCTCGAAGTCGGCCGGGGTGACCGGTACCAGACGGAGCGAAGAGCTGATCATGTGGTGATCCTACGGTCCGGTCATTGAAAAGAACGGGGCAGCCGGTATATTTTCTCCTCGCCGGGTGAGGGAGAGGGGACGGCGTGCGCGCTGAAGTGGTGGTCGTCGGCGGAGGGCCGGTCGGTCTGCTGGTCGCGGCCGAGCTGGCCGGGTACGGGGTCGACACGCTGGTACTGGAGGCGCGGGCGGAGATCAGCGAGCGGCCCAGGGCCACCACCCTCCACGCCCGCGCGGTACAGAGTCTGGCCCGGCGCGGGCACCTCCCGCCGGACGTGGGACCGGCGTCCGCCGGTACGGCCGCGGGCCGGTTCCACTTCGCCGGCATCCACGAACTGCTCATCACCGTGCCCGAGACGGAGCCGGAGCCGATCCTCAAGCGCCCCCAGGCCGAGCTTGAGCGCCGGTTCGAGGCACGGGCGCTGGCGGCGGGCGCGCGGGTACTGCGGGAGCACCGGGTCACGGGGGTCACGCAGCGGGACGGCGCCGTGCGGCTCACCGTCGAGGGGCCGGAGGGGACGGCTGCCTGTTCCGCCGCCTACGTCGTCGGGGCGGACGGGGCCCGCAGTACGGTCCGCGACCTGGCGGGCATCGACTCCGACGCCACTCCCGCCACGGTGTCGGCCCTGGTGGGCCTGGCACGGCTGCGGGACCCCGGCGACCTGGAGCAGGGCTGGCTGCGGACTCCGCGCGGCTGGATCGTCTCCAAGCGGACGCCCGCGGGCGAAACGCACATCCGTACCGTCGACTGCTCCGGCGCCCACGCGGGCCGGGAGGCGCAGCCGTCGCCGCAGGAGCTCCAGCGCGAGGTGTCCCGGATCGCCGGGCGCGACGTCGCGATGGAAGGGGCCCGGTGGATCAGCCGGTTCAGCGACTTCACGCGCCTGGCCCGCACCTTCCGCGCGGAACGCGTCTTCCTGGTGGGCGACGCGGCGCACCTGCACTTCCCCATCGGCGGCCAGGGGCTGAGCACGGGGGTGCTGGACGCCCTCAACCTCGGCTGGAAACTGGCCCTCGCCGTGCGCGGCACGGCGGGTGCGGGCCTGCTGGACACCTACGACCTCGAACGCAGGCCGGCGGCACAGGGGGTCGTCGACAACACGCGGGCACAGCTCGCGCTGATGCGGCAGGGGGCCGAAGTCGACGCGCTGCGCGAGGTGTTCACCGGGCTCCTGGCCGCGGACCGGGACGGCGGGCGGATCGGCGACATGATCAGTGGCCAGGGGACGGTGCTGCCCGCCCACACGGGCCGGCCCTGCGGGTCCGAAGGACGGTTCCCGCCGAACGCGCGGATCCTCACGCGGGCGGGCGAGACCGACCTGATCGGGCTCCTGCGGGAGGGAGGCCCGCTCCTCCTCCTCTTCGGCGAGCCGGCCGGCCGCCACGGGGAAGAGGCGCGCCCGTGGTCGGACACCGTGCGCGTGGTGCACGCACAGCCGACCCCGGCGATGCCGTACGAGGCGCTGCTGGTGCGTCCCGACGGCCACATCGCCTGGTCACAGGACGGCGGCCGGCTGGCCGACGCCCTGTCCTGGTACTTCGGGCCGCGGGTGCGCGCGGCCGTGGGCGGCGCGGATCAGCTGGCGAGGTCTTCGCGGGCCTGCGAGATCTCCATCGCCCGGACGGCCTCGGCGTAGACCTCGGCCCCGCGGTTCTCTCCGAGGTGCAGGGAGGTGAGGACGGAGGACTGCACGATGCTCGGCAGCAGGTGGCGCATGAGCGCGGTGACCCTGACCACCAGGTCCTCGTACTCGGTGAGGGCCTGCGACATGGACTGGATGCCGGCGTAGGTGCCGACGATGACGTCGGCGGTCTCGGCCGGATCGATCTGGGGGAGCAGTTCGCCCTGGCTCTGGGCCCTTTCCAGGCCCTCGCGCATCGGCACGGCCCAGGCGAGGAAGGGGCCGCTGCGGTCGAGGCCCTGTGCCAGCTGGTCCATCGTCAGCCGCACGCCCGCGCGGACCATCGGGTCCGTCTGCAGGCGGTGGGTGTGCAGCATGACGATGTCCACGATCCCCTGCATCTTGATCGCGCGGTCGGGGACGACGAGGCTCTGGTTCTGCGCGTTGAGCACGCCGAAGGCCAGGTCCTCCTTCGACTGGAAGTGGAAGTACAGGGCTCCCTTGGTCACTCCCGCCTCCGCAAGGATCTCGGAGATGGTGGCCGCCTGGTAGCCGCGTTCCTCGAAGATCTTGGCCGCCGCGCCGAGGATCGCCTGGCGTGTGCGGATGGCTCGAATTTGCTCAGCCACTGTGGCTCCTTCCCTCACAGGATTCTCGGAGCGTCGGAAGCCCTGATGCAAACCGTCCGTCCCGTACGTATCTTACAGCGGGTAACTCTCACGCCAACCCCGTACGCGCCGGAGGGCGCGTACATGACCGGAAGGAAGCACCATGATTCTCGTGACGGGGGCCACCGGGACGGTGGGACGGGAGGTACTGCGCCGCATCGGTTCAGGGCCGGCGGTCAGGGCCATGGCGAGGCAACCGGAACGTGTCGTGGCCGGACCGGCGACGGTCGAGGCCGTCCACGGGGACTACGACGACCCCGCTTCGCTCGCCCGGGCCGTGCGGGGGGTGGACACCGCCTTCCTGGTGACCAGCCGCGTCGGCCGCGACGACGACGCGCGGTTCCTGGCGGCCGCGCGGTCGGCCGGGGTGCGGCACGTGGTGAAGCTCTCCGCCGCCGCCGTCGGGGACGGCCGGGCGGATGACCTCATCACCCGCTGGCAGCGGGAGAACGAGGAGGTCCTGCGGGGATCGGGGATGGAGTGGACGCTGCTGCGCCCGCGTTCCTTCATGTCCAACGCCCTCTCCTGGGCGGGTCCGGTACGTGCGGAGGGTGTCGTGCGGGGCCTGTACGGGACGTCGCCGAACGCCTGCGTCGATCCGGGAGACATCGCGGAGGTGGCCGTGCGCGCGTTCGGCGAGCCGGGACACACCGGGCGCGTACACACGCTGACCGGACCCCGGGCGCTCTCGGCGGTGGAGCAGACGGCCCAGCTGTCCGACCTGTTGGGCCGGCCGCTGCGGTTCGAGGAGTGGGACCCGGAGCAGGCCCGCGCGGTGTGGGGGGCGCGGTATCCGGCGGCCGTGGCGGAGGCACTGCTGCAGAGCGCCGAGCGGCAGCGTGCCGGGGCCAAGGCCGGGGTGGGGAGTACGGTTCAGGACGTCCTGGGCAGGCCGGCCCGTTCGTTCCGGCAGTGGGCCGGGGAGCACCTGGCGGCCTTCGGGCCGCGCTGAGGGGCACCCGTCAGCCGATGTACGGGGCCGCCGTCACGGTGGAACCGAAGACGAGGTGGCCGTCCTGGTGGCCCGTCACGACCACCGTCTCCTCCCCTCCGGGCGCGCCGTCGTGCAGGCGTTCGGCCTCGATGAAGCACGGCACGTCGAGTTCGGCGTAGCGCTTGAAATCGCCGGAGATGTTGAGCGGCAGGAGGGAGGAGCGGCCCAGGGCGGCCGACGCGGCCTGCCGGGCGGCCTCCAGCAGCACCATGCCCGGAACGTGGTCGACCGGGTGGTCGAAGAGGATGGGGTGGAGGGAGTCCACCCGGAGCTGCCAGCGGTCCGGTGTACCGGTGGGTGACAGGACCACGTCGGTGGGCGAGATCCGTCCCACGCTCTGCGGTGCGACGGGAGCGGTCAGGGGCAGCGGCTTGTGGCCGGGCAGCAGGGTGTGCGGCGGGCGTATGCGCCGGTACACGGCGGGAGTGGTGCAGGTGTAGGAGACGCGTCCCGTCGCGACGACGTGGCCCGCGCGGTGGACCACGGCCTCGTAGTTCAGGCCGCCCAGGTCACCGTTGCGCCGTCTCACCTCGGTGCAGCTGACGTCGATGTCGAGGGAGGCGGGGGTCCTGCTGACCTGGAGGTGTTCGGGGACGACGGTGACGCTGAGGTCCCACAGCAGGAAGTGCTGGCCGAAAGGGACTCCGTATTCGGCGTGGCCCAGCAGGCTGCCGATCTGCCGAATCGTTTCGACGCACATGAGGGGGTCGTGGTAGGCGCCCGCGATGGGCGTGAAGAAGCTGTGGGAGCGGGGCCACTGCGCGCTGACGGCGAATCGGCTGTGGTCGACCCGTTCCCAGTCGGTGAGAAGGACTTCGGCGACCGAGGCACGGTGCACTAATTCCTTCGGGACGGTGGAGGTGAGCGAGGTGAAGCGGTTACCCCGTTGTCCGAGCGGAGGGGTGGTCGTCCGCCAGGCCGGTTCGTAGCCCGCTGTGCGCTCGACTTGAAACGTGCTCGCGCTCATTGTTCCCCCTAGGCAGCGCTGGCCGGTTACAGGTGTGACTGCGAGAAAAATATATACCAACCGGTTTTTTATCCAGAGGGATCGCGACCCTTGGCCATGAAAAATACGGAAGGTGAGATTCCGGCAACTCGTACCTCCCCCTACCGTCCGTGCCGCCACCCCTCATCCGGCGTCGGGTCTCCGCCACTCGCACTGAAGCATCTCAAGGGGGCCCCTCGGGGCGCGTGGACCGGTTGTCGGACGTCCGGTGAACCCCCGGGGACGAAGAATGGCCGATTCGCATGGGGAGCCCCGGTTTGCGCGCGGGTCGCGGGCCGGCTCCCCGCCCCCCGCGGGCCCGTCGGTCCCCGTGGCACCGGTAGGGGTTCGGGGCGGGTGACGCGCGGGCCCCTCCGTGCACAGACCCCCGCAGTACACGGGTGGTGCGCGGGTTCCGGGGCCGGTGTGCCGCCGATGCGGGCGGCGGGGCGTGGCCGCCGGGTGGGTCGCGGGCGGGGTGTGTCGCCCCACGGGTTTCGTTCACCGTTTGCCCACGTGAAGATTCCTGCATATGCCGTCGGCCCGCGGGGGCGTGCGGCGGAGCCCGCCCGCCGCCGATCCGGCCACCGGTCGCGAGGGGGGAGGCGGACCGGCGCGGGCCGGCGCCGCCGCCGGACCGGCCTGGCGGCGGCCGGTCCGCGGGCCGGAGTGCGCCGGGTACCGGCCCGTCGGCGGAGCGGGCGGCCCTGAGGTTCGAGCGGTGTTCCGGCGGGGCTCCGGTGTCGTTCCAGTGACTGCTGAGCGCGAATGCCGGTGAGCAAACCGCTAAAGCGGTTTGTATTGATCGCGCCAGTGGCGCGGTGATGCCCTTCTGCGGTCTGAACCTGGCGGCGGGGCGGTCGGTGCGGAGGGGCCGCAGGGGCGTGCGAGCCAACCACATGGTCGGTTCTCGGCCGTTTCGTGGCTGGCCGGGTACCCCTCTCGGGGCGACTCTTCTTGCCTTCCGGGCCCCTGGGGAGGCCTGGCGTCGGCCTTCTGGCCAGGTAAGTCCCAGTTCAGGGGGTGCGCTTCAGGGGTTGATGCGGTCGGTAGGGGGCGAAAAACGGTACAGCCGGTTTGGTATTGACAAACCGGCCCGGCTGTTTTTTGCTCATTCCAGCGAAAGTCGAGGGCTCATCCATGGACGAAGCAGGGGAGTACGGCGTGGACATCGATGTACTGGGCGCACTGACCGTGCGGGAGAACGGGGTCTCCATCACGCCGACCGCCGCCAAGCCCCGTCAGGTGCTGGCCCTGCTCGCGCTCCACGCGGACCAGGTGGTCCCGGTGTCCGCGCTGATCGAGGAACTGTGGGGCGAGCAGCCGCCGCGCAGTGCTCGTACGACGCTCCAGACCTACGTGCTCCAGCTGCGCGGCCTGATCGCCACCGCGCTGGAGGGCGCCGACGGGACGCGGACCCCCAAGGACGTGCTCGTCACGCTGCCCGGCGGCTACATGCTCAGCAGCGCCGGCGGGACCAGCGACGTCCGCGAATTCGACCGGCTGGCCGGAATGGGCTACCGGGCGATGGACGCGGGCGACTTCCCCGGTGCCGCACGGCTGCTGCGCGAGGCGCTGGCGCTCTGGTCCGGGCCGGCCTTCGCCGACGTGGAGGGCGGTGTCCAGCTGGACATGGAGACGCGGCGCCTGGAGGAGACCCGGCTGTGCGCGCTCGACCAGCGCATCGAGGCCGACCTGCGCCTGGGCCGGCACCGCGAACTGCTCGCGGAACTGACCGTCCTGGCCAGCCGCTACCGCATCCACGAGAACCTGCACGGGCAGTTCATGCTCGCCCTCCACCGCTCCGGCCGCCGCGGCGAGGCGCTCAGCGTCTACCAGCGGCTGCGCGCCACCCTCGTCCGCGAGCTCGGCATCGAGCCGTCCTCCGCCCTGCGCAGTCTCCAGCGGTCGATCCTGATGAGCGGCCCCGAGAGCCCGGCGGAATCCCCGGAGACGGCCCGCAAGCGGCTCGCCCGAGTGGGCTGACGGATCATTTGAAGATCATTTGCCCACTCCTTTCCGGAACCTTCCGGAAATCCGCGGAACGAATTTGCGCATCAGGCAAGCGGAACAGAAGCGACCGAACTGATCTGCGGGCTGAACAGGGGTTCTGGCAGCCAATCGGAAGACGGCGTTTCGAATCCCGCGGCTGTTCGCCCCCTTCGGAGGTCTGCTCGACGTCGGCTTGAGAACGCGGTGATGCCGCCCTGGGCTGCCTTACCGTCATCGGGTCGAATACTGAAAACCGTGAGTATCTCGACAAAATAACGGAGGGGAGACGGGAGACCGTGGAGATTCAGGTTCTGGGTCCGTTGAGTGCCGAGGTCAACGGGGCATCGATCGTTCCTACGGCGGGCAAGCCGCGTCAGATCCTGGCGCTTCTCGCGCTCTACCCGGGCCGGGTGATGCCCGTACCGACCCTGATGGAGGAGATCTGGGGGACCAAGCTCCCGGAGAGCGCCCTCACCACCCTGCAGACGTACATCCTGCAGCTGCGCCGCAGACTGGGCACCGCGATGGGACCGGGCGCCCCCGGCACGGCCAAGGACGTGCTCGCGACCCGGCACGGAGGCTACCTGCTCCAGATCCCGCAGGAGTCGGTGGACGTCCACGCGTACGAGGCCCTCGTGGCCGGTGGCCAGAGCGCCTTCGACGAGGGCGACGACGAACGCGCGGCGCAGATGCTGCGCAAGGCCCTCGACCTGTGGCAGGGACCCGCCCTCGTCGACGTCAAGGTCGGGCCGATCCTGGAGATCGAGGTGCTGCGGCTGGCGGAGAGCCGGCTGGTCACCACCGAGCGGCGCATCGACGTGGACCTGCGCCTGGGACGGCACAGCGAACTCCTCGCCGAGCTCACCGAGCTGATGGCCAGGAACCCGCAGCACGAGGGGCTGCACTCGCAGGCGATGGTCGCGCTGTACCGGTCCGGACGGCAGGCCACCGCGCTGGACGTGTACCGAAGGCTCCGGGCCCGGCTGATCGGTGAACTCGGCGTGGAACCCTCGCAGCAGCTCCAGCGCCTGCACCAGGCGATGCTCCGGGTGGACCCGGCGCTCGACGTGGCCGCGGGCCCGCGCCGCAGCTCGACCTTCGACCTCTACGCGGCCTGACGCAGCGGGTCGCCCGGGGCGGCGGTCCGGGTACGGCGGGGCCGTGGCAGGGCGCGCGTCGACGGCTCCAGCGCGGCTGGGCGACGGCGTGAGCGGCTCTCCATCCGGTGGGACCAGGCTCGTCGCGACCCGGTGTGCGCCGACGCCCCGGTGGACGAGGGGAGAGGCAAGCCATGGACCGGCTGGAGCTCACGGAGCTGGCCCGCATCCTGCGGATCTGGGGAGGCGAGGAGGAGTGCGCGGAGCTGAGCGAGGACGTGCAGGACCTGTACTGGGACGAGCTCGGCTACGACTCGCTCTCCGTCCTGCAGGCCATCGGCTCCATCGAGCGGAGGTACGACGTACTCCTCGACGGTGAGCTGCTCGAACTGGCGGACACGCCGAGGAGCTTCCTGCGGTGCGTCAACCAGGTCCTGCGCAGCCGGGCCGCCGCCGCGGTGTGATCGCGGGTACCGGCGGGGCGGGCCGCGGGCGGAAATCGAGCGGCATTCCAAGGGGACTCCGGCGGATACAGACAGACTCTGCGTCAAGCGTTGAGAGAGGTGTCTGATGTCTGTCGAGCGAGTACACCGGATGTCACACGCGGTCGACGCGGCCGCACCGGCCGGGGTCCTGTACAACGTGGTGGCCGACACGGCGCCGTGGCCGCTGTTCCTGCCGGACACCGTGCACGTGGAGAGGCTTGAGTTCGACGGCACCACGGACCGGTACGCCCAGTGGGCGATCGCGGACGGGACCGCGCGGCCGTCGCTGTGGCGGCGGACCCTGGACGCGCACCACCGGCGCGTCGGCTTCCGCCAGGAGCGTCCGGCCGACCCCGTGACCACCTCCGGCGGCTCGTGGAGCGTGGAGGAGCTTGCTCCGGGCTGGTCGCGGCTGTCGCTGGAGCAGGACATCACCGTCGCCGGGAACCGGACGGCGGATGTCGCGCGCGTGCTCGCGTCCGCACAGGCCGAAGCCCGCGGTGTGCTCGGCCGACTGGCCGCCCTCGCGGAGCGCTGGCAGAGGATCGACGGGCTGCTGCTGTCCTTCGAGGACTCGGTGCGGATCCCGGGACCGGCCGAACCCGTCCACGAGTTCCTCTACCGGGTGGGCTCCTGGCCCGGCCGGGTCGCGCACGTCGTGGGCGCCGACGTCACGGAGGACCGCCCGGGGGTGCAGCGCACCCGCCTGGTCAACCTGGCCGACGACGGCTCCGCGTACACCACCGAGGAGGTGCGGGTGTGCTTCCCGGCGGCCGGCCGCATCGTCTTCAAGCGCACCCGGCCGCACCCCCTGCTGGCCGCGCACGCCGGGGAGTGGTCCGTCGAGCCGGACGCCACGGGGGTCACCGTGGTGTGCCGGCACGACGTCCTGCTGGACGCGGGCGCGGTCGAGCGGATGCTGGGACCCGGCGCGGACCCCGCGCGGGCGGGCCGGTACGTGCGGGAGGTGCTGGGCCGCGAGAGCCTGGCCACCCTGGAGCCCGCGCAGCAGTACGCCAGGGAGTCGGTCAGGAGCCTGCGGCCGGTGTGAGCGGGCCGGGCGGCCGACCCTGGCCTCCCGGCAGGGCGGGCGCGGGCGGACAGGACCCGGCCCCTGGCCCGTACCCCCGATCGCGGGGGTACGGGCCAGGGGCCGTTCCGGTGTCGGTCGCGGCGGTCGGCGGCCGCCGTGGCGGGGCGGGGGCCGCCGTTGGGGCGGGGGCCGCCCCGGCGCGTCAGGAGCCGCGGCCGGCGGCACCCAGGGCGCGCAGGGTGGCCGGGGTCGCCAGACAGGGCATGACCACCCGCCAGAACCCGGCCAGCGTGCGCGGGGCGAGCCACTGGGCGTCGTCCCGGCCGAGCACCTCGAAGCCGAGCGTGGCGGCCACCACCGTCGTGGTGACGCTCTGGCGGTTGAGGCCGGGCAGCAGGGAGTCCTCGTGCGCCGCCTCCGTCAGCAGCCGGTGGACGTACTCGTGCCACTCCCCGGGCAGGGCGAACGACGACGGGTAGGTGGGCTCCCGGCTGAGCTGGAAGCCGGCCCGTGCCACCACGTCGGACAGGAGCAGCCCGGCGAGGGCGTGGGAGCTGTCCGCCAGGGCCTGGAGGGCCGAAGTGCGCCGCGCGTACACCTCCCGGGCCGCAGCGCGCAGTGCCCGCGCGGCAGCCGCCTCGACGGCCGCCGCGATCGCGGCCTTGTTCTCGAAGTGGAAGTGCAGCGCGCCCGGGCTGACTCCGGCTCCGACGCTGATCATGCTCAGCGTCGCCTCTGCGTACCCGCGCCGTCCGAACACCCTGGCCGCCGATTCGATCAGTGCGCGGCGGGTGCGGACAGCGCGTTCTTGTTTGATCACGCATAGCTCCTGTATCAGTTTCCTTCTATTATTAAACCGTCCCGTTGGTATTGGAAGCGGGTGTGGGTCCCTCCGGATGGCCTGATCAACGTGGTTTTTCGCCTACTGATGGCCCGATTTAACCCTTTTATCGAGAGCCTGGCCATGTTTTGTGGGCTTTGACAAACCGACGCAGCGGTTTGTATCTTCTTGACGTTGACCCAACCGAGCTTGAGGGAGGGGGGCAGATGAACCAGCGGACCATGGCTGTGCTGGAACCTCACACAGTCGCCGCGGGAGCGAACGGCGGTTTCTCACCGGCCGAAGGCCCGAGAACACCGCAGCACACGCCGACGCAGTCGGCGCTGTGGCGGATCCTCATCGTGGAGAGCAACTCGGCCGAGGCCGAGACGCTGGCGCGCGGTCTGCGCCGGCACGGGCACGAGGTCGACATCGTGGGTACCGGTGGCGAGGCGCTGCGCAGCTACGTTGACGCCGACCTGGTGCTCCTCGACCTGGAACTGCCCGACCTGGACGGCTTGGAGGTCTGCCGGGGCATCCGCGCCGCCCACGAGATCCCCCTGATAGCGGTCACCGCCCGGGGCAGCGAACTCGACCGGGTCCTCGGCCTCCAGGCGGGCGCGGACGACTACCTGGCCAAGCCCTACGGATTCCGCGAACTGATGGCCCGCATGGAGGCCGTCATGCGCCGGGCGCGCCCCACCCGGCCCGTCGCCGCCACCATCACCCGTGGTCCGCTGCGGATCGACTCGGGGACGCGCGAGGTGACGCTGGACGGGGTGCCCGTCGAGACCACCCGCAAGGAGTTCGACATGCTCTACCTCCTCGCGTCCCATCCCGACACCGTCATCCCCCGCAAGATGCTGATGCAGCAGGTGTGGGGCGACTCCTGGTCCCGCCGGACCGTGGACACGCACGTGAGCACCCTGCGCAACAAGATAGGCGCCGGATGGATCATCACCATCCGCGGCGTCGGCTTCCGGTTCGGCCAGGGCTGAAGCCGCCCGCCCCGCGCACCCGCGCGGGAGCACGCAGACCACCGCAACGAGCCGAGGGGGGAACGACATGACGGTCACGGCACTGTGTCACGGGGAGGGCTGCCGCGGCGCCGGAGCCGACGGACGCCCCCGCCGGCGTACGGTCCGGGGCAGCCGGCTGTGCCGGACCTGCCGGGACCACCTCTCGGCGGGCCTCGGCGAACTGGCGCACCTGTACGAGGAGTGCGGGCGCGTCCTCGGCGGGATGACCCCCGGCAGCCTGCGCGAGCGGACGACCGGCGGCGAGCTGCCCGGACTCCCCTTCAACGGGGCCGCGGCCGACGTACGGGCCCGGATGGTCTCCGTGCTCGGCTCCTGGGGCGGACTCGTCGCACAGGAGCGCGGGTTCCCCGCACCGCCGCGCACCGTCGCCGCCCTGACCGCCTTCCTGCAGCGCAACGCCGACTGGATCGCCGCCCACCCGGCGGCCGCGGAGGCCTCCGAGGAGATCGCCCGCCTGGTCCGGTCCGGACGCCGCGCCGCCTTCCCCGACCCGGCCCGCACCTTCCGCCTCGGCGACTGCCCCGAGGCCGGCTGCCCCGGAGCCCTGGCCCTGTCCGTCCGCGACGCGGACCGGACCGCCGGCCGGGCGGTCGTGTGCGACACCGACCCGGCCCACCGCTGGACCAGCGACCGGTGGAGCGAGCTGAGCGACTCCATGGAGGCCGGGCGGGCGCCCGGCGCCGCCGCGCCGGCCACCGAACGCTGGCTCACCGCCGGCGACATCGCGCAGCTGTGGCACACCCCGACGGGCACCGTGTACCGGCTGGCGAGCGAGGAGCGGTGGCGCCGGCGCAACCGCGCGGGCCGTACGTACTACAGCGAGAGCGACGTCCGCGCCTGCTTCGACCGCCGCGCCGCGGCCCGCACCTGAGTCACGTCCCACCGGCCGGACGGAGCGGTCTGACCTGGTCTTGACATTCCCTTGGCCGTTCTCCGACCCACCGGACCGGCCCTTGTGGAACCTGACCGAGTCCTGAATCCAGCACCATTGAACGGCCGCTCGCGTCCGAAGAACCTTGTAGTCAAGATCCGGTGCACTGTCTCCGGAGGCGAATTCAAGGAGTCGTGATGGACGCACCGGTCATCGTCGTCGGCGCGGGCCCCGCGGGCATGATGCTCGCGGGCGAACTGCGGCTGGCGGGAGTCGCCGTCGTGGTCCTGGAGCGCCTGGAGCGCCGCACGGGCGAATCGCGCGGCCTCGGCTTCACCGCGCGCACGCTGGAGACCTTCGACCAGCGCGGCATCCTCGCGCGCTTCGGCGACATCGAACGCAGCACCCTCGGCCACTTCGGTGGCCTGCCCCTCGACTTCGGCGTCCTCGACGGAGCCTGCCAGGCGGCCAAGACCGTTCCGCAGTCCGTCACCGAAACGCACCTGGAGGAATGGGCCACGGGCCTGGGCGCCGACATCCGGCGCGGCCACGAGGTGCTCGCGCTGCGCGAGGACGAGGACGGCGTCGAGGTCGAGGTGCGCGGGCCGGACGGGGTCCACACCCTGCGCGCGGCCTGGCTGGTGGGCTGCGACGGCGGGCGCAGCACCGTGCGCAAGGCGGCCGGCTTCGACTTCCCCGGCACGGCCGCCACCATGGAGATGTACCTCGCCGACATCAAGGGCATCGAGCTCAAGCCCCGCATGATCGGCGAGACCCTGCCCGGCGGCATGGTGATGGTCGGCCCGCTGCCCGGCGGCACCACCCGCATCGTCGTCTGCGAACGCGGCACCCCGCCGCGGCGGCGCGAGGCCCCGCCGTCCTTCGAGGAGGTCGCCGCCGCCTGGCAGCGGCTGACCGGCGAGGACATCTCGGCCGCCGAGCCGGTGTGGGTGAGTGCCTTCGGAGACGCGGCCCGGCAGGTCACCGAGTACCGGCGCGGCCGCGTACTGCTGGCGGGCGACGCCGCGCACATCCACCTGCCCGCGGGCGGGCAGGGCATGAACACCGGCATCCAGGACGCGGTCAACCTCGGCTGGAAGCTGGCCTCCGTGGTCCGGGGCCGGGCGCCGCTCGCCCTGCTCGACACCTACCACGGGGAACGGCACCCGGTCGGCAGGCGGCTGCTCATGAACACCCGGGCCCAGGGGCTGCTGTTCCTGAGCGGCGCCGAGGTGCAGCCGCTGCGCGACTCCCTGCGCGAGCTCATGGCGTACGAGGACGTGGCCCGCCACCTCGCGGCCATGGTGACCGGACTGGAGATCACCTACGACGTCGGCAGGGGCGGCCACCCGCTGCTCGGCCGCCGGATGCCCGGACTGGAACTGGACGGGCCCGGCGGGCGGACCTCCGCCACCGCGCTGCTGCGTCCCGCCCGGGGCGTTCTGCTCGACCTGGCCGACAACCCGCGGCTGCGCCAGCGCGCCGCCGCCTGGGGCGACCGGGTGGACACCGTCACCGCCCGCCCCGTCGGCCCGCCCGGGGGCGAGCTGCCGGACGACACCACCGCACTGCTGGTCCGGCCCGACGGGTACGTGGCCTGGGCCGCGCCCGGCAGCCACCACGACCTGCCGATGGCCCTGGAGCGCTGGTTCGGCCCCGCATGAGGCCCGCCGGCCGACCCTGAGCGCCGCGCGCCCGACGGCCCGAGCCCGACGGCCGTAGCCCGACCGCCGTAGCCCGACCGCCCGAGCCCGACGGCCGTAGCCCGACCGCCCGCGTCCCGACGGCCATCGCGCCGGTCCGGGGGAGCGGCGCGTCCGGCTGCCCGCGGACGAGCACACCAAGAGCACCGCACGCGCATCCCCGAGCACCTCACGAGGAGAGACCACCACCATGGCAACGCCCCTGGCAACCATCGAGCGCGCCCCGTCCGGACCGGCCGGGGAACGCCGTGAGATCGTCCGGGCCGCCCGTACGGTCCTGGCCCGCGAGGGCTGGACGCGCTGCACCGCCGGGGCCACCGCGGCCGAGGCGGGCGTGCTGACGGACACCGTCGCGCAGCACTTCCCCGACCACGAGCAGCTGCTGCTGGGCGTGCTGCTGGACAGCTCCGCCTCCGTGGCGGCGGCCCTCGCGGCCGTCGCCGACAGCTACCTCGAAGAGATCACCGACCTCGAAGCGGACCTCATCGCCCTCGGCCGGGCCTGGCTCGCGCCGCTGGAGGCCTTCCGCGAGCACTTCGCCATCGTCCGGCACATCAGCGCCGAGGTCACCCGGCTGCCGACCGAGGCCGTCGAGAAGTGGCAGGCGGCGGGTCCCCGGCAGGCCCGTCGCGAACTGGCCCAGCGGCTGCGGCGCCTGGCGGTCCGCGGCCTGCTCGACATCCCCGACGCGGACCAGGCGGCGGAACGGTTCATCCTGCTGGTCCCCTCCACCGTCGTCCAGCGCTCCTTCCTGGGCGCGCTGCCGGTGCCCCAGGAGGAAGCCGACGCGCTGATCGCGGACGGCGTCGCCGACTTCATCCGCCTGTACCACGCCTGACCCCCCGCCCTCCCCTCACGGAAGAGAGAGACAACGCATGCAGCACAGCAACCTGATCGTGGCGCGGATGGACAGCATGTCGAAGGACCAAGTGACCCGTCTCTTCTCCGAGTTCGACAAGACGGACATGCCGGAACGGATGGGCACCCTGCGCCGTCGCCTGTTCATGTACAAGGGCCTCTACTTCCACCTCCAGGACTTCGCCGACGACGACGGCGGCCGACGCATCCAGGAATCCCGTACGGACCCGCGCTTCATGAGGATCAGCCACGACCTGCTGCCCTTCATCCAGCCCTACGACCCGGCCACCTGGCGGACCCCCGCCGACGCCATGGCCACCCGCTTCTACGACTGGTCGGCGTCCGAGTGAGCACCGGCCGGGCCGACACGAGGGGAGGGCCGCACCGGTGGCTCGCCGGGTAGTGATCACGGGGCTCGGGGTGCTGGCGCCGGGAGGAATCGGCACCCGCGATTTCTGGAGCCTGCTCAGTTCGGGGCGCACGGCGACGCGCGGGATCACCCGCTTCGACCCCTCCGGCTTCCGGACCAAGGTGGCTGCCGAGGCCGACTTCGACCCGCTCCTGCACGGGCTGACCCCGCAGGAGGTCCACCGCATGGACCGGGCCGCCCAGTTCGGCGTGGTCGCGGCGCGCGAGGCGCTCGCCGACAGCGGCCTCGACCTCGCCGCGCTCGACCCCCACCGCACCGGGGTCAGCGTCGGCACCGCCGTCGGCGCGATCGGCGGACTCGACCGCGCCTACCGGGTGGCCGGCGACGACGGCCGCCTCGCCCAGGTCGACCACACCCGGGCGCCGGAGCACCTGTACGAACAGTTCGTGCCCAGTTCCTTCGCGGCCGAACTGGCCTGGGCCGCCGCGGCCGAGGGACCGGCCACGGTGGTCTCCACCGGCTGCACCTCCGGGATCGACGCCGTCGCCCACGCGGCCGACCTGATCCGCGAGGGCGTCGCCGACATCATGGTCACCGGAGCCACCGACGCCCCGATCACCCCGCTCATCCTGGCGGCCTTCGACGCGGTCAAGGCCACGACCTCCTACGACGACCGGCCCGAAGCCGCCTCCCGGCCCTTCGACGCCACCCGCAAGGGGTTCGTCCTCGGCGAGGGCGCGGCCGTCTTCGTCCTGGAGGAGCTGGAGAGCGCCCGTCGGCGCGGCGCGCACCTCTACGCCGAGATCGCCGGCCACGCCTCCCGGTCCAGTGCCCACCACATGACCGGGCTGCGCCCCGACGGCCGCGAACTGGCGGAGGCCGTCACGGTGGCGCTCGACGAGGCCCGGCTCTGCCCCTCCGACCTCGACTACGTCAACGCGCACGGCTCCGGCACCCGGCAGAACGACCGCCACGAGACCGCCGCGTACAAGCTGGCCCTCGGCCGGCACGCCTACCGGACCCCGATCAGCTCGGTGAAGTCGATGATCGGGCACTCGCTCGGCTCCATCGGCTCCATGGAGATCGCCGCGTCCGTCCTCGCGATGGAGCACCACGTGGTGCCGCCCACCGCCAACCTGCGCACCCGGGACCCCGAGTGCGACCTCGACTACGTTCCGCTCGTCGCCCGGGATCACCGTACCGATGCCGTCCTGACCGTCGGCAGCGGGTTCGGCGGGTTCCAGAGCGCGATGGTGCTGGCCCGCCCCGACAGGAGGACCGCATGAGCAGGACCCTGGTCACCGGTATCGGAGTGGCCGCCCCCAGCGGGCTCGGGGTGGAGGACTTCTGGGCGGCGACCCGGGTCGGCAAGAACGCCATCGCGCCCGTGACCCGCTTCGACGCCTCCTCCTACCCCGCCCGGCTGGCCGGGGAGATCCACGGCTTCGACCCCGCCGAGCACCTGCCGGGACGCCTCGTCCCGCAGACCGACCGGGTCACCCAGCTCGCCCTCGTCGCCGCAGACTGCGCCTTCGCCGACGCGGGCCTGGCACCGGGGGACATCCACCCCTGCGACATGGGCGTGGTCACCGCGGCCGGTTCCGGGGGCATGGAGTTCGGCGAGCGGGAGCTGCACAACCTCTGGAGCCGCGGCGCCAAACACGTCAGCGCCTACCAGTCCTTCGCCTGGTTCTACGCCGTCAACAGCGGGCAGATCTCCGTCCGCCACGACCTGCGCGGCCCCGCCGGCGTCGTCGTCGGCGAACAGTCGGGCGGGCTCGACGCCCTCGCCCACGCCCGGCGCCAGCTCCGCAAGGGCACCCGGCTGATCGCCGCCGGCGGGTTCGACTCCTCCCTCTGCTCCCTGGGCTGGGCCGCGCACCTGGCCGGCGGACTCGTCTCCACCGTCGCCGAACCCGAGCGCGCCTACCTGCCCTTCGACGAGGCGGCCGCCGGCTACGTACCGGGCGAGGGCGGGGCCCTGCTGATCCTGGAGGACGAGGACGGCGCCCGCGCCCGCGGGGCCCGCACCATCCACGGAGAACTCGCCGGGCACGCCTCCACCCTCGACCCCCGCCTGGGCAGCGGACGCGAGCCCGGTCTGCGCCGGGCCATCGACGCGGCCCTCGCCGACGCGGGTGTCCACCCCGTCGAGGTCGACGTGGTCTTCGCCGACGCCGCCGGCACCCCCCGCCTCGACAGGGAGGAGGCCGAGGCCATCACGGCCGTCTTCGGGCCCCGGGGGGTGCCGGTCACCGCGCCCAAGACGATGACCGGCCGGCTGAACTCCGGTGCGGGGATGGTCGACGTGGCCGCGGCGCTCCTGGCCATGCGCGAGGGGCTCATCCCTCCGACCACCAACGTCACCCTGTCCGCCGCCTACGACATCGACCTGGTCACGGCGTCGCCCCGCACCGCCTCCGTGGAGACCGCGCTGGTCCTCGCCCGCGGCCGCGGCGGCTTCAACTCCGCGGTCGTGCTGCGTTCCGTCGACTGACGGACGCCGCCCACCGGCGTCCGCCCACCCCGCCCCCGTCCGGCCCGGACGGGAGCTCCCCGTACCCCGCGGCCGCGACTGGCCGGCCGCGGAAGACCGATGAAGGGACCCTCCGTGTCCAAGCAGCAGTTCACCTTCGACGACCTCAAGCGCATCCTCCTGGAGGGCGCGGGCGCCGACGAGGGCGTCGACCTCGGCGGCCCCATCCTCGACACCGACTTCGAGTCGCTGGGCTACGAGTCGCTGGCCCTCCTGGAGACGGGCGGGCGGATCGAGCGCGAGTTCGGCATCACCCTCGACGACGACGTCTTCTCCGACCACAGCACCCCCCGTTCGCTCGTCGAGGCCGTCAACGAGAGCCTCCGGGCCCTCGTCAGCGCCTGACGCGGACCGTCCCCAGTACAGCCTGGCCCAAGAGAGGGAGTACGCCCATGGCCATCGAGCAGGACTGCACCGAATCCCAGGTGATCGTGGTCGGCGCGGGCCCTGTCGGTCTGCTGCTCGCCGGGGAACTCCGGCTCGCGGGCGCGGACGTGGTGGTCCTCGACCGGCTCGCCGCGCCGACCACCGAATCCAGGGCCTCCACCCTGCACGCCCGCACCATGGAGATCCTCGACAGCCGGGGTCTCCTGGACGCCCTGGGTGACGTACCGGGCGAGGAGGCCGGCCACTTCGGGGGGATCCCCTTCGGCCTCGGCCTGCCGGGCCCCCACCCCGGGCAGTGGAAGGTCCCGCAGGCCCGGCTGGAGGAACTGCTCGGGCAGTGGGCCGCCGACCTGGGCGCGGACGTGCGGCGCGGCCACGAGCTGACCGGGCTGTCCGACACCGGCGACGGGGTCCTCGCCGAGGTGCGCGGCCCCGACGGCACGGCCCTGGCCTTCCGGGCCGCGTACGCGGTCGGCTGCGACGGCGAGAACAGCGCCGTGCGCCGGCTGGGCGGCTTCGAGTTCCCGGGCACCGACGCCGGGCGCGAGCTGCTGCGGGCCGACGTGACGGGCATCGACGTCCCCGCCCGCCGCTTCGAACGGCTGGAGGGCGGACTCGTCGTCGCGGCCCGCCGCCCCGACGGGGTGACCCGGGTGATGGTGCACGAGTTCGGGGCGCGGCCCCGGGGCTCGGCCCCCTCCTTCGAGGAGGTCGCCGACACCTGGAAGCGCATCACCGGCGAGGACATCGGCGCGGGCACCCCGCTGTGGGTGAACTCCTTCGACGACGCCTCCCGCCAGGCCGCCCGGTACCGCCGGGGCCGGCTCTTCCTCGCGGGGGACGCGGCGCACCAGCAGATGCCCGTCGGCGGCCAGGCCCTCAACCTCGGGCTCCAGGACGCCTTCAACCTGGGCTGGAAGCTGGCCGCCGCGGTCACGGGCCATGGCGGCGAGGCACTCCTCGACAGCTACCACGAGGAACGGCACGCTGTCGGGCGGGCCGTGCAGGGCAACATCAGGACACAGGCGCTGCTGCTGCTGGGCGGACCCGAGGTCGACGCGGTCCGCGAGGTGTTCGCGGAACTGACCGGTCACGAGGACGTCCGCACCCACCTGGCCGGGATGATCTCGGGCCTCGACGTCCGCTACGAGGTTGGCCCGGGCGACGGCCCGCTGCTCGGGCTGCGGCTGCCCCCCGTCGACCTCGTCGGGGAAGAGGGGGCCACCACCACCGCGGAGCTGCTGCGCCAGGGCCAGGGGCTGCTGCTGCTGGCGCCGGGCGAGGAGGCCCTCGGGGCGCGGCTGCGCGCGGCCGCGGGGCCCTGGGCGGGCCGGGTGCGCGTCGCGACGGCCGCGTCCGCCCCGGCGGCGGACGGGCGGGACCTGCCCGGCGGTGTCGCCCTGCTGGTCCGGCCCGACGGGCACGTGGTCTGGTCGGACACCGGGCCGGGCGCCGACGGGACGGACGCGGCCGGGACGGGTGACACCGCCCTGACGGCCGCCCTGGAACGGTGGTTCGGGGCGGAACCGGCGCGGACCCCGCACCGCCCCGCCCGCCGGGACCCGGTCAAGGTCGCGCCGACGGCGGCGCCGGTACGGGAACGGAGCAACGGCATGGAGCGCCTCGCGGGCAGGACGGCCCTGGTCACGGGATCGAGCCGGGGCATGGGCCGGGCGGCCGCGATCCGGCTGGCCGAGGAGGGCGCGCTCGTGGCCGTCCACTACACCAGCGACGGGGAGGCCGCCCGGGAGGTCGTCGCCTCGGTCGAACGCGACGGCGGCCGCGCCTTCGCGGTACGGGCCGAACTCGGGGTCCCCGGGGACGTGGACGGGCTGTTCGCCCTCCTGGAACAGGACCTGCTGGACCGCACCGGCAGCACCGACCTGCACATCCTGGTCAACAACGCCGGGGTGATGGGCGGGGTCGGACCGGACGCGATCACCCCCGACCAGTTCGACCGGATCTTCGCGGTCAACGCGAAGGCCCCGTTCTTCCTGATCCAGCGGGCGCTGCGGAACATGCCCGACGGCGGCCGGATCATCAACATCTCCTCCGGCCTGACCCGGTTCGCCAACCCGGACGAGATCGCCTACGCGATGAGCAAGGGAGCCCTCGAACAGCTCGCCCTGCACTTCGCGAAGGCCCTCGGCCCGCGCGGCATCACCATCAACTCGGTGGCGCCGGGCATCACGCGCAACGGCAACCCGGTCTTCGACGTCCCCGAAGCCGTCGAACAGATGGCGGCGCTGTCCACCTTCAACCGTGTCGGCGAGCCCGATGACGTCGCCGACGTGGTGGCCTTCCTCGCCACCGACGAGGCCCGCTGGATCACCGGCTCCTTCGTCGACGCCACCGGCGGCACCCTGCTCGGCTGAGCCGGCCGCCGTCGGCCCGAAGACCGCCGGCGCAACCCCGCGCCGCGCCGGCGACGGGGCGGGGGGGGGGGGGGGGGGGGGGGGGGGGGGGTGGGGGGGGGTGGGGGGGGGGGGGGGGGGGGGGGGGGGGGGGGGGGGGTTGGGGGCTACCCGTATCCGACAGAGGGGAGGAGAGACAGA
>NZ_JBVIKC010000061.1:0-43631 GCF_055581065.1 Streptomyces sp. NPDC031479
ACGCCCGGTTACATTCCGAACCCGGAAGCTAAGCCTTTCAGCGCCGATGGTACTGCAGGGGGGACCCTGTGGGAGAGTAGGACGCCGCCGAACAACCCGCCCTTTTAGCTCAGTCGGTAGAGCGTCTCCATGGTAAGGAGAAGGTCAACGGTTCGATTCCGTTAAAGGGCTCCAATGAAAAAGGCCCCCGCCATCTGGCGGGGGCCTTTTTTGCGTTGTGCCTCCGGCCGGGCCGGCGCCCGGAGAATAATGGCCGCATGACGACCGCCCTGATCCTCGTCGACCTGATGCCGCGCATCGTCGCGCTTCCGTTGGCACCCCACACCGGGACGGAGGTCGAGGAGCGCTGCCGGCGACTGGGTGAGGCGTTCCGGGCCAAGGGGCTGCCGGTGGCCGTGGTGCGGGTGGAGCGGCCGGGCGTCGCGGAGCAGCCTCCGGGGAGCGGGTTCGTGGACGGGCTCCGCCAGCCGGGGGACATGGAGATCGTCAAGCGCACCGTGGGGGCTTTCCACGGGACCGGCCTGGACGAGTGGCTACGGGAGCGGGGCGTGGACACGGTCGTCGTCGCCGGGCTCGTCACCTCCATGGGGGTGGAGTCCACGGCCCGGGCCGCCTCCGACCACGGCTACGACGTCGAGTTCGTCGAGGACGCCATGTCCGGGTTCGCGGTGGACGAGCACGCGTTCGCGGTGGACCGGATCTTCCCCCGGTTCGGGGTCGTCCGGACCACCGCCGACTACGTCTGAGACCGGGACGGTCAGTCGCCCTCGCGCTGGTGGGGGACCCGGAAGGCCAGGATGGCCATGTCGTCCGACGCCGGTTCCGCAGCGAAGCGCTCCACCGCCCGCAGGATGCGGGAGGCCACCGCGCCGGCGGTGAGGCCGGTGCAGGTGGTGAGGACGTCGGCGAGGCCGTCGTCGCCGAGCATGCGGGCGCCCTCGCGGCGCTCCGTCACCCCGTCGGTGACGCAGAGCAGGACGTCGCCCGGGTCGAGGGTCAGGGTCTGTTCGTAGAGGTCGAGGTCCTCGATGACACCGAGGAGCGGCTGCGGTTCGGCGGCCGGGGTGACCTCGCCGTCCGGGCGCAGGCGCAGCGGGAGCGGGTGGCCCGCGCAGACGACCTTCATCAGGGCTCCGCCGTCGGGCCGCGGGTGCAGTTCCCCGTAGAGGAGGGTGAGGAAGCGGCTGCGCGCGCCCTCGTCCAGGATGGCCGCGTTGAGGCGTTCCAGGACCGCCGGGCCGCCCAGGCCCTCGCGGGCGAGCAGGCGCAGGGCGTGGCGGGCCAGGCCGGTGACGGCGGCGGCCTCGGGGCCCGTCCCGCAGACGTCGCCGATGGCGAAGCCGTACACGCCGTCGCGGATCGGGAAGACGTCGTAGAAGTCGCCGCCCACCTCGTTGCCCTCGCCGGCGGCGCGGTAGATGACCTCGACCTCCATGCCGGGGATCGCGGGGGAGCCGGGCGGCAGGAGGCTGCGCTGGAGGGAGCGGCTGATGGCGGTGCGCTCGGAGTAGAGGCGGGCGTTGTCGAGGGCCAGGGCGGCGCGGCGCGAAAGGTCGTCGGCGAGTTCGAGGATCTCCTGGCGGAAGTGCTCCTCGCTGGGCTTGCCGAGGGTGAGCAGGCCGATGACGCGGTTGCGGGCGAGGAGGGGCAGTACCACCGTCTCGCCGCCGACCGCGAGGGCGGCCTCCGCCCAGGGCCGGGCGCCGGCCTCGCGGACCGGGTCGGGCGGGCTGACCCGGGAGAGCAGGGCCTTGAGGCCGTCGATGCGTTCCTCGTCCTCGTGCAGTACGTAGGCGAGGAAGGGGTCGGAGGTCTGGTCGGCGATGGTGTAGACGGCGCACCAGGTGGCCAGGGTGGGGAGGGTCATCTGGGCCATCAGGGCCAGGGTCTGATCCCGGTCGAGGGTGCCGGCGAGCAGGTCGGAGGCCTCGACGAGGAAGGAGAGGGAGCCCCGGCGCAGCCGTTCCAGCTCGCCGAGCCGGGCGGACTCGACGGCGAGGGCGAGGCGGTCGGCGGCGAACTGGAGGCGCAGGGCCTCTTCGTTCGTGTAGCGGCCGGGGTTCTCGGCGGCCACGCCGAGGGAGCCGGTGAGCCGCCCTTCGACCTTGAGGGGGACGGTGACCACGGAGCGCATGCCGGTGGACTCCAGGAGCGGGACGGCTCCGGGCACGGCGGCGAGGTCGTCGTGGACGGCGGGCATCCGGGCCGAGCCGTAGCGGCTGGCGCCGGCCTCGACGGGGACGCGGGCGAAGCGCTGGCGGGTGGAGGGCAGTCCGGTGGTGGCGCGGACTTCCAGTTCCGTCTCGTCGTCGGTGGCCAGGAGGAGGAAGGCGGCGTCGGCGTCGAGCATGTCGCGGGCCCGTTCGACGGTGCGCTGGAGCAGGCCCTCCAGATCGTCGGGGGCGGGGGAGCCGATGAACAGCTCGAAGGGGTCCGCGGGGCGCGGCTCGGTGAGCTGGCCGCTGTCGGAGGCGGGTACCCGGGCGGGGGTCTGGAGCAGGGCGCGCTCGTCGTCGTGGACGAGGAGGCAGACGATGGAGGGTTCGCCGTGGGCGTCGCGGACGCGCAGGTGGGAGGCGTAGACGGGGATGACGCGGCCGTCGGCGCCGCGGATGCCGTAGCTGCCCTCCCAGCGGGACAGGCGCAGGGCCTCGGCGACGCCGGTGCCGGTGCCGGGGGTCTGGGGCCAGGCGGCGAGCTCGGCGAGCGGGCGGCCCAGGGCCTTCTCGGCGGGGTGGCCGAAGATGTGCTCGGCGTCCTCGTTCCAGGCGGACACGGCGTCGGCGGAGTCGATCTGGATCACGGCCACGCGGACCCGGCTGTCGGCCAGGGGCAGCATCTGGTCGGGGACGACGGGGCCCGCGGAGCGGGTACCGACCGGCCGGTCCGGGAGGTCGAGGCGGAACCACACGTGTTTGTGGGTGGTGGTGTATTCGACGCCCCAGCGGGTGGCGAGGGCGGCGCAGAGCATCAGGCCGCGGCCGCTCTCGCGGTCGGGATCGGCGTACGGGCGCCGGTCGGGGGGCTGGAGCGGGAGCTCACGCTCCGGATAGCGGTCGGCGACCTCGACGCGTACGCCGTCCCCGGAACGCAGGCACAGGACCTCGGCCCGGGTGCCGGCGTGGACCACGGCGTTGGTGACGAGCTCGCTGGTCAGCACCACGGCGTCGTCGACGATGTCCGCGAAGCCCCAGCCCTGGAGCGTGTCGCGGACGAACGCGCGGGCGGCGGCGACCGAGCGCCCCTGTGGGTCGAAACTGGCAGCCGCCCGTGCCGTGATCACAAGTCTCCTTCGACGCGGTGGGACATCGGAAGCCAGGTTACTTACCTTCGCGGTCGTGAGGAGGCCGTCGTGGGGGATTCCACCCGCGGGGTGCGGCCGGTGTGCGATGGTGCCGGAGTGTTATGGCCTGGTTGGGCCGGGGTGAAACACTGGGCAGTCTTGGAGTGCCGGTCGTGGGTAGTCGGATGTCCGGTGGAACAGTGGTCGACCCTTTCGGGAGGGACACGGTGGAGTCTGGCGCAGCGGTGCGGCGTACGGGAACGCGCCCGAAGGGCGGACGGTCCCGGCGGGGCGGCACGACGGAAGTCGATACCGCCGCGCTGAACCGGCTGCTCACGGCCCTGGTGTCGATGCGGGACGGGAACTTCCGCAAGCGGCTGACGGTGTCCGGCGAGGGCGAGATGGCGGAGATCGCCGCCGTCTACAACGAGGTCGCCGACCGTAACCTCCACCTGACCGGGGAGTTGTCCCGGGTCCGGCGGATGGTGGGGCGCGAGGGGAAGCTGAGCGAGCGGCTGGAGACGGGTGCCTGCGAGGGCTCCTGGGCGGCCGCGATCGACGCCTCCAACCAGCTCGTGGACGATCTCGCCCGGCCGGTGTCCGAGGTGGGGAGGGTCCTGTCGGCGGTGGCCGAGGGCGACCTGGACCAGCGGATGGACCTGCGGACGCAGACCCCGGAGGGGGTCGGGCATCCGTTGCGCGGGGAGTTCCTCAAGGTCGGCCGGACGGTCAACAACCTGGTCGACCAGCTGTCGGCGTTCACCGACGAGGTGACGCGGGTGGCGCTGGAGGTGGGCACCGAGGGCAAACTCGGCGGTCAGGCCCAGGTGCGCGGAATGTCCGGTTCTTGGAAGGACCTGACCGATTCCGTCAACACGATGGCGTACCGGCTCACCGCCCAGGTGCGTGACATCGCCCTCGTCACGACGGCGGTGGCCAAGGGCGATCTGTCGCGCAAGGTCACGGTGCACGTGGCCGGCGAGATGCTCCAGCTGAAGAACACCGTGAACACCATGGTGGACCAGCTGTCCTCCTTCTCCTCCGAGGTGACGCGCGTCGCCCGCGAGGTGGGTACGGAGGGCGAACTGGGCGGTCAGGCCAAGGTGCCCGGGGTCGCGGGCGTGTGGAAGGACCTGACCGACTCCGTCAACACGATGGCGGGCAACCTGACGGCCCAGGTGCGGGGCATCGCACAGGTGACGACGGCCGTCGCGAACGGCGACCTGTCGCAGAAGGTGCGGGTCAGCGCGCGCGGAGAAGTGGCGCAGCTGGCCGAAACGATCAACCAGATGACCGAAACCCTACGGACCTTCGCGGACGAGGTCACGCGTGTGGCCAGCGAGGTCGGGGCCAAGGGTCTGCTCGGCGGCCAGGCGCAGGTGCCGGGGGCCGCGGGTACGTGGAAGGACCTCACCGACTCGGTGAACACGGTCTTCCGCAACCTCACCACACAGGTGCGCGACATCGCGCAGGTGACGACGGCGGTGGCCAACGGCGACCTGTCGCAGAAGGTCACCGTCGATGTGGCCGGCGAGATGCTGGAGCTGAAGAACACCGTCAACACGATGGTGGACCAGCTCCAGTCCTTCGGTGCCGAAGTGACCCGGGTGGCCCGTGAGGTGGGCGTCGAGGGCGAGCTCGGCGGCCAGGCGCAGGTGCCGGGGGCCGCGGGTACGTGGAAGGACCTCACCGACTCGGTGAACACCGCCTTCCGCAACCTGACCGGCCAGGTCCGCAACATCGCGCAGGTGACGACGGCGGTGGCCAACGGCGACCTGTCGCAGAAGGTCACCGTCGACGTCTCCGGCGAGATGCTCCAGCTGAAGAACACCGTCAACACGATGGTGGACCAGCTGTCCTCCTTCGCCGACCAGGTCACGCGGATGGCCCGGGACGTGGGTACGGAGGGCCGGCTCGGCGGGCAGGCGCGGGTCGAGGGGGTGTCCGGCACCTGGAAGGAGCTGACCGACTCGGTCAACTTCATGGCCGGGAACCTGACGTCCCAGGTGCGTCAGATCGCCCAGGTCACGACGGCGGTGGCGCGCGGTGACCTGTCGCAGAAGATCGACGTGGACGCCCGGGGCGAGATCCTGGAGCTGAAGAACACCATCAACACGATGGTCGACCAGCTCTCCGCCTTCGCGGAGCAGGTGACCCGGGTGGCCCGGGACGTGGGTACGGAGGGCCGGCTCGGCGGCCAGGCGCAGGTCCCGGGCGTGGCCGGGGTCTGGCGCGATCTGACGGACTCGGTGAACGGCATGGCCGGGAACCTGACCTCGCAGGTGCGCAACATCGCGCAGGTCGCCACGGCGGTGGCGCGCGGTGACCTGTCGCAGAAGATCGACGTGGACGCCCGGGGCGAGATCCTGGAGCTGAAGAACACCCTCAACACGATGGTCGACCAGCTCTCCAACTTCGCGGAGCAGGTGACCCGGGTGGCGCGTGAGGTGGGCACCGAGGGCATCCTGGGCGGTCAGGCCGAGGTCAAGGGGGTCTCGGGAACCTGGAAGGACCTGACCCAGTCCGTCAACTTCATGGCGAACAACCTGACCTCGCAGGTGCGCAACATCGCCGAGGTGACCACGGCGGTCGCCATGGGCGACCTGTCGAAGAAGATCACGGTCGACGCCAAGGGCGAGATCCTCGAACTGGTCACCACCGTGAACACGATGGTGGACCAGCTGTCCTCCTTCGCGGAGCAGGTGACCCGGGTGGCCCGTGAGGTGGGCACCGAGGGCATCCTCGGCGGTCAGGCGCGGGTGCGCGGGGTCACGGGCATCTGGAAGGACCTCAGCGACAACGTCAACACGATGGCCGGCAACCTCACCGCCCAGGTGCGCGGGATCGCACAGGTCTCGGCGGCGGTGGCGAACGGCGATCTGACGAAGAAGGTCACCGTCGAGGCGCGCGGCGAGGTCGCGCAGCTCGCCGACACGGTGAACACGATGGTCAAGACCCTGTCGTCCTTCGCGGACGAGGTCACGCGCGTGGCCCGCGAGGTGGGTACGGAGGGCCGCCTGGGCGGTCAGGCGCACGTCCCCGGGGTCTCCGGCACGTGGAAGGACCTCACCGACTCGGTGAACTTCATGGCCTCCAACCTGACCGGCCAGGTCCGGCAGATCGCCATGGTCACGACGGCCATCGCCAAGGGCGACATGACCAAGAAGATCGACATCGACGCGCGCGGCGAGATCCTGGAGCTCAAGACGACCATCAACACGATGGTCGACCAGCTGTCCTCCTTCGCCGACCAGGTGACCCGGGTGGCGCGCGAGGTGGGCACCGAGGGCATCCTCGGCGGCCAGGCCCGCGTCCGTGACGTGGACGGCACCTGGCGGGACCTCACCGAGTCCGTGAACGAGATGGCCGGGAACCTCACCCGGCAGGTGCGCGCCATCGCGGCCGTGGCCACCGCGGTGACCCGCGGCGACCTGAGTCTGAAGGTCGACGTGGACGCGGCGGGCGAGATCCAGGTCCTCCAGGACAACATCAACACGATGATCGTGAACCTGCGCGACACCACCCTGGCCAACAAGGAGCAGGACTGGCTCAAGGGCAACCTCGCCCGGATCTCCGCGCTGATGCAGGGGCGGCGGGAGCTGGACGACGTGGCCTCGCTGATCATGAGCGAACTGACCCCGGTGGTCTCCGCGCAGCACGGCGCGTTCTTCCTGGCGCTGCCCACCGGCGGGAGCACCGAGATCGGGACGGACGGGCCCGGGGAGGGCTCGTACGAACTGCGGATGCGCGGGAGTTACGCGTACGCGGGCGGTCAGATGCCCATCTCCTTCCGGCCCGGCGAGGGGCTGATCGGCACGGTCGCCGAGGAGAAGCGGACGATCCTGGTCGAGAACACCCCGCCCGGCTACCTGAAGATCTCCTCGGGGCTCGGGGAGGCCCCGCCCGCGCACGTGATCGTGCTGCCGGTGCTCTTCGAGGGGAAGGTGCTCGGCGTGATCGAGCTGGCGTCCTTCACGCCGTTCACGCAGATCCAGAAGGACTTCCTCAGCCAGATCGCCGAGATGATCGGTACGAGCGTCAACACCATCTCCGTCAACTCCAAGACGGAGATGCTCCTCAAGCAGTCGCAGGAGATGACCGAGCAACTGCGCGAGCGCTCGGACGAGCTGGAGAACCGCCAGAAGGCGTTGCAGGCGGCCAACGCGGAGCTGGAGGAGAAGGCCGAGCTGCTGGCCCAGCAGAACCGGGACATCGAGGTGAAGAACACCGAGATCGAGGAGGCCCGGCAGGTCCTGGAGGAGCGCGCCGAGCAGCTCGCGGTCTCCATGCGGTACAAGAGCGAGTTCCTGGCGAACATGTCGCACGAGCTGCGGACCCCGCTCAACTCGCTGCTGATCCTGGCCAAGCTGCTCGCCGACAACGCCGACGGGAACCTGTCGCCGAAGCAGGTGGAGTTCGCCGAGACCATCCACGGCGCGGGCTCGGACCTGCTCCAGCTGATCAACGACATCCTCGACCTGTCGAAGGTCGAGGCGGGCAAGATGGACGTCTCGCCGACCCGGATCGCGCTGGTGCAGCTCGTCGACTACGTCGAGGCCACCTTCCGGCCGCTGACGGCGGAGAAGGGGCTCGACTTCTCGGTGCGGGTCTCCCCGGAGCTGCCCGCCACCCTGCACACCGACGAGCAGCGACTGCTCCAGGTGCTGCGCAACCTCCTGTCGAACGCGGTGAAGTTCACCGACAACGGGGCGGTGGAGCTGGTGATCCGGCCCGCGGGCGGCGATGTGCCGGCGGCGATCCGGGAGCAGCTGCTGGAGGCCGGCTCGCTGCGCGAGGCGGACGCCGACCTGATCGCCTTCTCGGTGACCGACACCGGGATCGGGATCGCGGCGAGCAAGATGCTGGTGATCTTCGAGGCGTTCAAGCAGGCCGACGGGACCACGAGCAGGAAGTACGGCGGCACGGGCCTCGGCCTGTCGATCAGCCGGGAGATCGCCCGGCTGCTGGGCGGGGAGATCCACGCGGCCAGCGAGCCGGGCCGCGGATCCACGTTCACGCTGTACCTGCCGCTGCACCCGAGCGAACTGCCGCCGCAGGGGTACGCGCCGCCCACGCCCGGCGGAGCCCGCGGGGAGTACCGCAGGGCGGCCGACGAGGCGCGTCCCGCGCCCCGGCCGACCCCGCCGGTGCCCGCACCCCTCGCGCAGGCGCCGGTGCGCCAGGCGCTCCCGGCGGCCGAACCCGCCGGGCAGGGCTCGTCGGCGCTCTTCCGGCGGCGCCGCAAGCAGCTGACCGAGGCGATGCCGCGCACCGAGGTGCCGGGGCAGCCGTACGGGGAGGGCTGGGAGAGCGAGGAGCCGTCCGCGGCGCCGCCGCGGACGTACGACTTCCACGGGGAGCGGGTGCTCATCGTCGACGACGACGTGCGCAACGTCTTCGCCCTGACGAGCGTGCTGGAGCAGCACGGGCTCGCGGTGCTCTACGCAGAGAACGGGCGGGAGGGCATCGAGGTCCTGGAGCAGCACGACGACGTGTCGCTGGTCCTGATGGACATCATGATGCCGGAGATGGACGGGTACGCGACGACGTCCGCGATCCGGCGCATGCCGCAGTTCGCGGGCCTGCCGATCATCGCGCTCACGGCGAAGGCGATGAAGGGGGACCGGGAGAAGGCCATCGACTCCGGGGCTTCCGACTACGTCACCAAGCCGGTCGAACCCGATTACCTCCTGTCGGTGATGGAGCAGCACATGCGCGGAGACTGATCGGCGGGCGGGCGGTGACCGGAGGGCACGGGGGGAACCTTCTGCCCTCCCCTCACGTTTCCGCTTCGTGCACAGTGACATCTTGGTGACAGGGTGTGGCGATCTCGGGACTGGGGCTACGATGACCGGCACAAGGACGGACGGCGCAAGGATGCCGTCCTCTGGGGCGGGGCCCGGCGCGCATGCCGGAGCCAGGAGCCGGGGAGGCCCCATGCCGGGGCGAGGAGGACAGGGCATGGTGCAGAAGGCCAAGATCCTCCTGGTCGACGACAGGCCGGAGAATCTGCTGGCGCTGGAGGCCATCCTCTCCGCGCTCGATCAGACACTGGTCCGGGCGTCGTCGGGGGAGGAAGCGCTCAAAGCGCTGCTGACGGACGATTTCGCGGTCATCCTGCTGGATGTCCAGATGCCGGGCATGGACGGATTCGAAACGGCCGCGCACATCAAGCGGCGCGAGCGGACCCGGGACATCCCGATCATCTTCCTCACCGCGATCAATCACGGTCCGCACCACACCTTCCGCGGTTACGCGGCGGGCGCGGTGGACTACATCTCGAAGCCGTTCGACCCGTGGGTGCTGCGCGCCAAGGTCTCGGTCTTCGTCGAGCTCTACACCAAGAACTGCCAACTGCGGGAGCAGGCCGCCCTGCTGCGCCTGCAGCTGGAGGGCGGCGGCTCCCACAACGGCGACGGCAGCAAGGAGACCGCCGGGCTGCTGGCCGAGCTCTCCGCGCGGCTCGCCGCGGTCGAGGAGCAGGCCGAGGCCCTGACCAAGCAGCTCGGCGAGGACGAGGCCGATGCCGGGGTCGTGGCGACCGCCGCGCACCTGGAGCGCAAGCTGACCGGGCTGCGCCGGGCCCTGGACGCCCTGGAGCCGGGCGCCGGCGGCGGGGCGCCGATGCTGCCCGCCCAGGGCTGACGGACGGCGGGACGCTCGGGGTCGTGCCGCCGACGGGCCCAAGGTCCGGAAGCGGTGCTTCCGTAATGGTGCCTGGCCGGGTGTCAGGTGTGCCGGTGCGTCAAAGCGCCTACCGACGGGGCGACACGAACGGGTGAAGGGGTGGGCACGCGTGTCCACCGGCGTGCGCACCGGTAATCTCGGGCCCATGGCCTCAAGTACGTCCGGCAAGGGTTCCCAGAGCACCGCGGGCACCGCGAAGGGCCGCACCGGCCGTACGACGGCGCCGGCGAAGAAGGCGGCTCCCGCCCGCAAGCCTCCGGCGAAGAAGGCCGCGGCGGCCAAGCGGCCCCCGGTCAAGAAGGCCGCCGCCAAACCGGCGGCGTCCCCCACGGGGGGCGTGCTGCGGCTGGTGCGCGCCTGCTGGCTCGGTCTCGCGCACGCCATCGGCGCGGTCCTGCGCGGGCTCGGCCGCGGCGCGAAGAACCTCGACCCCGCGCACCGCAAGGACGGGGTCGCGCTGCTGTTGCTGGCCCTGGCCCTGATCGTCGCCGCCGGGACCTGGTCGAACCTGAGCGGGCCCGTCGGGGACCTGGTCACGATGCTGGTCACCGGCGCCTTCGGGCGCCTCGACCTGCTCGTGCCGATCCTGCTGGGCGTCATGGCGGTGCGGTTCATCCGCCACCCCGAGCAGTCCGACGCCAACGGCCGCATCGGCGTGGGCCTGACCGCCCTGGTCATCGGTGTCCTCGGACTGGTCCACATCGCCTGCGGGGCGCCGGGCCGCGACGAGGGCACCACCGCGATGCAGAACGCGGGCGGGCTGATCGGCTGGGGTGCCTCCAAGCCGCTGATCTTCACCATGGGCGCGCCGCTGGCCGTGCCGATGCTGGTGCTGCTCACCGTGTTCGGGCTGCTCGTGGTCACCGCGACCCCGGTCAACGCGATCCCGCAGCGGCTGCGCGCGCTCGGGATCCGGCTCGGGATCATCGCGCCCAACGAGTACGACGAGCGGTACGCCGAGCGGGAGGCCGCGGGGCGCCGGGACCGCCACGACGCCGAGCAGTGGCGGGCCCGCACCGGGGCTGCAGCGGGCCCCGACGGACCCGGTGGTCCGGACGATCCCGCCGACGCCGCCGAGGCGGCGGCGCTGGCCCGGCGGCGCAGGCCGCGGCGCACCGCCGCGCGGCCCGGCGGGCGGGAGATGGACGCGGTCGACGTGGCCGCGGCGGCCGCCGCCGCGCTGGACGGGGTGGTCTACGGAGGTCTGCCCCCGTCGCCGCTGGTCGCCGACCTCACCCAGGGGATCTCCGTGGAGCGCGAGGGCGTCGAGGTCACCGCTCCGGTGCCGCCCGCCCGCGAGGAGCGGCCCGCGGCCTCCGCCGCCGCCTCCGCCCCTGTCGTGCCCGTCGTCCCGGCCGGGGCGGACGCGCCGCACGAGCGCACCGCCGCGGCCTCCGGGACCCTGTCGGTGCCCGACCTGACGAAGGCCCCGCCGGAGTCCCAGCCGCTGCCGCCCCGCGCCGAACAGCTCCAGTTGCGCGGGGACATCACGTACGCGCTGCCCTCGCTGGACCTGCTGGAGAAGGGCGGGCCCGGCAAGACCCGCAGCGCCGCCAACGATTCGGTCGTCGCCTCGCTGACGAACGTCTTCACCGAGTTCAAGGTCGACGCGCAGGTCACCGGGTTCACCCGGGGCCCGACGGTCACCCGCTACGAGGTGACGCTCGGCGCCGCCGTGAAGGTCGAGCGGATCACGGCGCTGGCGAAGAACATCGCCTACGCCGTGGCCTCGCCGGACGTGCGGATCATCAGCCCGATCCCCGGCAAGTCGGCGGTCGGCATCGAGATCCCGAACACCGACCGGGAGATGGTCAACCTCGGCGACGTGCTGCGCCTGGCCGACGCCGCCGAGGACGACCACCCGATGCTGGTCGCGCTCGGCAAGGACGTCGAGGGCGGCTACGTCATGGCCAACCTCGCGAAGATGCCGCACGTGCTGGTCGCCGGTGCCACCGGCTCCGGCAAGTCCTCCTGCATCAACTGCCTGATCACCTCGATCATGGTGCGGGCGACGCCGGAGGACGTGCGGATGGTGCTCGTCGACCCCAAGCGCGTCGAGCTCACCGCGTACGAGGGCATCCCGCACCTGATCACGCCGATCATCACCAACCCCAAGCGGGCCGCCGAGGCCCTCCAGTGGGTGGTGCGCGAGATGGACCTGCGCTACGACGACCTGGCGGCCTTCGGCTACCGGCACATCGACGACTTCAACCGGGCGATCCGGGAGGGCAAGATCAAGCTGCCGCCGGGCAGCGAGCGGGAGCTGAGCCCGTACCCGTACCTGCTGGTGATCGTCGACGAGCTCGCCGACCTGATGATGGTGGCCCCGCGCGACGTCGAGGACTCGATCGTGCGCATCACCCAGCTCGCCCGCGCGGCCGGCATCCACCTGGTGCTCGCCACCCAGCGGCCCTCGGTGGACGTGGTCACCGGCCTGATCAAGGCGAACGTGCCCTCGCGGCTCGCGTTCGCCACCTCCTCGCTCGCCGACAGCCGGGTCATCCTGGACCAGCCGGGTGCCGAGAAGCTGATCGGCAAGGGCGACGGCCTGTTCCTGCCGATGGGGGCGAACAAGCCGGTCCGCCTCCAGGGCGCCTTCGTCACCGAGGACGAGATCGCCGGGATCGTGCAGCACTGCAAGGACCAGATGGCGCCCGTCTTCCGGGACGACGTGACCGTGGGGCAGAAGCAGAAGAAGGAGATCGACGAGGAGATCGGCGACGACCTCGACCTGTTGTGCCAGGCGGCGGAGCTGGTGGTCTCCACCCAGTTCGGTTCCACTTCCATGCTCCAGCGCAAACTGCGCGTGGGCTTCGCCAAGGCCGGCCGGCTCATGGACCTCATGGAGTCCCGGGGCGTGGTCGGTGCGAGCGAGGGCTCCAAGGCGCGTGACGTCCTGGTCAAACCCGACGAACTCGACGCGATCCTCGCGGTGATCCGTGGCCAGGACGCCCCCTAGAACGGGGGTCCGTCCGGCTCACCCGACCGTATGGGATCGGCGGGCAACCGTTTCCCCCGGGCGTGCGTCAAGTTGAGGGAGGCAGCGGCGGGTGTTCCCGAAGCCATTCGGATGGCGTAGGGAGTACACCCCTCCGGTTGCCCCACCCTTTCGTCACCCCCCTAGACTGGGAAGCCAGCAGGTGGCTACACGCTCGAAAGGCGCACTCGTGTCCATCGGCAACTCCAACTCCCCCGAAGAAGAGCGTCCTTCGACCGACGGCCGGTCCGAGGACCGCATCGTCGAACCTTCCGTCGAAGGACCGTCCATCGGGACGGCCCTCAAGAAGGCCCGGATCGCCGCCGGGCTGACAGTCGACGAGGTCAGTTCCACCACCCGCGTGCGCATCCCGATCGTGCACGCGATCGAAGAGGACGACTTCACGCGGTGCGGCGGCGACGTCTACGCCCGCGGCCACATCCGTACGCTCGCCCGCGCCGTGCACATCGATCCGGCACCCCTGGTCGAGAGCTACGACGCGGCCCACGGCGGCCGGCCGGCACCCACCCCCGCCGCGCCGATGTTCGAAGCCGAGCGGATCCGCCCCGAACGGCAGCGGCCCAACTGGACCGCCGCCATGGTCGCCGCCATCGTCGCCGTGATCGGCTTCGTCGGCTTCACCGCCTTCAGCGGCGGCGGCGACGGTCAGTCCAAGCGGCCGGTGGCGGAAGGTTCCGCCGCCCCCAAGCCCGCACCCAAGCAGCCCGCGGGCAAGCCGGCCGCCCAGCCCCAGCAGACCCCGTCGGCGCCCAAGCCGGAGCCCTCCGACAGTGCCATCGCCGCGGCCCCCAAGGACCTCGTCACCGTCGTCCTGACGGCCGACACCGGCGAGAGCTGGATCTCCGCGAAGGACCACAGCGGCCGGCTGCTCTTCGACGGAACCCTCGCGCAGGGCGAGTCGAAGACCTTCACGGACAAGGAGTCCGTGGACCTCGTGCTCGGCGACGCAGGGGTCGTCAAGCTGTTCGTGAACGGCAAGGAGATCAAGGAGCGCTTCCAGGCCGGTCAGGTGGAACGTCTCACGTACACCAAGGACGACCCGCGCCAGGGCCAGGCCCAGGCGGGCTGACCAGCACGGAATAGAAAGTTCCAGATCCCCGGGATCCCGCGCGGCACCTGCCGCCGGCCCCGGGGATCTTGTTCTGGGGGGACTTGGGCGGGGACCCGCGTCCGGACGAAGTAGTCTTGAGTCCATGCCCGAACGCCGTACCGTCGCCCTTGTCACTCTTGGCTGCGCCCGTAACGAGGTGGACTCGGAGGAGCTCGCAGGCCGCTTGGCGGCGGATGGCTGGGAGCTCGTCGAGGACGCCGCAGACGCGGACGTAGCCGTCGTCAACACCTGTGGCTTCGTCGAAGCCGCCAAGAAGGACTCCGTAGACGCCCTGCTGGAAGCCAACGATCTCAAGGATCACGGCAAGACCCAGGCCGTCGTCGCCGTCGGCTGTATGGCCGAGCGCTACGGCAAGGAGCTCGCCGAAGCGCTCCCCGAGGCCGACGGGGTCCTCGGCTTCGACGACTACGCCGACATCTCCGACCGCCTCCAGACGATCCTCAACGGTGGCATCCACGCCTCCCACACCCCGCGCGACCGGCGCAAGCTGCTGCCGATCAGCCCGGCGGAACGCCAGGACACCGCGGTGGCCCTGCCCGGACACGCCCAGGAGCCCGAGGCCGCCCCGGCGGACCTCCCCGAGGGCCTCGCGCCCGCCTCCGGTCCGCGCGCCCCGCTGCGCCGCCGCCTCGACAAGAGCCCGGTCGCCTCGGTCAAGCTGGCCTCCGGCTGCGACCGGCGCTGCTCCTTCTGCGCCATCCCGTCCTTCCGGGGCTCCTTCATCTCCCGCCGCCCCAGCGACGTGCTGGGCGAGACGCGCTGGCTCGCGGAGCAGGGCGTCAAGGAGATCATGCTGGTCTCCGAGAACAACACCTCGTACGGCAAGGACCTCGGCGACATCCGCCTGCTGGAGACCCTGCTGCCCGAGCTGGCCGAGGTGGACGGCATCGAGCGCGTCCGCGTCAGCTACCTCCAGCCCGCCGAGATGCGGCCCGGACTGATCGACGTGCTCACCTCGACCCCCAAGGTCGTGCCGTACTTCGACCTGTCCTTCCAGCACTCGGCCCCCGACGTGCTGCGCGCCATGCGCCGTTTCGGTGACACCGACCGCTTCCTGGAGCTGCTGGACACCATCCGCAGCAAGGCCCCGCAGGCCGGCGTCCGGTCCAACTTCATCGTCGGTTTCCCCGGCGAGACCGAGTCGGACTTCGCCGAGCTGGAGCGTTTCCTCACCCACGCCCGCCTCGACGCCATCGGCGTCTTCGGCTACTCCGACGAGGACGGCACCGAGGCCGTCGGCTACGAGAACAAGCTGGACGCGGACACCATCGCCGAGCGCCTCGCGCACATGCAGCGCCTCGCCGAGGAGCTCACCTCCCAGCGCGCGGAGGAGCGGATCGGGGAGACCCTGGAGGTGCTCGTCGAGACGGTCGTGCCGCTGGACGAGGCCGAGGAAGGCGAGGGCGCCTACGGGCGCGCCGCCCACCAGGCGCCCGAGACGGACGGCCAGGTGGTCTTCACGGACGGCTCGGGTCTGGTGCCGGGGCGTATCGTCACGGCCAAGGTGGTCGGAACGCTGGGTGTGGACCTGGTGGCGGAGCCTCTGGACCTGGAGCTTGAGGAGGAGGCCGGATGACCGGAGTCCCGGCATCGGCGGCGGGCGGGACCGGCCGCCGGCCCACGCCCGGCGCGAAGCTCGGGACTGCGGCCGTCAGTCAGGCCAGCCTCTGGAACATCGCCAACATCCTGACGATGATCCGGCTCGTGCTCGTGCCGGGATTCGTCCTGCTGCTGCTCGCCGACGGGGGCTACGACCCCGTCTGGCGGGCGCTGGCCTGGGCGGCCTTCGCCGTCGCCATGATCACGGACATCTTCGACGGGCATCTGGCCCGGACGTACAACCTGGTCACGGACTTCGGGAAGATCGCCGACCCCATCGCCGACAAGGCGATCATGGGGTCGGCTCTGGTGTGTCTGTCCTGGCTCGGCGACCTGCCCTGGTGGGTGACGGGGGTTATCCTCGGGCGTGAGCTCGGGATCACGCTGATGCGCTTCTGGGTGATCCGGTACGGAGTGATTCCGGCCAGCCGGGGCGGCAAGCTCAAGACCCTGGCCCAGGGCACCGCCGTGGGCATGTACGTGCTCGCCCTGACCGGGCCGCTGGCGACCATGCGGTTCTGGGTGATGGGGATCGCCGTCGTGCTGACCGTGGTCACCGGTCTGGACTACGTCCGGCAGGCCGTGGTGCTGCGCCGGGCCGGGCTGGCGGAGGAGCGGGCCGCGAAGTGACGTACGGGGCGGGGGACGCGCCGGAGACCTCCGGAGCGGCGGAGGACGCGGCGGGCACGGCCGGCGTGGCCGGCGACGTGCTGCGCATGCTCGCGGAGCGTGACCAGACGCTCGCGGTGGCGGAGTCGCTGACCGGCGGCATGGTCGCCGCTGAGATCACGGCGGTGCCGGGGGCCTCGCGCTCCTTCCTCGGCTCGGTCACGGCGTACGCCACTGAACTCAAGCACCGCGTCCTCGGGGTGGACGCGGCGCTGCTCGCGGCCGAAGGCGCGGTGAACGCGCAGGTCGCGGTCGAGATGGCGGCCGGAGTGCGGCGCCTGACGGGCGCCTCGTGGGGGATCGCGACCACCGGAGTGGCCGGTCCGGACCCTCAGGACGGGCAGCCCGTGGGCACGGTTTTCATCGCCGTGGCGGGTCCGGCGGGCAGGAAGTCGGCCCGGCTGCGGTTGAACGGCTCCCGCGCGGAAATTCGTAGGGAGAGTGCACGGACAGTGCTCGAACTCCTCTCAAGCGAACTCCGCGAGAATCTGCGGGGGCAGGATACGGAACGGAACGGGGGGATTTGATGTTTGCAGCCCTGAGTGAACACGACATCGCTCCCCGCACGGCCGCGGCGCGAGGCGGTACGGTGGGGCGTGAAGGTTACGGCTACACGGTCAGAGGAGGGAGCCACCGATGATTCTGCTCCGTCGCCTGCTGGGTGACGTGCTGCGTCGGCAGCGCCAGCGCCAGGGCCGTACTCTGCGCGAAGTCTCCTCGTCCGCCCGAGTTTCGCTCGGCTATCTCTCCGAGGTGGAGCGGGGGCAGAAGGAGGCATCCTCCGAGCTGCTCTCCGCGATCTGCGACGCGTTGGACGTACGGATGTCCGAGCTGATGCGCGAAGTCAGTGACGAGCTGTCGCTGGCGGAGCTTGCGCAGTCGGCCGCCGCAAGCGAACCGGTGCCGGCACCGGTGCGCCCGATGCTCAATTCGGTTTCCGTGGCCTCGGTCACGGGCGGACCGGAGCGGGTGACCATCAAGGCACCCGTGGAAGCGGTGAACGTCGTCGCCGCTTGAGCGCGAGTCAAGCATGTGAGCGTGGCGGGAGCCCCGGAGGGTGCGTGAGCACCGGCCGGGGCTCTTTGCCGTCCGGGGCCGGTGGGGCGACGCGGCGGGCGTTCTGGGTGCGGGGGCCTCGGTCCTGCGGGAGGATGGGCGCGTCCGGGATCCGGCCCTCCCCCAGACTCCGTCCGGGGGTACCCCGTGGAGGTGGCCGTGCGGCGGTTGCTCATACCCTTCGCCCTGGCGGTGGGCGTCCTGTGGTGGTGGGCCGTGCTGCGGCTCGCGCTGGTGCCGGAGGGCGCCGGGCCCGTGGAGGGCGCCGTCGCGGTGGGCGGATGGGGGCTGGGGCTGCTGCCCGTGCACTGCACGGGGCAGATCCCCGTACGCAGGGCCCGGGCGGCCGCAGGGGCTGCCGGGGCACCGGCCGCCGGGGTGGGGAAGGGGCTCACCAGGGCATCGATACTCCGCCGTTCGGACGAAGGATCTGGCCCGTCATGAAGGACGAGGCGTCGCAGGCCAGGTAGAGCACCGCCTGGGCGATGTCCTCGGGCTCCCCGACCCGGCGCAGCGGGGACATCCGGACCATGGCCTCCTCCGTCCGCTGCTGGACCTCGGAGCCGTGCCGGCCGGTCATGGGAGTGCGGATCCAGCCCGGGGCGACGGCGTTGACGCGGATGCCGTGCGGGCCGGCCTCGGTCGCGAGGGTCTTCGTGAGCTGGACCACGGCGGCCTTGGCGGCGCTGTAGCAGAGCAGCCCCGGCTGGGCGGCGTCCACGGCGCCGGAGGCCATGGTGACCACCGAGCCGGGGCGGCCGGCGGCGATCATGGCGCTGACGGCCTCCTGGCAGGTGCGCAGCACCCCTTTGAAGTTGATGTCCAGGATCCGGTCGAGGTCCTCGTCGGTGGTCTCCAGGACGCTGCTGGTGTGCATCACGCCCGCGACGGCGGCGGTGATGTCCAGGGGACCGGCCGCGGCGACGGCGGCCCGTAGCGCGGCGCGGTCGGTGACGTCGAGGGGGTGGGCGGTTGCGGCGCCGCCGCCCTTGGTGATCAGGGCGGCGGTCTCCGCGAGGCCCGGCTCGTCGCGGTCCGCGCAGTGCACGACGGCGCCGGCCCGGGCGAGGAGGAGGGCGGTGGCGCGGCCTATCCCGCTCGCGGCTCCGGTGACGAGCGCGGTGCGGCCGGTGAGGTCGTACGGGGTGTCGTACGGGGTGGGTGTGGGCATGCAGGGACCGTACGAGCGCATCTGACGACCCGTCAACTAGTGCGTCGGGGTCCGCTCCGGGGCGGGGGCCGGACCGGCCTGGCAGCCGGGACACCAGTACGCGGGGCGGCCGTCCTGGACGGCCTCGCGCACCGGGGTGCCGCAGCGCAGGCAGGGACGGTGGGCGCGGCCGTAGACGAACAGCTCCCGGCCGGGGCGGCGGCTGCCGGTGGTGTTGCGGCGCCGGGGCCGTCCGGGGTCGCCGGTGTTCGCGGCCAGCAGGCGCTGTGCGGCGGCGGCCAGGCGGGGGAGGGTGGCCGCCGGGTCCGGGAGGTCCCCGACCGGGGTCCAGGGGGTGACCTGGGCGAGGAAGCAGAGCTCGGCCTTGTAGATGTTGCCGATGCCCGCCAGGTTGCGCTGGTCGAGCAGGGCCTCGCCCAGGGGCCGCGCGGGGGCGGCGAGCAGGTTGGCCGCCGCCCTGGCCGGATCCCAGTCGGGGCCGAGCAGATCGGGGCCGAGGTGGCCCACCACGCGGTCCTCGTCGGCGGTGCGGAGCAGTTCGAGGACGGGCAGGCGGTAGCCGACGGCGGTGGCCCCGGCGTTGGCCAGGACCGCCCGGATCTCGTGGGCGGGGCCGCCGCGCCACTTCTGGTCCGGGGCGAAGACGTACCAGGCGCCGTCCATGCGCAGGTGGCTGTGGAGGGTGAGGCCGCTGTCGAGGCGGGTCAGGAGGTGCTTGCCGCGCGGGGTGACGTCGAGGACCGTGTGCCCGGTGAGGTCGGCGGTGGCGAAGCGTGGGACGCGCAGGTCGGCGCGGGTGAGGGGCTCGCCCGCGAGCGCGGCGTGCAGGCGGGCCGCGACGCGGTGGACGCTGTCTCCTTCGGGCATGCGGCCATTGTCGCGCCGTCCGGCCGGGGCCCGGCGGCGGCGCCCGGCGGGGCGGCGGGCCGGTACGGGGCGAGCCCCCGCGCCGGGGTGCCGGTGCGGGGGCTCGTCGGGGTGCGGTGCCGTGGTGGGGCCGTCCGCTACTTCCAGGTCAGGCCGTCCTTGAGGGCGAACGGGTCACCCCAGTACTTGGCGCCGGAGACCTTCGTGTCGGCCGAGGGGGCCAGGGCGACCACGCAGGCGGTCTGGGTCTGGCCGTTGGTGAATCCCTTCGGCATCGACGAGTCCTCACACTTGGCGAACTTGCCGATGACGTAGAGGTCTTGGGCCTCGCTGCCGTCGCCGAGCAGACCCTTGATGTGGCTGACCGAGGTGAAGGACAGGTCGGTGGTGCCCGTGTTCTTCACCGTGTAGTGGATGTAGTAGGGCACCTTGCCCTTGACCTTGTCGCCGAGCTTCATGGCGTCCAGGTCGGCGAGCTGACCCTGCTCGATGTTGGTGACCGTGAGGGCGATCTGGCCGCTGGTCTTGCCGGACGTGAACGGGAACTCGGCGGCCTCGCCGATCTTGTACTGCTGGCCGGGCTTGGCCGCTCCCTTCGCACCCGCGGCCGGGGCGCCGGGGGCCGGGGCGCTCGCGGACGGGGCGCCGGAGGCGTAGCCGTCGGAGGCGCCGGTGCTCGGGGCGGCCTGGGAGGCGCCGGCCGGGGAGCTCGGCTGCGTCGGCGCCAGCTCTTCGTTGCCGTCCTTGCAGCCCGTGAGGACGAGGGTGCCGGCGACGGCCAGGCCGAGCGCTCCGAGGGTGCTTCTACGCATGCTGAAGGTGCTCACTTTTCTTGTCCCCCATGTCGGTGTCTCTGTTCGCACAGCGTCGAACGCGACGTGTGTGATCACCTTGATAAAGCATGAATAAGTACTTCGGTGGGCTCGGGGGTGTCTGGCGGCCGTTTCGTGACATGCCCAAGACATACGTGGCCGGCTTGAGACCGCCCGGAGCACTCAGTTGCGCAGCCTCAGTCCCCTCGGGGTGGCGTGGAAGCCGGCCGCTTCGAGGGACCTGCCGAGCGGGGAGGTCAGGGCCGGGGCGGCGTTGACCCGCTCCACCGTCAGGTCCGGGAGGGTGCCCGCGCGGGAGGCCGCCACCAGGGCGGACATCGCCGCAGCGAGGCGCGGATCCTCGGCCTCCGGCCAGGCCAGCAGGGTCTTGCCGCCGCGCTCCAGGTAGAGGGTGAGCTCGCCGTCGACCAGGACCACCAGGGAGCCCGCCTTGCGGCCCGGCTTGTGGGTGGCGCCCGCCGGGGGCTCCGGCCAGCCAAGGGCCGCCCCGTAGGCGTTCGCCGGATCGGCCGCGGCCAGCACCACAGCCGCCAGCGGCGGCGGGGTCCGCTCGGCGGCCCGCAGGCGGTCCACCGCGCCGTCCATCGCGAACTGGGCCGCGCCCAGACCCTCCACCACGTACCCCCGCCGGGCCTGACCGCTGTCCTCGAAGGCGGACAGGATCCGGTACACCGCGCTGAACCCGCCCTCGACCCCCTCCGCCGCCACCGCCCCGCGGGTGACCACGCCATGCCGGTCCAGCAGGGTCCGGGCCAGCGCGTGCGCCCGGTGCGTCGGGTCGGGCGCGGGCGGGGGCAGCAGTGACCAGCGGCCCGAGACCGTGGGCGGGCCCGTACGGGAGACGGTGGCGCTCAGGGTCCCGTACCGGCCGCGCGGCACCGTACGGCGGGCCCGGTGCGCGGTGGCCCCCGCCGTGCGGCCCGAGCCGAGCAGGGAGCGCAGCGGGGCCAGGGTGTCGTTCGTCACACGGCCCGACCAGGCCAGGTCCCACAGGGCCGAGGACAGCTCCAGGTCGGAGGCGTCCGGGAGGCCGGCGCGGACCTCTTGCACCAGCTGCCGGAAGAACAGGGCCCGCCCGGAGGACAGGGCCTCCAGCACCCCCTGGTGCAGCGGGGACGGCTCCAGAGGGTGCGCCGGGGGCAGCAGCAGGGGCGCCGCGTCCGCCAGGTAGAGGGAGATCCAGCCGTCCTTGCCCGGCAGGGCGCCGGCTCCCGCCCACACCACCTCGCCCGTCGTGGTCAGCTCGTCCAGCAGCGCCGGGGAGTACCCGGCGACCCGCGAGGGCAGGATCAGCCGCTCCAGGGCCGAGGCCGGGACCGGCGCGCCCTGGAGCTGCTCGATGGCGCGGGCCAGGCCGTCGATGCCGCGCAGCCCACCGCCCAGGTGCTGCCACTGGGGCAGGAAGGTGGCCAGCGAGGCCGGCGGGACGGGCTCCAGTTCCTGGCGGAGCGCGGCCAGCGAGCGGCGCCGCAGCCTGCGCAGCACCGTGGCGTCGCACCACTCCTGGCCGATGCCCGCCGGATGGAACTCGCCCTGCACCAGCCGGCCCGGCGCCGCGAGCCGGTGCAGGGCGCCCTCCGTCACCGCCGCGCCCAGACCGAACCGGGCGGCGGCGGTGGCGGTGGTGAACGGGCCGTGGGTGCGCGCGTAGCGGGCCAGCAGATCGCCGAGGGGGTCCTTGACCGGCTCGGTGAACGCCTCCGGGACCCCCACCGGCAGGGCCGTGCCCAGCGCGTCCCGCAGCCGGCCGGCGTCCTCGATCGCCGCCCAGTGGTCCGCGCCGCCGATCCGGACCCGGATCGCCCGGCGGGCCGCCGCCAGCCCGGGGGCCCAGCCGGGCTCGGCGCCCCGCTCCGCCAGTTCGGCGTCGGTCAACGGGCCCAGCAGGCGCAGCAGGTCGGCCACCGACTCGGCGTCCTTGGCCCGGCGGTCGCCGGTCAGCCACTGGAGCTCCCGCTCCAGCTCCTCCAGTACCCCGGCGTCGAGCAGTTCGCGCAGCTCGGCCTGGCCCAGGAGCTCGGCCAGCAGCCGGGAGTCCAGCGAGAGCGCTGCCGCGCGCCGCTCGGCGAGCGGCGAGTCCCCCTCGTAGAGGAACTGGGCGACGTACCCGAACAGGAGGGAGCGGGCGAAGGGGGAGGGCTCCGGGGTGGTCACCTCGACCATGCGCACGCGCCGCGCCTCGATGTCCCCCATCAGCTCCGTCAGCCCCGGCACGTCGAAGACGTCCTGGAGGCACTCCCGTACGGCTTCCAGCACGATCGGGAACGAGCCGAACTCCGAGGCCACCTGCAGCAGTTGCGAGGCCCGTTGGCGCTGTTGCCACAACGGGGTGCGCTTGCCCGGGCTGCGGCGCGGCAGCAGCAGCGCGCGGGCCGCACACTCGCGGAACCGGGAGGCGAACAGGGCCGACCCGCCGACCTGGTCGGTGACGATCCCGCTGACCTCGCCCCGCTCGAAGGCGACGTCGGCCGCACCGAGCGGCGCCTGTTCGTCGTCGAACGCGAAGTCCGCGGGGCGCGAGGGGTCGTGGTCGAGGAGGTCCACGGAGAGCAGGTCGGCGTCCGGCAGGCGCAGGACGATCCCGTCGTCGGCGTGCATGACCTGGGCGTCCATGCCGTACTTCTCGGCGAGGCGGGCACCGAGCGCCAGCGCCCAGGGGGCGTGCACCTGGGCGCCGAAGGGGGAGTGGACCACCACCCGCCAGTCGCCCAGTTCGTCGCGGAACCGCTCGACCACGATGGTCCGGTCGTCCGGCACGTGGCCGCAGGCCTCGCGCTGCTCGGCGAGGTAGGCGATGACGTTCTGCGCCGCGCGGGCGTCCAGGCCGGCCGCCAGCAGCCGCAGCCGGGCGTCCTCCTCGGTGAGCCCGCCCAGCTCGCGCAGGAACGCGCCGACCGCACGGCCCAGTTCGAGGGGGCGGCCCAGCTGGTCGCCCTTCCAGAACGGCAGCCGGCCCGGTACCCCGGGGGCCGGGGTGACCAGGACCCGGTCGCGGGTGATGTCCTCGATCCGCCAGGAGGTCGTGCCCAGGGTGAACACGTCGCCCACGCGGGACTCGTAGACCATCTCCTCGTCCAGCTCGCCGACCCGGCCGCCGCCCTTCTTGGGGTCCGATCCGGCGAGGAAGACCCCGAAGAGTCCGCGGTCCGGGATGGTCCCCCCGGAGGTGACCGCGAGCCGCTGGGCGCCGGGCCGGCCGGTGACCGTCCCCGCCACCCGGTCCCAGACCACCCTGGGTCTGAGCTCCGCGAAGGCGTCGGAGGGGTAGCGGCCCGCCAGCATGTCCAGCACCGCCGTGAACGCCGATTCCGGCAGCGCCGCGAAGGGCGCCGCCCGCCGTACCAGGGCGAGGAGGTCGTCCAGCTGCCAGGTGTCCATCGCCGTCATCGCGACCAGCTGCTGGGCGAGGACGTCCAGCGGGTTGGAGGGGATGCGCAGGGACTCGATCGCCCCGGTGCGCATCCGCTCGGTGACCACGGCCGCCTGGACCAGGTCCCCGCGGTACTTGGGGAAGACCACCCCCGTGGAGACGGCGCCCACCTGGTGTCCGGCACGGCCCACGCGCTGGAGCCCGGAGGCCACCGAGGGCGGCGACTCCACCTGGACCACCAGGTCCACCGCGCCCATGTCGATGCCGAGTTCCAGGCTGGACGTGGCGACCACGGCGGGCAGCCGGCCCGCCTTCAGGTCCTCCTCGACCAGGGCCCGCTGCTCCTTGGACACCGAGCCGTGGTGCGCGCGGGCCAGCAGGGGAGGCGCCCCGTGGGCCGCGCCGGACTGGGCCATGATCTCGGCGGGCGGCGCCCCCTCGGGCAGGGGCTCGCCCACGGCCCGCTCGTAGGCGATCTCGTTGAGCCGGTTGCAGAGCCGCTCCGCGAGACGTCGGGAGTTGGCGAACACGATCGTCGAACGGTGGGCCTGCACCAGGTCCGCGATCCGCTCCTCCACATGCGGCCAGATCGACGGCTTGTCACCGCCCTCGCGGCCCTCGGTGGCGGGGGAGCCCCCCAACTCGCCCATGTCCTCCACGGGTACGACCACCGACAGGTCGAACTCCTTGTCCGAGGGCGGCTGCACGATCTCCACCCGGCCGCGCGGGGCGAGGTACCGGGCGACCTCCTCCACCGGCCGGACCGTCGCCGACAGCCCGATCCGGCGGGCCGGGCGCGGCAGCAGCTCGTCCAGCCGCTCCAGAGACAGGGCCAGGTGCGCCCCGCGCTTGGTCCCCGCGACGGCGTGCACCTCGTCCAGGATCACCGTCTCGACCCCCGCCAGCGCCTCCCTGGCCGCCGAGGTCAGCATCAGGAACAGCGACTCCGGGGTGGTGATCAGGATGTCCGGCGGTCTGACGGCCAGCGCGCGGCGCTCGGCGGGCGGGGTGTCCCCGGAGCGGATGCCCACCCGGATGTCCGGCTCGGGCAGGCCCAGGCGCGCCGACTCCTGCCGGATCCCGGTCAGGGGGCTGCGCAGGTTGCGCTCCACGTCCACGGCGAGGGCCTTGAGCGGGGACACGTACAGCACGCGGCAGCGCTTCTTCGGTTCGGCGGGCGGCGGGTCCGCGGCGAGCCGGTCGAGGGCGGCGAGGAAGGCGGCGAGGGTCTTGCCGGAACCGGTCGGAGCCACGACGAGCACGTCCGAGCCCTCCCCGATCGCCCGCCAGGCGCCCTCCTGTGCGGCGGTGGGCGTACGGAAGGCCCCCGTGAACCAGGAACGGGTCGCGGGGGAGAACGAGTCGAGCGCAGCGCCTGCCATGCCCCCATCGTGCACCCCGGCACTGACAACGCACCGGACCTGCGCGGACACCCCCGGGGGCGGCGCGCAGAATGGGGTCATGGGGACGGACGGAACGCACGACGGGCGCCGGGAGTGGGCCCGCCACTGGCAGTACCCGCAGCTGCCGGGGCTGGACCTGCTGCGCGCCCACTACGTCCGCCACACCTTCCCGCGCCACGCGCACGACGGCTACGTCATCGCGGCCGTCACCGGCGGCGTCGAGGAGATCGGCCTGCCCTCCGGCACGGTCCGGGCGGGGCCGGGCAGCGTGGTGCTGATCAACCCGGAGGTGGCGCACACCGCGCGCGCCGGGGCGCCCGAGGGCTGGGCGTACGCCACCCTCTACCCCTCCCGGGACCTGATCGCCGAGGTCGCCTCCGAGATCGGCGGCCTCCGCGGCACCCCCGGCTTCACCGCCGACATGGTCCCCGACCCGGAGGCCTCGCGGGCCATCACCGACGTGCACCGGGCCGCCGAGGCCGGCAACGCGCTCGCCGCCGACACCCTGCTGCGGGGCGTCGTGGCGCGGATGCTCACCCGGCACGCGGGCCCGCTGCCCGCCCGGCCGCCGCGGCGCGCGGGCGCGGCCGACGCGGAGCGGGCCCGGAGCGTGCTGGAGGAGCGGATGGCCGAGCCGCCCTCGCTGGAGCGCCTCGCGGAGGAACTGGGCACCAGCCCCTTCGCCCTGCTGCGCGCCTTCCGGGACCGGTACGGGATGCCGCCCCACACCTGGCTGACCGACGCCCGGGTCCGCAGGGCGCGCCTGCTGCTCGACGCGGGCACCGCGCCCGCCGAGGCGGCCGTCACCGTCGGCTTCACGGACCAGCCGCACCTGAACCGGCACTTCACCCGGATCGTCGGGGTGCCCCCGGGCGCGTACCGACGGGAGCGGGCCGCGGGCTAGGTCCTGCTGTGGTCCCGGCGCCGCCCTCGCCCGTGCCCGGCCGGGGCCCCGGCCTGCGGCGACGGGGACGCCGGGCGGGTGCAAGAACGTACAAGACCGTCCGCCGCGCCCCGCGTACGTTCGGGGCGTGGGAGAGAATCAGATGGTGATACGAGAGGCCCCCGTGCACGACGGGGGACCGACCCCCGGGCGGCCGCGGGCCGCCGTCGTCCGCGACGCCCTCGGGGTGGGAGTGGCCGTCGGCCTGTCGGGATTCGCCTTCGGCGTGACCGCCGCCGGGGCCGGGATCAGCGTGCTGCAGGCCTGCGTGCTGAGCCTGCTCGTCTTCACCGGAGCGTCGCAGTTCGCCCTGGTCGGCGCGCTCGCGGCGGGTGGCAACCCCTTCACCGCGGCCGCCGGGGCCTTCTTCCTGGGCACCCGCAACGCCTTCTACGGGCTGCGGCTGTCCCAGCTGCTCGCGCTGCCCCGGGCCGTGCGCCCCTTCGCCGCGCACTGGGTGATCGACGAGACCACCGCCGTGGCGCTGGCGCAGTCCGACCGCAAGGCCGCCCGGCTCGGCTTCACCGTCACCGGGCTCAGCCTCTACCTGCTGTGGAACCTCACCACCCTGCTGGGCGCGCTCGGCGCCGAGGCCATCGGGGACACCTCCGCCTGGGGGCTGGACGCCGCCGGGCCCGCCGTGTTCCTCGCGCTGCTCGCGCCGATGCTGAAGACCTCCACCGAGCGGGCCGTCGCGGGCCTGGCCCTGGTCCTCGGACTGGGCTTCCTGCCCGTCCTGCCCTCCGGGGTGCCGGTGCTGATCGCCGCGCTGGCCGCGCCGGCCGTGCTGTGGATGAAGGGACGCCGCTCGTGAACGTCTGGATCGCCATCGCGGTGACCGTCGTCGGCTGCTACGCCGTCAAGCTCGCCGGACTCCTCGTGCCCGCCGGGGCCCTGGAGCGTCCCCTGGTGCGCAAGCTGTCCGCCCTGCTGCCGGTCGCGCTGCTCGCCGCGCTCACCGCCCAGCAGACCTTCAGCACCGGCCACGAGCTGGTGCTCGACGCCCGCGCCGCCGGGCTGGCGGCCGCCGCGCTGGCCCTGCTGCTGCGCGCCCCGTTCCTGGTGGTGGTCGGGGCGGCGGTGGTGGTCACCGCGGGCGTCCGGGCGCTGGGGGGCTGACCGCGCCGACCGGATGCCCGTACGCCCTGAGCGTCAGCAGGGCCTCCAGGGTGGCGATCGGCCGCCGCTCCAGCGAGCTGCCGGGCGCCCAGGCGCGGCGGCGCACCGGCCAGCCCCCGTCCGGCTGCTGCTCCGCCGCGAGGAAGTCCAGCGAGCGGCGCATCTCCTCGTCGGTGAACCAGCTCCGGGCCAGCGACTCCGGGCGCCGCGCGTAGTCGTACGGGAAGAGCAGCTCGCCCGGCGCGTAGCCGGGGGAGGGGGCGTACTCCTCGTGCCGATCCGGGTCGAGCACCACGAGGTGCCGCTCGCGCACCAGCCGCCCCAGCCGGTCCGCGGCCGCCGCCGCGCGGGCCCGGTCGGGGGCGCCGTCGAGGAAGGCCACCGCGCTCTGGACCTCGTAGGGGTGCGAGTGGCGCAGCGTCTCGATCCGCTCCCAGCAGAAGTCCGTGGCCCGGAACAGCCAGGCGTGCCAGATCCGGTTGCGGTGCAGCACCCCGACGACGGGGCCCGTGGTCAGCAGCTCGCCCGGCGGGTCGTCGCGCACCGGGTGGTAGGGCGCCAGGGGATGGTCGTGCGGGGCCGGGCGGACCAGGGGGAGCGCGCCCTCGGGGGTGGAGAGCCCGGTCAGGTGGCGGCAGAGCCGCTCGATGCGCTGGCCGGCGCAGCGGCCGAGGCTGTCGAGGACCCGCAGGGCGTGCGCGGTGTGCAGGGGCTGGCTCAGCGGGCCGCGCAGATCCGGGTCGAGCGCGTGTCCGTAGCCGCCGTCGTCGCCCAGGTACGCGCCGAGGGCGGCGTCCACCGCGTCGGCGTCCCCGCCGAGGAAGTGGAAGGCGAACCGCCGCTGCTCCAGCACCCGGGCCGTGAGCCAGATGAACTGTTCCGCGCGGGCCAGCGGGGCCGGCGGGGGAGATTCGTCTCCAGGCATGCGTGACACCGTAGGGCGCCGGGCGGGGGCGCAGGGGGCCAACGGGACGGGTGCACTCTCCCGGGCGGGATACTGGGGGCATGCGGTTGACGATTTTCTGGGAGCGGATGGCGGAGCACTTCGGTGCGGCCTACGCGGAGTCCTTCGCCCGGGACCACGTGATGGCGGAACTCGGCGGACGTACCGTGCACCAGGCACTGGACGCGGGCTGGGAGACCAAGGACGTGTGGCGTGCGGTGTGCGCGGCGATGGACGTGCCGGCCTCGCTGCGCTGAGGCGAACACCGTTTCGCGGTCCGGGAAGCGGGTGGGACAGACTGGTCGGCGTGGCAGTCAGTGATGAGACGACGACGACCGACCCGACCGCGGAGGCCCCCGACGACGGGGACGCACCGGACGATGGCGACGCACCCGACGACGGGGACGCACCGGACGACGGGAACGCACCGGAGACCGCGGACGGCGGGGACGCGTCCGCCGGGACCGCTCCCGGCCGGGCGGAGGCGCGGATGCCGCGCTGGCTGCCGCGCGCGGTGGTCCTCGTACTGGCGCTGGTCGCCTGTTTCCAGCTCGGCAGCTGGGCCTTCCACCAGCTGATCGGGCTGCTGGTCAACATCCTGATCGCGTTCTTCCTGGCGCTCGCGATCGAACCCGCCGTGGCCAGGATGGCGGCCCGCGGCATGCGCCGCGGGCTCGCCACCTTCCTGGTGTTCCTCGGGGTGTTCGTCGCGACGGCGGGCTTCCTCGCGCTGCTCGGCTCGATGCTCGCCGGACAGATCGTCGACATGGTGGAGGGCTTCCCGCGCTACCTCGACTCGGTGATCAACTCGATCAACGCCACCTTCCACACCGAGCTGTCCCGCCTGGAGATCCAGGACAGCCTGCTGCACTCCGACTGGCTCCAGAAGTACGTGCAGAACAGCGCGACCGGTGTGCTCGACGTGTCCACCACCGTGCTCGGCGGGCTCTTCAGGCTGCTGACGGTCGGCCTGTTCTCCTTCTACTTCGCCGCCGACGGGCCCCGGCTGCGGCGCGCGCTGTGCTCCGTGCTGCCGCCCGCGAAGCAGGCCGAGGCGCTCCGGGCCTGGGAGATCGCCGTCGCCAAGACGGGCGGCTACCTGTATTCCCGCGGCCTGATGGCGCTGATCTCCGGCATCGCCCACTACGTCGTCTTCGAGTTCCTCGACCTGCCGTACGCGCCCGCCCTGGCGGTGTGGGTGGGGCTGGTCTCCCAGTTCATCCCCACCATCGGCACCTATCTGGCGGGCGCGCTGCCGATGCTGATCGCCTTCACGGTCAACCCGTGGTACGCGCTGTACGTGCTCGGCTTCGTGGTCGTCTACCAGCAGTTCGAGAACTACATGCTCCAGCCGAAGCTGACCGCGCGGACGGTGGACATCCATCCCGCGGTGGCCTTCGGGTCGGTGATCGCGGGCACCGCCCTGCTGGGCGCGGTCGGGGCGCTGATCGCGATCCCGGCCGTGGCGACGCTGCAGTCCTTCCTCGGCGCGTACGTCAAGCGCTACGAGGTCACGGACGCGGCTCCTGCGACGGCGGCTGCGCGGACCCGTCGAGCACGGAGGCCAGGAGTGCGGTGATACGGGCCTCGGTCTCGGCCTTGTCGAGTCCGAGGCCGCTCAGCACGCCGTCGCCGTCCTCCAGTTCGAGGAGGGCGAGCAGGATGTGCTCGGTGCCGACGTAGCCGTGGCCCAGGCGCAGGGCCTCGCGGAAGGTGAGCTCCAGGGCCTTCTTGGCGCCCGCGTCGAAGGGGACGAGGTCGGGGACGGGGGCGCCCGAGGGTTCCGGCAGGGCGGCCGTGACGGCGGTGCGGAGGTCGGCGGTGGAGAGCTGCCGGGCGGTGAGGGCCGTGATCCACAGACCCTCGGGCTCGGCGAGCAGGCCCAGGACCAGGTGCTCGGGGCGGATCTCGGTGTGGCCGGCCGCGCGGGCCTCGTTCTGTGCGCTCACGACGACGTTGCGGGCGCGGGGGGTGAAGCGCCCGAAGCCCTGGTTCGGGTCGAGGCCGGGGTCGCCCTCCTTGTCGGCCTTGGGGACGAAGCGCTTCTGCGCCGCCTGGCGGGTGACGCCCATGCTGCGGCCGATGTCCGTCCAGGAGGCGCCGGAGCGGCGGGCCTGGTCGACGAAGTGGCCGATGAGGTGGTCCGCCACGTCACCGAGGGCCTCGGCGGCGACCACGGCGCCGCTGAGCTGCTCCAGGGTGTCGGAGTGGACCTTCTTGATGGCCTCGATCAGGTCGTCGAGGCGGACCGGATTGGTCATGCGGACGGGTTCCACGGGTTCCACGGAAGGGTTCGTCATGAGTGCAACCCTAGGTTGACAGTCTGCGACCTGTCAACCGTTGGTTGTCAGTCGATGTGGGGGTCGTCGTATAGGGCCGGAATGTGGCGGCCCGGTACACCTGGCGTTCATGAGCGTGGACACGACTACCGAACAGACCGCGACGGGCCGGCCGGCCGCCCTGCGCACGCTCGCCGGGCGGGCGCCCGCGCCGGTCGCGCCCGCCCGGGCGACCGCCCTGGTCAGTGGCGGGGTGGCGGCCGCGGCGCTGCTGGCGCTCGTCGGCATCGGCGCGCTGCTGCGCGAGCCCGTACTGATCCCGCCGATCGCGGCGAGCGCGGCCATCGTCTACGGGGTGCCCGTGCTGCCCCTGGCGCAGCCGCGCAGTGTCGTCGCGGGCCACCTCCTGTGCGCGGTGGTCGGCTACCTGGCGCTGGCGCTGCTCGGCGGCGCGCCGTGGGTGGCGGCGCTCGGGGCGGGGGTGGCGGTGGGGGTCATGACGCTGGCCCGGACCCCGCACTCGCCGGCGGCGGCGACCACCGTGGTGGTGGTGCTGCAGGCGCCGGACCCGGTGTGGTTCCTGCCGCTGCTGAGCGGTGCGGCGGTCGTGCTGGTGCTGGCGGGGATGGCGGCGTCGCGGGCGCGGCCGGGGGCCGTCCGGTATCCCGTGTACTGGTGGTGAGGCGGGGTGCGCGCCGGGGGCGGAGGGGGCTGGGGACGTGGTCCCCTCCGCCCGCCGGCTCGGGGTCACCGTCAGGCGGTGGGCTGGGGCTGCCCGTTCAGCAGGCCGACCAGCTGGTCCATCTCGCCCCGCCAGGTGCGGTGCACGTTCATCCGCGTCGGCTTCACGTGGCCGGGGAGCATGATGCGGAACGAGCTCCAGATGGCGTTGCGGTTGACGTCGGTGACGGTGCCGACGGCCTGGGCGGGCGGTATCGCGAAGACGATCTCCTGGGGGCGGTTGCTCATCCGGCTCGCCTTGTGGAGGACGACCGCCTGCTCGGTCACCGTGACGAAGTAGTAGGTCAGGAACGCCTGGCCGATGAGGCCGAGCATGCTCATCAGCCACACGCTGGGGCCCGCGATGGCCTGGATGGTGACGATGGGCCGGTCGGTGGGGTTCGCCTGGGTGAGGGCGTCTGCCACCTGCTGCTGGATCGTGGCCTTCTTGATGGCCATGGGTCCTCCTGAGCGGAATCTGGGTGCCCCCGTCGTCGGGGGCATCGCAGAGTACCGGCCATGAACAGGCCATATTCGGCCAGGTCGTGACGGTGGCCCTTGCGCCCCGGTATGGGGTCCGGTGTCCGGCTCGGGGGCCGTTGGGAGGGGTTGGGGGGAGAAGCGTTCAGGGCCCGGCCGCTCGCCCGTTCTTCAACTGTCAAGGCCCTCTTGTGAGTTGACTCAGGTCAACTGAGAATGCGCATGACAACCGAAGGATCTTCGGTCGCATTCGTCACCAGAGGGGAACCCCCACATGAACAAGCCTCTCACCGGCCTCCTGCTCTCCCTGCTCCTCACCGGAGCGGCGGCGGCGCCGGCCGTGGCCTCCGCCCCCCACGACACGGACCGGGCAACGGCCAAGAACCCGCAGGCCGTGGCCGTCACGTACGCGGGCACCGTCGCGCTCAGCAACTGTTCCGGCTCGGTCGTCCGCACCCCCGCCTCGCAGCCGAACGACCCCGCGCTCGTCCTCTCCAACGGGCACTGCCTGGAGACCGGCTTCCCGGCGGCCGGCGAGGTCCTGGTCAACCGCGCCTCCAGCCGCTCGTTCTCGCTGCTCAACGCTTCCGGCTCCAAGGTCGCGACGCTGCGCGCCAGCAAGATCGCGTACGGGACGATGACGGACACGGACGTCTCGCTGTACCAGCTGACCAAGACGTACGCGCAGATCCAGAGCCAGTACGGCATCGGCGCGCTCACCCTCAACGACGCCCACCCGGCGCAGGGTTCGTCGATCAAGGTGGTGTCCGGGTACTGGAAGCGCACCTACAGCTGCAGCGTCGACGGGTTCGCGTACCGCCTCAAGGAGGGCGCCTGGACCTGGAAGGACTCGGTCCGCTACACCTCGTCCTGCAACACCATCGGCGGCACCTCCGGCTCCCCGGTGATCGACACGACGACCGGCAAGGTCGTCGCCGTCAACAACACGGGCAACGAGGACGGACAGCGCTGCACGGACAACAACCCGTGCGAGGTGGACGAGAACGGCAACGTGACGGTCCGCCAGGGCATCAACTACGCCCAGGAGACGTACGTCCTCGTCCCCTGCATCGGCCCCGGCAACCAGATCGACCTGAACCGCCCCGGCTGCGTCCTGCCGAAGCCGTAGCGACGGCGTCGGTCGTCCCCGCCTGACCCCCGCACCACCCCGGCCCCGCCGACATCGACGTCGGCGGGGCCGGCCCGTTCCGGGCGGACTTGCGGCAAGGCCCGGTCGGTGCCGCAGAATCACCCATCGAAGCTATGACCTGCACGAACACAGGGGGAATGCAATGATCGACGTGATCATCGCGGGTGGTGGACCGACCGGGTTGATGCTGGCCGCCGAACTGCGGCTGGCCGGGGTGCGGACGGTCGTGCTGGAGAAGCTGACGGAGCCGTCCGGTCTGTCCCGGGCGCGCGGGCTGCACGTGCGCAGCGTCGAGGTGATGGACCAGCGCGGCCTGCTCGACCGGTTCCTGGCACACGGCGAGCGCTTCCAGGCCGGCGGCTTCTTCTCGGCCATCATCAAGCCGTGGCCCGACGGGGTGGACACGGCGCACCCGTACGGTCTCGCCATCGAGCAGACGGTCACCGAGCGGCTGCTCACCGAGCGGGCCGTGGAACTCGGGGCCGAGATCCGGCGCGGCGCCGAACTGGCCGGGCTGGCGCAGGACGAGGACGGGGTGGACGTCGAACTGGCCGACGGCACGCGGCTGCGCTCGCGCTTCCTCGTCGGCTGCGACGGCGGCCGCAGCACGGTGCGCAAGCTGCTCGGCGTCGGCTTCCCCGGCGAGCCGACCAAGGTCGAGACGCTGCTGGGCGACGTGGAGCTGACCGCGGAACCGGCGGAGCTGGCCGCCGTGATCGGGGAGATCCGCAAGACCCACGTCCGGTTCGGCGCCGTTCCCCTGGGCGGCGGGGCGTACCGCGTCATCGTGCCCGACGGGGGGCCGGTGCAGGACCGTACGACCGCGCCGACCTTCGCGGAGTTCACGGCGCGGCTCCGGGAGTTCGCGGGCACCGACTTCGGCGCGCACTCGCCGCGCTGGATCTCACGGGTCGGCGACGCCACCCGGCAGGCCGAGCGCTACCGGGTCGGCCGGGTGCTGCTGGCCGGGGACGCGGCGCACATCCACCCGCCGACCGCCGGGCAGGGCCTCAACCTCGGTGTCCAGGACGCGTTCAACCTCGGCTGGAAGCTGGCCGCGGAGGTCAACGGCTGGGCGCCCGCGGGGCTGCTGGACAGCTACCACGACGAACGGCACGCGGAGGGCGCCCGCGTACTGCACAGCACCCTCGCGCAGGGGGTGCTGCTCGGGGCGGATCCGGCCGCGCGGGCGCTGCGGGAGTTCGTCTCGCAGCTGATGGACTTCGAGGTGGTCAACCGGTACGTGACCGAGCAGATCACCGCGGTCGGGGTCCGCTACGACCTGGGCGAGGGGCACGACCTGCTCGGGCGGCGCATGCGGGACGTGGAGCTGAAGCAGGGGCGCCTCTACGAGCTGATGCGCGGCGGTCGCGGCCTGCTGCTCGACCGGACCGGCCTGCTGTCGGTGGCGGGCTGGGCGGACCGGGTCGACCACGTCGTCGATGCCGGCGGGGAACCGGACGCGCCCGCCGTGCTGCTGCGGCCGGACGGCCACGTGGTGTGGGTCGGTGCGGACCAGGAGGGCCTGTCCGTCCCGCTGCGGCGCTGGTTCGGCGCCGCCATCACCGGCTGAGTGCCCGGGGGATGGAACGGGCGAGCGATGAGAACAGGCCACGGGCACATGCCAGGGGCACTAAACCCATTCCGTGGGTGCTCCATCAAATGTGGTGAACCTTGCAGGTCAGAGGAGTGAAGCGGCCGAATCGCCCTCCATGATGACCTCGTCTCCCCCCACCCCTCCCCCAAGGAGTACGACCATGTCCGAGACGGCCGAGCCCAACGTCGGTTCGTTCACCCTCGGCGGTCCGCTGACCGCCGAACCCTCCGCTCCGATCGACGTACCGGAGCACGAGGAGTGGATCCTTCCGAACGGCTTCGCGTGGGTCTTCCTCGGCGAGGGCAACCGCCACCTCACCCGGCCCGTGATCATGGCCGACGGCTTCAGCCTCGGCCGCAGCAAGCTGGAGGTCCTCTACCAGGGGCTGGAGAGCGGCTTCCCGTTCATCAGCGAGCTGCGCCGGCGGGGCAGGGACGTGATCCTGCTCGGCTTCGAGGAGCGCACCGCGTCGATCCTCGACAACGCGCAGGCGGCCGAGGCGGCCATCCAGCGGGCCGTCGCCGAGCAGGTGGGCGAGACCCGCCTGGTCGTCGGCGGCTTCAGCATGGGCGGCATCGTCACCCGCTACGCGCTCGCCAGGCTGGAGACGCTCCGGATGGACCACCGGACCGGGCTGTACTTCTCCTACGACAGCCCGCACCGCGGTGCTTCCGTCCCGGTCGGGGTGCAGGCGTTCTCGCACTTCATCCCGTTCCCGAACGACTTCGCGAGGCAGATGAACAGCCCGGCCGCGCGCCAGATGCTGTGGCAGCACTACGACAAGGACACCGGCAAGATCGGCGTCGCCCCGGAGCGCACGGAGTTCCTGGCCGCCCTGGAGCGGGTCGGCGGCTGGCCGCAGATCCCGATGAAGATCGGCGTGGCCAACGGCCGCGCCGACGGGGTCGGCCTGCCGGACGTGGGACCCGGCGAGGTCGCGCTGCGGATCGACCGGATCTACCCGGGCACCACCTTCTACACCCAGGCCCAGGGCGACGACGTGACGGTCGCCTACCTCAACCGCAGGTTCCCCAAGGCCGAGAAGACCATTACGACCAGCGGCTTCCCGGAGATGGACGGCGCGCCGGGCGGAACCCTGCACACGTACGGGATCCTCGCCGAGGCGATGGAGAAGCTCGGCGGCAAGGCGGACCTGCGGCACGAGGACGTGTGCTTCGTCCCCGCGGTCAGCGCGGTCGCGGTCCGCGACGTCGAGGAGCAGGACGACCTGTACGCGCGCATCGACGCCATGAGCCCGGAGGAGAGCGAGCTGGACGACTTCCGCTGTTCGTCCACGACCACCGTGCACACGGCCATCACCGAGGAACTGGCCGTCTGGATCACGGACCGCCTCCCCGACTGATCCCCTCCGCGCGCCCACCGGGGCCGCCGCCCGCCCCCACCCGGGCGGCCGGCGGCCCCGCCGTGCTCCGTGGAAGGTGGCTGACCGGTGGGGATCACTCCGGTGCGTCATCCGTATGGGGCAGCCGGAGCCGTATTGACCCTCGACCTTGTGCAGGGCCCAGAGTGCCGGGTGTGGAGAACGACATGCGCAGCATCGGCGAGATGGCCCGCGACAGTGGCCTGGGCGTGAGTGCCCTGCGGTTCTACGACCGTGCCGGTGTGCTGGTCCCGGCCTGGGTGGATCCGGTGAGCGGATACCGCTGGTACGGACCCGAGCAGCTCGAAGAGGCCCGGGTGCTGGCCCGCTTGCGCCGGGCCGGGATGCCGCTGGCGGACATCCGGCTGGTGCTGGCCAGCTGGTCCGGCGCGGACACCGACCTGGTCCGGAAGCTGCTCAAGGCACACCTGCGCCGCATCGAACGAGGGCTGTCCGATGCCCGCAGCGAGTTCTCCGCGCTCCAAGCACTACTCGGTCACAGGGAGAACGCCATGACTTCGCTCCGCATCGCCGCCGTCCGGCTGTCCATCGCCGCGCCCGAGCTGGCAGCCGCGCTGGACACGGTCCGTTTCGCGGTGAGCACCGACCCGGAGCTGCCCATGCTCGGCGGTGTCCTGTTCGACATCGAGGGGGAGAGCCTCCATGTCGTGGCCACCGACCGGTACCGCATGGCTGTCGCGCGGGCCGGCGTCGCCGGGCACGACGGGAGCCGAGTGCAGGTCATCGTGCCCGCCCCGCTCGTCGACGCGATGCGGGCGCTGTCGGACGGCGAGGGACCCGTGCGGCTCTGCGTCGACGGTGGCCGCGTGACCCTGGAGGCCGGGGACAGGGAGGCGGCCGGTCAGTGCCTTGACCACGACTTCCCCGACTACCGTCGTCTCCTGCCGGCGGCCGGCGGACGCCGCGCCCTCGTCGAGGTGGCGGCCTTCCGGAAGGCCCTGGAGACCGGTCCTGTCCGTGCGGCCGAGGCGGGAGCGCCCGACCTCAGCGTGCTCAGGGTGGAGGGCGGCGGCGTGGTGACCCTCTGCGCGGACAGCGACGACGACCCGAACCGCGTCGCGGTCAACCGTGAGTTCCTGCTGAACGCGCTGGCCGCCGGAGCCCGGGACCGGCTGTTGCTGGAGCTCGGGGCCCCGACGGCGCCGATCGCGATCCGCCGGCCCGACGACGAGGGCACCTTCTCGATCCTGATGCCGGTCCGCCTGGAGGACTGACTGTACGTCCGCCCCGATCCGGCCCGCTCGCCCCATCGGACGCAGCCGGATCAGGGGCCGGCGAACCCAGGCCGGCGGCGCCGCTCAGCTGCGCGCGGCGCGCAGGGGAGGGGGCCGCTTGACAGGAAAATCGAACATCCATTCTGATGGGTTATCCACAGCCGGAACGGGTGTGGGAGCGCATTGTCAGTGGCAGGCGTTAGCGTCAATGGCGTGAAGCGATCGACTCAAGCAAACCGGGTGGAACCCATGGCAGGCACCGACCGCGAGAAGGCTCTCGACGCCGCGCTCGCACAGATTGAACGGCAATTCGGCAAGGGTGCGGTCATGCGCCTCGGCGACAAGCCGAACGACCCCATCGAGGTCATCCCCACCGGGTCGACCGCTCTGGACATCGCCCTCGGCGTCGGCGGGCTGCCCCGCGGCCGTGTGATCGAGGTGTACGGGCCGGAGTCCTCCGGTAAGACCACCCTCACCCTGCACGCCGTGGCCAACGCACAGAAGGCCGGCGGCACCGTCGCCTTCGTGGACGCCGAGCACGCGCTCGACCCCGAGTACGCCAAGGCCCTCGGCGTGGACACCGACAACCTCATCCTGTCCCAGCCGGACACCGGCGAGCAGGCGCTGGAGATCGTCGACATGCTGGTGCGCTCCGGCGCGCTCGACCTGATCGTCATCGACTCCGTCGCGGCGCTCGTGCCGCGCGCGGAGATCGAGGGTGAGATGGGCGACTCGCACGTCGGTCTCCAGGCCCGCCTGATGAGCCAGGCCCTCCGCAAGATCACGGGCGCGCTCAACCAGTCCAAGACCACCGCGATCTTCATCAACCAGCTCCGCGAGAAGATCGGTGTGATGTTCGGCTCGCCCGAGACCACCACCGGTGGCCGCGCGCTGAAGTTCTACGCCTCGGTGCGCCTGGACATCCGCCGCATCGAGACGCTCAAGGACGGCACCGACGCGGTCGGCAACCGCACCCGCGTCAAGGTCGTCAAGAACAAGGTCGCGCCCCCCTTCAAGCAGGCCGAGTTCGACATCCTCTACGGCCAGGGCATCAGCCGCGAGGGCGGCCTGATCGACATGGGTGTGGAGCACGGCTTCGTGCGCAAGGCCGGCGCCTGGTACACGTACGAGGGCGACCAGCTGGGCCAGGGCAAGGAGAACGCCCGCAACTTCCTGAAGGACAACCCCGACCTCGCCAACGAGATCGAGCGGAAGATCAAGGAGAAGCTGGGCGTGGGTGTCCGCAAGGACGCCGCCGGCGACGAGCCGGCCGCCGCATCGGCCGACTCCGCGGCCGCCGTGCCCGCCCCGGCGTCGAAGGCCAAGACGTCGGCCAAGGCCGCCGTCGCCAAGAGCTGACCCGTGCGGGAGCAGGAGAGGGGCGGCGCGAGCGGCGGGCGTGAGGGCCGCCAGGAGCTGCCGCCCCAGAGTCCCGAGGAGCAGGCGCGGGCGATCTGCCTGCGCCTGCTCACCGGGATGCCGCGGACCCGGCGCCAGCTCGCGGACGCCCTGGAGAAGCGGGGCATCCCCGAGGAGGTGTCGCAGGAGGTCCTCTCCCGGTACGAGGAGGTGGGCCTGATCGACGACGCCGCCTTCGCGGGGGCCTGGGTCGAGTCCCGGCACCGCGGCCGGGGGCTCGCCCGCCGGGCGCTCGCGCAGGAGCTGCGGACCAAGGGGGTGCACACCACCCTCGTGCAGGAGGCGCTGGAGCAGCTGGACTCCGAGCAGGAGGAGTGCACGGCCCGGGAGCTCGTGGAGCGCAAGCTCCGCTCCACCCGGGGCCTGGAGCGGGACAAGCGGATCCGGCGCCTCGCCGGGATGCTCGCCCGCAAGGGGTACCCGGAGGGCATGGCCCTGCGGGTGGTCCGGCGCGCCCTGGAATCGGAGGGCGAGGACGCCGACGACCTCGGGTACCCGGGGGGTCCCGGACTCTGAGGCCCGGGTCCTGAGTCCCGGGTCCCGCGACCTGGGCGTCTGCAACCCGGGCGTCCACGACCCGCGCGTCCGCAACCCGGGGCCGAGACCCCGGGCCCCGAATCCCCGGTCCGAGAGGGCCTCGGGTCCGAAACCCGCGTCCGAGACCGGGTACCCGGAGCGGCTCGGAGATCCGTGGGGTGGCCTCGGGCCGCCGGGCTCCGGACGGAGCCGGGGCGGCGGCCCGAAACCGATGGGGCGGCCCGGCGTCAGGCGGGAACGACGGGGAGGCCGGCCGCCTTCCAGGCCTGGAAGCCGCCCGTCAGATCCGTCGCCCGGTGCAGCCCCAGGGCGTGCAGGGAGGCCGCGGCCAGCGTGGAGGCGTACCCCTCGTTGCAGATCACCACGACACGGAGGCCGTGACCGGTGGCCTGCGGGAGACGGTGGGAGCCCTGCGGATCGAGCCGCCACTCCAGTTCGTTGCGCTCGACGACCACCGCGCCGGGGATCAGCCCGTCCCGCTCGCGCAGCGCCTGGTAGCGGATGTCCACCAGCAGGGCCCCGTCGAGGAACGCCTCGTGGGCGGCCCGCGGTGCGATGCGGGTGTAGCCCGCGCGGACCCGTTCCAGCAGCTCGTCGATGCCGACCGGGGCGCTCACTGCCAGTCCGCCGGGCGCTCGACCTGCTCCAGGGTGAGGACGGGTCCGCTGCGGCCGTAGCGGCGGATCAACGGCAGCGGCGGGTAGTAGGCGTGGACGGAGATCGCGTGCCCGTCCGGGGACTCGTTGAGGACCTCGTGGACGTGGTGCTCCCCGAAGCCGCGTCCCGCGCCCGCGGCCAGGGTGCGGCTGCGGTCCACTCCGGGAGCCAGCTCCAGGCTCTGCCAGCCCTCCGAGGGGAGCCGTACCGCCAGGGAGCGTTCGGTGAGCCGGCCCCGCGCGGTCGCGAAGGCGCCCCGGGACTCGGCGTGGTCGTGCCAGCCGGTGCCGGTGCCGGGAGGCCAGCCGATCAGCCAGGCCTCGCTGCCGCCCGGACCGTCGAGCCGGATCCAGGTGCGGCCCTCCGGATCCAGCGGCAGGGAGTCCACGACCGCCGGGTCGGCGGCGGTGCGCAGGGCGAAGGCGAGGAGATCCGCCGCAGTCGGCGCGGCGGTGCGGGCAGGGGCGTGCGCGGGGGCCGGAGCGTGCGTGGGCGCGGGGGCAGACATGCGATGACCGTCCTGGGGGTTCGCGAAAGGTGCGCGCGGGCCCGGAAGGGCACGGGGCGCGCGGAGGGAAGGCGAATCAGCAGGAAGGGCGACACACGCAGCCCGCGTAGCGGAGCAGGTCCATGTGGACCCTCCGCCACAGGCGTACGTCGTTGCCGGTCATGTCGGTGAGTGAACCACGCGTGCCCGGGAGCGTCAATCGATCACGGCTGTGGGCGTGGTGGAGGGAGCGGGGGAGGGAGCCGCCGCGGGGGCGCCGTCCGGGGCACCGGCCCGGACCGCGTCCGCCGCCTTGTACAGCTCCGCCGGACGGACCCCTGCGAAGGTGGCCGCCAGGTGCCCGTCGGGCCGGACGAGGAGCACGGTGTGGGCCGGAGCCCCCGGGTAGGAGTCCGCGACCAGCAGCTCGGTACGGACCGGGAGGGCGCTCACGGCCGCCGCGAGCCGGGGCATCAGCCCGGCGCTCTGCCAGTGCCGCCGGTCCCACACCCCGGTGCCCGGGGCGACGAGCAGGACCAGCAGCCGGCCCCGCCCCAGCAGGTCACGCAGCGGCACGGTGGCCCCGTCGGGTGCCGTGACGGGTACGTTCGCCACCGGACCGCCCGGCTCCGTCGCCGTCGGTACCTCCCGTACGGCCACCGGCGGGGCGTACACCGGCTCCGCGCCGAGCGGGCCCCGGCCCAGGTGCCCGTCGGTGAGCAGGGCCTCGGCGGAACGCGCGGATCCGGGAAGCAGGGTGCGCAGGCCGCCGCCGCCCCGAAGGGCCGGCAGGGACTGGTCGGCGGCGCGCAGCCGGGCGGCGACGGCGGTGCGCCGCTCGCCCTCGTAGCTGTCGAGCAGGGCCTCGGAGGCGCCCTGGTGCCAGGCCAGGGCCAGCTTCCAGGCGAGGTTCTCCGCGTCGCGCAGCCCCTCCTCGACGCCCTGGGTGCCGAGCGCGCCCAGGAGGTGCGCCGCGTCCCCGGCGAGGAAGGCGCGGCCGTCGCGCCAGCGCCGGGCGAGCCGGTGGTGCAGGGTGTGCACCCCGGTGTCGATCAGGTCGTACGGGGGAGTGGTGCCCCCGCACCACCCCGCGAGGGTGTCCCGGATGAGGGTGACGAGGGCGTCCGGGGTGACCAGCTCGCCGCGTGCGGCCAGCAGCCAGTCCAGCCGCCAGACCCCGTCGGGCAGCGGCCGGGCGGTGACCTCCTCGGGCCCGGACGGCGGGTTGCGGTGCAGCAAGGCCTCGCCGGGCCAGGGCAGTTCGGCGCGCAGCGCGGCGACGGCGTGGCGTTCCACGGCGGTCCGCCCCGGGAAGCGGATGCCGAGCAGCTTGCGCACGGTGGAGCGGGCCCCGTCACAGCCGACGAGGTGGCTGCCGCGCCACCAGGTGGCTTCGGAGCCCCGGGTGTGCGCGGTGACCCCGCGGCCGTCCTGCTCCAGGGAGTCCAGCTTGCAGTCGGTGACCAGCTGGACGAGGGGGTGCGCGGCGGCGGCGTCGCGAAGGCCGCGCGTGAGGGCGTGCTGCGGGAGGTGCAGGGGCGCGGGCCCGTCCTCGAAGGTGATCCGGCGCATCTCCTGACGGCGCCGCATGGTGCGCCAGGCCGCGAAGTGCGCCCCCTCGTCGCGCAGGGTGGCGCAGCCCAGCCGGTGCACCATCGCGGCGGTGTCGCCGTGCAGGACGACGGAACGGGCGGGCCGGGGTTCGTCCTTGCCGGGCCCCTCGTCGAGGAGGACGGAGGGTACGCCGTGGCCGGCCAGGGCGAGGGACAGGGACAGTCCGACCGGGCCCGCGCCGACGACGATCACCGGGTCCATGGCAGGGCTCCCGATGTCCGGTATGTGATCACAGAACGTATGCAACCCACTGGAGGTGCCTGCGTCAAGTGACACCCGTCCGGACGTAGCGGTGTGGTGCGGCGGAAGACTCCGCCGCACCACACAGGTTACGTCTTGTCGCTGACCCGGCGTCAGACCGCCTGGCCGGTGGCCATGTCGCTGACCTCACCGGCGCCGACCACGGCGCCGGTGCTCTTGGTGGACTTGCGCAGCCGCCCCTCCAGCCAGGAGGCGAAGCTGGTGAGCGCGAAGTTCACCGCGATGAAGATCAGGGCGATGACCACGAGGGTGGCGATGGTGTTGCTGTAGTTCGCCGAGACCTGCCGGTTCGCCGCGAGCAGTTCGGTGAGGCCGAGCAGCGTGCCGCCGAGCGCGGTGTCCTTGAGGATCACCACGAGCTGGCTGACCAGGGCGGGCAGCATCGCGGTGACCGCCTGCGGGAGCAGGACGTAGACCATGGTCTGGCCCTTGCGCATGCCGATCGCCTTGGCGGCGTCGGTCTGGCCGCGGGGCAGGGAGAGCACGCCCGCCCGGAGGATCTCGGCGATTACCGACGCGTTGTACAGGACCAGGCCGGCCACGACCGCGTACAGCGGCCGGGAGTCGGAGGGCACCTCGGTGAACTGGACGAAGAAGGCCGAGCCGAAGAGCATCAGCATCAGCACCGGGATGGCGCGGAAGAACTCGACGACCGTGCCGACCGGGATGCGCACCCAGGCGTGGTCCGAGAGCCGGCCGATGCCCAGCAGGGCGCCCAGGGGCAGGGCTATGACCATGGAGATGGCCGCGGCCTTCAGGGTCACCAGCAGGCCGGGGATCAGGTAGGTGGTCCAGATCCGGCCGTCGGTGACGAAGGGGGTCCACTTGTCGGCGTCGAGCTGGTGCTTGTCCGCCATGGCCGACAGGACCCACCAGGCGAGGAGGCCGAGCAGGACCAGGAAGACCCCGGTGTAGATCCGGTTGCGGGCTTTGGCCTTGGGGCCCGGGACGTCGTACAGCACGGAGCTCATCGCTTCACCGCCACTCGCTTGGCCACCCAGCCCAGCAGCAGCCCGGTGGGCAGGGTCAGCAGACAGAAGCCGAGGGCGAAGATCCCGAAGACGGCGAAGAGCGCGTCCGCCTCGTTCTCGACCATTTCCTTCATCAGCAGGGCCGCTTCGGCCACGCCGATGGCCGCCGCCACCGTGGTGTTCTTGGTGAGCGCGATCAGTACGTTGGCGAGCGGGGCGACGACCGCCCGCCAGGCCTGGGGGAGCACGATCAGGGTGAGCACCTGCGTGAAGCTCAGCCCCAGCGCGCGGGCGGCCTCGGCCTGGCCGACGGGCACCGTGTTGATGCCCGAGCGCAGCGCCTCGCAGACGAAGGTGCCGGTGTAGGCGATCAGTCCGAGGACCGCGAGCCGGAAGCCGGTCTCCTTGAAGGTGCCGCCGCCCAGCGTGACGCCCATGGTCTGGTTCAGCCCCAGTGAGCAGCCGATGATCAGCAGGGTCAGCGGCGTGTTGCGGACCAGGTTGACGTAAGCGGTGCCGAAGCCCCGCAGCAGCGGGACCGGGCTGACCCGCATCCCGGCCAGGACGGTGCCCCAGATCAGGGAGCCCACCGCCGAGTAGAGGGTGAGCTGAACCGTCACCCAGAAGGCTCCGAGCAGGTCGTACTGCCCGGAATCAAGAAAGTCGAACACGTTGCCCTGCGCTCTCCCCAGAGTGGCCGGTGGGGGGGGGGGGGGGGGGGGGGGGGGGGGGGGGGGGGGGGGGGGGGGGGGGGGGGGGGGGGGGGGGGGGGGGGGGGGGGGGGGGGGGGG
>NZ_JBVIKC010000062.1:0-42801 GCF_055581065.1 Streptomyces sp. NPDC031479
CGCCGAAGACCGCGTCGAACTTCAGCTGCTGGATCGCCTCGGTCAGCGGGACGGTCTGCAGCGGGTTGCGGACGCCGTCGGGGCGCTCGCGGAGCGTGCCGGCGTCGATGTACTCCTGGACGGAGGCCACGTGCAGGCGCAGTCCGTGCCGGGCGACGGCGCGGTCGCGGTAGGCCAGGACCTCGGGGAAGTTGTGGCCGGTGTCCACGTGCAGCAGCGTGAAGGGGACCGGCGCGGGCGCGAACGCCTTCAGCGCCAGGTGCAGCATGACGATGGAGTCCTTGCCGCCGGAGAACAGGATCACCGGCTTCTCGAACTCGCCCGCCACCTCACGGAAGATGTGCACCGCCTCCGATTCGAGGGCGTCGAGGTGCGACAGCGCGTAGGGCGCGTCGGTCTCTTCGTGCAGGTGAGCGACGGTGGCCGTCATGCCAGACCCCTCTCGGTGAGCAGAGCGTGCAGGGCCGATGCCGACTCCTGCACGGTCTGCGTGTGCGACTCGATGCGGAGGTCCGGGGATTCCGGAGCCTCGTACGGGTCGTCGACGCCGGTCAGACCGGAGATCTCGCCCGCCGCCTGCTTGGCGTACAGGCCCTTCACATCACGCTCGGAGCAGACCTCGACCGGGGTGGCCACGTGGACCTCCAGGTACGAGGTGCCCTCGGCGGCGTGCCGCTTGCGGACGGCCTCGCGGCTGTCCGCGAACGGCGCGATCACCGGCACGAGCGCCTTGACGCCGTTGCTCGCGAGGAGTTCGGCGACGAAGCCGATCCGCTGCACGTTGGTGTGGCGGTCCTCGCGGGTGAAGCCCAGGCCGGCGGAGAGGAACTCGCGGATCTCGTCGCCGTCGAGGACCTCGACGCGGTGGCCCTCGGCGCGCAGCCGCTCGGCCAGCGCGTAGGCGATGGTGGTCTTGCCCGCGCTCGGCAGACCGGTCAGCCACACGGTGGCGCCCTGGTCGCTCACGCTCATCTGCTTCTCCGTCGGTTCTCTGCTGTCCGTGGTCGTCATCAGCCGTGCAGTCCGCACTCGGTCTTGGCCCGTCCGGCCCACCGGCCGGCCCGCGCGTCCTCGCCCTCCGCCACCCGGCGGGTGCAGGGGGCACAGCCCACCGAGGCGTAACCGTCCATCAGCAGCGGGTTGGTCAGGACACCGTGTTCCGCGACGTACGCGTCCACGTCGTCCTGCGTCCAGCGGGCGATCGGGGAGACCTTGACCTTCTGCCGCTTCTCGTCCCAGCCGACCACGGGGGTGTTCGCCCGGGTGGGGGACTCGTCGCGGCGCAGGCCCGTCGCCCACGCCTCGTACGCGGCCAGGCCCTCTTCCAGCGGCTTGACCTTGCGCAGTGCGCAGCACAGGTCGGGGTCGCGGTCGTGCAGCTTCGGGCCGTACTCCGCGTCCTGCTCGGCCACCGTCTGCCGCGGGGTCAGCGTGATGACGTTGACGTCCATCACGGCCTCCACCGCGTCGCGGGTGCCGATCGTCTCCTCGAAGTGGTAGCCCGTGTCCAGGAAGACGACGTCCACGCCGGGGAAGGCGCGGGAGGCCAGGTGGGCGACCACCGCGTCCTCCATGGAGGAGGTCACGGCGAACTTCCCGCCGAAGGTCTGCGCCGCCCACGTGAGGATCTCCAGTGCGGAGGCGCCCTCCAGGTCCCGGCCCGCCCGCTCGGCCAGTTCCTTCAGTTCCGTGAGACGGGTGTCTTGAACGGTGGTCATATCTCGTCCCCTCCAGCGGTGTTGGACCGGACACCCCGGGCCAGCAGCCCGAGGTACTTCAGCTGGAAGGCTCGGTTGCAGGCCCTGCATTCCCAGGCGCCGTGACCCGTCTCGTGGGGAAACAGGTCCTCGTCGCCGCAGTAAGGGCAGTAGAACGGTGCGGCGCGCTCGCTCATGAGAGGTCCTCGTCGGCGGCGCGGCCCACCCAGGCGGCGAAGCGCTCGCCGTCCTCGCGCTGCTCCTGGAAGCGCGTGACGACCCGCTCGACGTAGTCCGGCAGCCCGGCCGAGGTGACCTTGAGGCCTCGGACCTTGCGGCCGAAGCCGGCCTCCAGGCCGAGGGCGCCGCCCAGGTGGACCTGGTAGCCCTCCACCTGCTCGCCGTCGTCGTCCAGGACCAGCTGGCCCTTGAGACCGATGTCCGCCACCTGGATACGGGCGCAGGCGTTCGGGCAGCCGTTGATGTTGATGGTGAGCGGCTCGGCGAAGTCCGGCAGGCGGCGCTCCAGTTCGTCGATGAGCGAGGCGCCGCGCGCCTTGGTCTCGACGATGGCCAGCTTGCAGAACTCGATGCCGGTGCACGCCATGGTGCCGCGGCGGAACGGGGACGGCTTGACCCGCAGGTCCAGCGCCTCCAGCGCCTCGACGACCGAGTCCACCCGGTCCGCCTCGATGTCGAGCACGATCATCTTCTGCTCGGCGGTGGTGCGCAGGCGGCCGGAGCCGTGCTGCTCGGCGACGTCGGCGATCTTGGTGAGGGTGGCGCCGTCCACGCGGCCGACACGGGGGGCGAAGCCGACGTAGAACCTGCCGTCCTGCTGCTGGTGGACGCCGACATGGTCGCGCCACTGGCCGCTGGGCTGCTCGGGTGCGGGGCCGTCGGTCAGCTTGCGCTTCAGGTACTCGTCCTCCAGGACCTGGCGGAACTTGGCCGGACCCCAGTCGGCGACGAGGAACTTCAGGCGGGCGCGGGTGCGCAGGCGCCGGTAGCCGTAGTCGCGGAAGATCGAGATGACGCCCTCGTAGACGTCCGGGACCTCGTCGAGCGAGACCCAGGTGCCCAGACGGACGCCCAGCTTGGGGTTGGTGGACAGGCCGCCGCCGACCCAGACGTCGAAGCCGGGACCGTGCTCGGGGTGGTTCACGCCGACGAAGGCGATGTCGTTGATCTCGTGCGCCACGTCGAGCAGCGGCGAGCCGGAGACCGCCGACTTGAACTTGCGGGGCAGGTTGGAGAAGTCCGGGTTGCCGACGATGCGGCGGTAGATCTCGTCGATGGCGGGGGTGCCGTCGATGATCTCGTCCTGGGCGATGCCGGCGACGGGCGAGCCGAGGATGACGCGGGGCGTGTCACCGCAGGCCTCGGTGGTCGAGAGGCCGACGGCCTCCAGGCGGCGCCAGATCTCCGGGACGTCCTCGATCCGGATCCAGTGGTACTGCACGTTCTGGCGGTCCGTGAGGTCCGCGGTGCCGCGCGCGAACTCCTCGGAGATCTCGCCGATGACGCGGAGCTGCTCGGTGGTCAGCCGGCCGCCGTCGATGCGGACGCGCAGCATGAAGTACTTGTCGTCCAGCTCCTCCGGCTCCAGGATCGCGGTCTTGCCGCCGTCGATCCCGGGCTTGCGCTGGGTGTAGAGGCCCCACCAGCGCATGCGGCCGCGCAGGTCGTTGGGGTCGATCGAGTCGAAGCCGGCCTTGGAGTAGATCGTCTCAATGCGTGTCCGCACGTTGAGACCGTCGTCGTCCTTCTTGAACTGCTCGTTGCCGTTGAGGGGCGTGTGGTGTCCGACGGCCCACTGGCCCTCGCCGCGGTGACGGCCGGTCTTGCGGCGCGCTGCGGCTGCGGGGGCGGCTGCGGGCGTTTCGGGGGTGGCGGCCATGACGGGTACGTCCTTCTTCAACGGCTCAAGGCGGGGGCAGGGGGAAGCGGCGGCGCGCCCCTGTCACGCTGGAGTCTCTGAGCAGGTGTGGCTGATTACCGCCCTTTTGCCGGGTTTGCCGGCGAGCGTGGGCGGTGTTCGGCCTCAAGGGGCTTGCGGGTGATCGACGTGTCCGCGGCAGCGGGGACTACGGCGATGTGCGGCGGTGGCTGGTTCCGTCAGCGTGCCGGACAGATGGCGCTGGACATGCGGCCGAGGTCGACGTGCCGCCGACTCACCAAGGCAATTCCAGCTCCATTCATGGCGGAAGCGTGTCATGCGCCGATTGGAGGAGTCCACTAGTGTCCACGATCCGGACGAAGTCGTCCCGAATCCTGGGACCGCGTGATCGGCGTCACCCCGGAGGGGGCTTTCGCGCAGGTGGGAGCGGGTGTTCCGGGGATCGGCCTGGCGGCCCCCACGAGGGGCGGAATCCGGCCTCCGGATCGTCTCCACGCTACCCCGGGGCGGGGCGGGGCGGGGCGGGGCTCGGCCGGGGCGGGCCCGGATGCGCCGGAGCCCGGGTCCCCGTGGCGGGGACCCGGGCTCCGGTGGGCGCGGCGTGAGGTGCCGCGTGCGGGTGCCGCATACGGGTGCGGTGCGGTGCGGTGCGCGGGTGCGGTGCGCGGAGGGGGCCTACGCGCCCGGCCAGGGGCCCGGGGTCGGGGTCTCCTGCTTCTCCTCGGTCTCGGTCCTGAACACCTTGAAGCCGCGGCGCTGGTAGTTGGCCATCGCCGTCGGGCCGTCCTGGCTGCAGGTGTGGACCCAGACCCGCCGGGTCCGCTCCCGCTCCGGCCAGCGGTCCGCGAGGTCCCAGGCGCGGGCGACTCCCAGCGACAGAAGGTGTCCGCCGATGCGGCGGCCCCGGAAGTCCGGGAGCAGTCCGAAGTACATGATCTCCACCACCCCGTCGGGCTGCGGGTCGAGCTCCACGTACCCGGCCGGGGTGCCCCGGTCGTACGCCACCCAGGTCTCCACGCCGGGCCGGTCCAGCTGCTCCACCCACTGGGCGCGGGTCAGCGACAGCCGGTCCGTCCAGTGGATGTCCCCGCCCACCGAGGCGTACAGGAAGCGGCTGAACTCCGGCGAGGGGACCTCCGCGCGCTCCACGCGGATCTCGGGGCCCGGGACGGCCGCGGTGACCAGATCCTCGGGCGAGGTCATTTCGAGGGACCAGGTGGTCAGAGTGATGGTGCTCATGCGCCTCAGGGAACCACACCCCCCGGTCACGGCCGGGGGGTCCCCCTGCCCCCACCGTGCCCCAGGCGGGACCGGACCACCGCGGGGGCGGTGGAGTGGGGGAGCAGCAGGTCGGGGTCCTCGGGGCGGATCAGCTCCACCTCCACGTCCTCCGCGAAGCGGTACGGCCGGTGGGTCAGCACCCCGGCGAGGTGGCGGCGGACCCGGGACAGCTCGGCGCGGACCGTCACGGTGCGGGCCGGGTCCCCGAAGAGTTCCGCGGCGAGTTCGGCGGCGGTGCGCCCGGCCGGGGCCTCCGCCAGCAGGAACAGCAGCTCCGCGTGGCGCGGGGTGAGCTCCTGGGACCAGCTGCCCGCGGCCCCGTACACGGTCGCCGACCAGGCCCGCGGCCGGCTCAGGTCCAGTACGACCCGGCTCACCGCCGCCCCGGCCGCGCAGGGCTGCTCCAGCCGCAGCAGCCAGCCGCCGGGCAGCGGCTCCGCCACGCAGTCGCCGAGCTGCGGGATCCACAGCCGCCCGGGCCCCAGCCCCTTCGGCAGCGGGATCCGGTCGGCGGGGGCCAGCCCCGTCACGGCGGCCGTCCAGCCGTGCGGGTCCACGGCCACGGCCCGCCCGGCCAGCCGGGCCAGCAGCGGGGCGGCGACCGACCGCAGCCGCTCCAGGGACTCAAGGTGGCGCACCCGCAGCTCGTGCTCGGCGAGCCGGGCCACCGAGGTGACCCAGGCCAGGGTCGCCGGGTGCATGGTGGCGAGCGGCCCGCTGACGTCGACCACCCCCAGCAGCCGCCCGTCCCGGGGATCGGACACGGGTGCGCCCGCGCAGGTCCAGTCGTGGTGGCTGGAGACGAAGTGCTCGGCCGAGAACACCTGGACGGGCCGCCGGGCCACGAGCGCGGTGCCCACCCCGTTGGTGCCGACCACCGCCTCGTCCCAGTCGGCCCCCACCGCGAAGCCCAGCCGGTCCGCCTTGCGCAGGATCGTGCTGTGCCCCTCCCGCCACAGCAGCCGCCCGTCGGCGTCGGCGACGACCATGATGTGCAGGGCCTCGTCGAGGGCGGGCAGCAGTCCCTCGCGCAGCACCGGGAGTATCTCCCGCAGCGGGGAGACCTGCCGGCGTTCCTCGGTCTCGGCGGCGGACAGCAGCCGCGAGCGGGCGTCCCGGTCGGGGTGCACCCCGCCGGCCAGCATGCGCCGCCAGGACTCGGCGATCTCCGGGCGGGGCGCGGCCGGAGGGCGGTCCCCGGCCAGCGCGGCGGCCCGCACGCCCTTGAGCAGACGCGCCGCCTCCCGCGCGTCCATGGCCGCGATGCGCGCCACGTCGACCGTGCCGCCTGAGGTGTGGGCCACCGGATCCTCCCCGTGCTGAACAGGACGTACTGCGGAGGCGTCCCCGCGGTCCCGTCCGTGCCCGTTCCCCAGGCACGTGCGGCGGGCACCTTCCACACCGAAGGGTCGCAGGGTTGCAACGGTATGCAACCCTCGCCAAGCCCCGGTCACCCGACCGAAACTATCGGCACGCCGCCGAGCGGCGTGGCAGCTCCTTCCTCGGGGCTTCTCGGATCGCGGGGTGGTGCCGAGTCGGCGCGGCGCCACCCCCGGTCCCACCGTGGCGGGCCCGGATCCCGGCGCTGAGCGGTTCGGGTCGTGGTGGTTTGGGGACCACGGCGGCCCAGGGGGACCGCTTTCAGCCCGTGATCCGCGCCCGTGCCACCACCGATGCCAGGTCCAGGGTGTGCGGCAGCGTCCCGAAGGCCGCGCCCCGGTCCCCGCCGAGCCGGGAAGCGCAGAACGCGTCGGCCACCTCCGGCGGCGCCCACCGCACCAGCAGCGATCCCTGGAGCACCAGGGCCATCCGCTCCACCACCCGGCGGGCCCGCGCCTCGATCCCGTCGAGGTCGGCCAGGTCGGTCAGCAGGTTCCTGATCGCCGCGTCCAGCCGGTGGTCGGCGCCCCGGGCCAGCCCGACCTCCTGGAGGAAGGCGTTCAGGGCCTGCGGCTCCCGCTGGAGCGCGCGCAGCACGTCCAGGGCCTGGACGTTGCCCGACCCCTCCCAGATCGAGTTGACCGGGGACTCGCGCAGCAGGCGGGGCAGTACGGACTCCTCCACGTAGCCGTTGCCGCCCAGGCACTCCAGGGCCTCGGCGACCATCGGCGTGCACCGCTTGGTGACCCAGTACTTGGCGGTCGGCACCGCGAGGCGCAGGAAGGCCCGCTCCCGGTCCGTACCGGCGTCGTACGCGGCCGCGAGGCGCAGGGTGAGGACGGTCGCCGCCTCCGACTCCAGGGCGAGGTCGGCGAGGACGTTGCGCATCAGCGGCTGGTCGATGAGCGGTGCTCCGAAAGCAGAGCGGTGCTCCGTATGGTGGACGGCCTGTGTCAGGGCCTGCCGCATCAGCGAGGCCGAGCCGATCACGCAGTCCAGCCGGGTCGCCGAGACCATCCCGATGATGGTCCGCACCCCCCGGCCCTCCTCGCCCACGAGCCGCGCCCACGTCCCGTCGAACTCGATCTCGCCCGAGGCGTTCGACTTGTTGCCCAGCTTGTCCTTCAGCCGCTGGATCGCGAACGCGTTCCGCGTCCCGTCCGGCAGCACCCGCGGCACCAGGAAGCAGCTCAGCCCGCCCGGTGCCTGCGCCAGCACCAGGAAACCGTCGCTCATCGGCGCCGAGCAGAACCACTTGTGCCCGGTCAGCAGGTACTCCCCGGAGGCGTCCAGCGGCACCGCCGCGGTGGTGTTCGCGCGGACGTCGCTCCCGCCCTGCTTCTCCGTCATCCCCATCCCGAAGAGCACCCCGCCCTTCTGCGCGGCGGGCCGCAACCCCTCCTCGTAGACGTGCGAGGTCAGCCGCGGTTCCCACTCCGCGGCCAGCTCCGGATCGGCCCGCAGCGCCGGTACCGCCGCGTGCGTCATCGACACCGGGCAGCCGTGCCCCGACTCGGCCTGCGACCACAGGAAGAACCCGGCCGCCCGCCGCAGGTGCCCGGCGGGCCGGCCCCAGGCGTCGGTGAGCCCCGAGGTCACCGCGTGCCCGAGGAGGCGGTGCCACGCGGGGTGGAACTCCACCTCGTCGATCCGGTGCCCGTACCGGTCGTGCGTACGCAGCACCGGCGGATTCCCGTTCGCCTGCCGGCCCCACTCCTGGGCCTGCGCGGAACCGGCCGCCCGGCCGAGCGCGGTGAGCTCCTCGCGCACCTCGTCCCGGAGGCCGGCGTCCACGTCCGCGAGGTGGCGCTCGACGCCCTCGGTGAGGGCCCGGTCGCCCAGGTAGGCCTCGTATCCGACGAGCGGCGGGGCCTGGTTGCTGACTGTGTGGGTGGTGGCTGCCATGCGGATACGGTAAGGACGTGCAGCCAGCAAAAGAAACAACCGAGCGGATCCCGGGACGGCTCCATCGGGCCCGCGTCCTCTATCGCAACGTCTCCAAGCGGAAGATGGCCTGGCTGCTGCTCAAGGACACCGTCAACTCGTGCGTCGAGTACCGGATCCTGGGGCTCGCGGCGGAGGCGGCCTTCTTCACCCTGCTCTCCCTCCCCCCGCTCTTCCTCGGCCTCCTCGGCCTCCTCGGCTACGTCGACGGCTGGACGGACACCCAGTCCGTGCAGAGCATCGAGGAGAACATCCTGCGCGCGGTCGGCACCGTCCTGTCCGACCGGGGCGTCAACGAGATCGCCAAACCCATGCTCGACGACGTCACCAGCCGCGGCCGCCCCGACCTGATCTCCCTCGGCTTCGCCTTCGCCCTGTGGTCCGGTTCGCGCGCCGTCAACGTCTTCATCGACACCATCACCGTCATGTACGGGCTCGACGGACAGCGGGGCATCGTCAAGACCCGGCTGCTCGCCTTCCTCCTCTACGTCGTCGCCCTGCTGATCGGCGCGATCGTGCTGCCGCTGATGGTCGTCGGGCCCGACGCGGTGGTACGGCTGGTGCCCTGGAGCACGGAGGTGATCGCGGTCCTGTACTGGCCCACGGTCACCCTGCTCTCGATCGCCTTCCTGACCACCCTGTACCACGTGTCCGTGCCCGTCCGCTCGCCGTGGATCGAGGACGTGCCGGGCGCGCTCGTGGCCCTCGCGATGTGGGTCCTGGGCTCGTTCCTGCTGCGGATCTACCTCACCAACACCGTCGAGGGGCCCACCATCTACGGCTCCCTCGCCGCGCCCGTCGCGATCCTGCTGTGGATCGGCATCTCGGCCTTCGCCGTGCTCGTCGGAGCGGCCGTCAACGCCGCCATCGACCGGGTCTGGCCCTCGGTGGCCACCGCCGCCGCGCGCGAGGCGAACGAACGCGTCCGCGAGGCCGAGGCCGCCCAGCTGGTGGCGCGGGCCGCCGCCTGGCGGGCCCTGGCCGAAGGGGAGTCCGAGGACGACGAGGACGCCGGGATGCCGTCGGAGTTCCCGGAGCGCTGGTCGAAGTTCCTGCCGCCCGAGGACTACGGCTCGCGGCTGCGCAAGCACTGACGCGCGCCGGGCCGGGCGGCGCCGGGCCGGGCGGCGCCGGGCCGCGCGGGGACCGGGTGCGACGAGGCCGGGCGGCGCGGGGACCGGGTGCGACGAGGCCGGGCGGCGCGGGCACCGGGCGGCCCGGCATAGCCTGGTGGCGTGTACGAGGAAGCACCGTCGGCCGCCGTCGCCGGAGCCGTGGTCTGGCGGGCCCGGGGACCCGGCGGGGTCGTGCTGCCCGACGGGTGCATGGACCTGCTGTGGGCCGGGGGCCGACTGCTGGTGGCCGGGCCCGACACCGGGCCGCACCCCGCCGGGGAGGTCCCCGGCCGGGCCTTCGCCGGGCTGCGGCTCGCCCCCGGCACCGCGCCCACGCTGCTCGGCGTACCGGCGCACCGGCTGCGCGACCGGCGGGTGGAACTCGCCGACCTGTGGCCCGCCGCCGAGGTGCGCCGGCTCACCGAACGGATCGCCGCCCACGAGGACCCGTGCGCGGGCCTCGAAGCACTGGCGCTGGCCCGCGCCCGCGCCCTGGGCCCGCCCGATCCGCTCCCCGCGCTGGTGACGGCCCGGCTGCGGGCGGGCCGGCCGGTGGCCGGCATCGCCGACGACGTCGGCCTCGGCGAACGCCAGCTGCGCCGGCGCTGCCTCGACGCCTTCGGCTACGGGCCCCGCACGCTGGGGCGGGTGCTGCGCCTCCAGCGGGCCCTGGCCCTGAGCAGGCGCGGGCTGCCCCAGGCCGAGGTGGCCCACACCGCCGGGTACGCCGACCAGGCGCACCTGGCCCGCGAGGTGCGGGCGCTGGCCGGGACCACCCTCGGGGCCTACCGGGCGGCGTCGGAGGGGGCGAACAGCGAGACCCCGCAGCCGTCGGGGTCGAGGACGACCGCGTAGCGCTGGCCCCAGAAGGCGTCCCAGGGCTTCAGGTGCCCCGGATGACCGGCCTCCGTCAGCTCGGCGTACAGCGCGTCCACCTCTGCGGGGGAATCGCACAGGAATGCCAGTTCCCGGCGGACGCCCCCGGTGGGCGGGGTCCACGAGGGGTCGAAGGAGCGCACGACGTCCTCCGTGTCCCAGGCGATCCGCAGGCCCCCGGGCAGGGCGGCCTCGACGTGCGGCTGCGAGTCGGCGTCGGCCGGCACGTCCAGGCCGAGCCGGCGGTAGAAGGCGAGCGAGGCGGCCATGTCGGAGACGACCAGGCCGATCATGTCGAGTCGTGGAGTCATAGCGGCAGGCTAGGCAGGCCCACCGGCCGGCGTCTTGAAGGAAACGGACATCTTTCCGGAGGGGGCCGGGAGGTCCTCGGGGGCGCCGGGTACGCCCTTCTCCACCCGTGGGTGGAGAAGGGCGTCTCCACCCCGGATCCACCCGCGTTCCACCCCGGAGCCGATCACGGCGGGCCCCCGCGTTCCTAGCGTGGACGGCATGGACATCGCACGCGTTCTGCTCATCGCCCTCGTCGTGGTCTTCGTCGTGGCCCGCCGGTTCGGCGGCCGGCCCCTGAAGGACCGGGGCCGTCTGTGGGTGCTGCCCGTCGTGCTGGTGTTCGTCGGCGTCAGCGGCGGCGGGCTCGTCGCCCCCGCCCACCCGCTCCTCAGCCTGGTGCTGCTCGCCGCCGAGATCGGCGTGGCCTTCGGGCTCGGCCTCCTGATGGGCCGTGCCATGACCGTGTGGCGGGAGCCCGACGGGCAGCTCTGGGCCAAGGGCAACAAGGCGGTCCTCGCCCTGTTCGCGGTATCCCTCGCCGCCCGGGCCGCGCTCGCCCTGCTCGGCTACGCCGTGGGGATCACCCCGCACACCGGGGCGCTGCTGCTGACCCTGGCCGGCTGGGTCCTCGCCCAGGGACTGGCCCTGGCCGCCCGTTCCCACCGGATCCCCGCAGCGGCGTGAGGCCGTTCGCGCGGACCCGCTCCGGCCCGGTCCGGGCCGGAGCCGGAGGGGACCGCCTAGAGTGGGCAGACATGTCACACCGGCTGCCCGTACTCACGAACACGCAGGTCAGGGTGGCCGTCCTGGTGGCGGTCCTGGCCTGGTTCCTGCACGGCCTGCTCTTCCCGCCGCCCGGCACCGCCGCCGTCGCCTGCGGACTCGCCGGGCTGGCCCTGATCCTCCTGGGCGCCACGATCGCGGACGGCACCCCGGCCGGCGGATGGGTGCTGGGCGCGGGCCTCGCCGCCGCCTGCGCGACCGGCCTGCTGGCGCCCGCCACGCCCTGGGTCGTCCTCGTCTTCGTCGTCTGCGGCCTGGCCGCCGGACGCCTGGGCGGTGCCGTCAGCGCGCTGCTGCTCGGCACCGGACTGGCCGCCGTCCTCGCCGTCACCCTCCTGCGCGGCCGGGACACCTCCGAACTGTGGAACCTCGTCGGTCTCTGCGGGATGTACGCCTTCGTCCGCGCGGCCCGCTCCCGCAAGGCCGCCGCGGAAACCGAGCGCCAGCGCGCGCTCCTCGCCGAGCGCGCCCACGTGGCCCGCGAGGTCCACGACATCCTCGCCCACTCCCTCTCCGCCCAGCTCATCCACCTGGAGAGCGCCCGCCTGACCCTGGCCGCCGGACGCTACGAGGGCGCCGCCGCGCTCGTCGACCGGGCCCGGGCGCTGGCCAAGGGCGGCCTGGAGGAGACCCGCCGGGCCGTCGCCGCGCTGCGGGGCGACGTACCGCCGCCCGGGGAGGCGCTGGCCGCCTTCGCCGAGGAGTACCGCCTCGCGACGGGCTCGGCGTGCGCCCTCACCGTCACCGCGGGCCCGCGCCCGCTGTCCGCCGAAGCGGCCCTCGCCGTGATCCGCACCGCACAGGAGGCCCTGACCAACGCGGGCAAGCACGCCCCCGGGGCCGACGTGGACATCACCCTCGCCCATCCCGGCGACCGCTACGAGCTCTGCGTCACCGACTCCGGGGGCACCGGGCCCGCCCCCGTGCCCGGACTCGGCTCCTCCGGGGGCGGATTCGGACTGGTGGGCATGGCGGAGCGGGCGGAACTCATCGGCGCCACCCTCGACGCCGGGCCGTACGGCACCGGTTTCCGCGTCCGACTGGAAGGACCCCTCGCACCGTGACCGCCGACAGCATCCCGACCCGCGTCCTGGTGGTGGACGACCAGACCGTCGTGCGCGAGGGCCTGGTGCTCCTGCTCGGCCTGCTGCCCGGCATCGAGGTCCTCGCCTCCGCCGCGGACGGCGCCGAGGCCGTCCGGCTCGTCGCCGAACACGCCCCCGACGTGGTGCTGATGGACCTGCGCATGCCCCGCGTCGACGGGGTCGAGGCCACCCGGCTCATCACCGAACGGCACCCCGGCACCGCCGTCGTCGTCCTCACCACCTACAGCGACGACGCGTCCATCATGGACGCCCTCAAGGCCGGGGCCCGCGGCTACCTCACCAAGGACGCCGACGCCGAGGAGATCGCCCGCGCGGTGGCCGCCGTCCGCGAGGGCGGCACCGGTCTCGGCCGGGCCGCGCAGGAACGCCTCGTCGCGGCCGCCGTGTCCGGCCCGTCGCAGCGCTCCCGCCCCACCGGCCTCCCCGACGGCCTGACCGCCCGCGAGGGGGAGGTGCTCACCCTGATCGCCGAGGGGCACTCGAACCCCGAGATCGCCCGCCGGCTGACGATCTCGGAGTCCACCGTCAAGACCCACATCAACAACCTCTTCGCCAAGACGGGCGTGCGGGACCGCGCCCAGGCCGTCCGCTACGCCTACCGGCACGGGCTGGCCTGAAAACCACAGTCCGCGGTCGGCCGAAACAAATCGGTGGCTGCGCCGTACGGGGTGCCCTATGGTTTCGCACGTCAGGGAGCGCGGCGACGTGCCGCTCCCGCACAGGGAATCAGGAGGTGAGGACATTGATGACTGTCACGGAGACGGGCACGGCCCGCATTCAGGAGTTCATCATCGTTGCCACCTCCGTGGCCTCCGGCTGATCCCATACCTCTCCGCGCGCCCACGGGCGCGCGCTGCCGGGGCCACCCTGTGAAGGGTTCCCCTTGTCTCTCTCTTCTCTTTCCTCCCTCCCGCACGCCCTCACCGCCTTCGGCTGGGACGACGCGTGGGACGCGGAGTTCGCTCCGTACGCCGACCAGGGCCTGCTGCCCGGCCGTGTCGTCCGGGTGGACCGCGGGCAGTGCGACGTCATGACCGCGGACGGCGTCGTCCGCGCCGACACCGCCTTCGTCACCCCGCACGACCCGATGCGCGTCATCTGCACCGGTGACTGGGCCGCCGTCGAGGCGACCGGAAACCCGCGCTACGTCAAGGCGTACCTGCCGCGCCGGACCGCCTTCGTCCGGTCCACCTCCTCGCAGCGCTCGGAGGGGCAGATCCTCGCCGCGAACGTCGACTACGCGATCATCGCCGTATCGCTCGCCGGCGAGCTCGACCTCGGCCGCATCGAGCGGTTCCTCGCGCTGGCGTGGGAGTCGGGGGCGCAGCCGCTGGTCGTCCTCACCAAGGCCGACCTCGTCCCGGACCCGACCGCCCTCGGCTACCTGGTCCAGGACGTGGAGACCACCGCTCCCGGCGTCCCGGTGCTCACCGTCTCCTCCCACACCGGGGAGGGCACGGACGTGCTCGCGGCCGTCGCCGCCGGCGGCACGAGCGTGCTGCTCGGGGTCTCCGGGGCCGGCAAGTCCACGCTGGCGAACGCGCTGCTCGGCGCGGACGTCATGGACGTGCAGCAGACCCGCGAGGTCGACGGCAAGGGCCGCCACACGACCACCACGCGCAACCTCCTCGCCCTGCCGGGCGGGGGAGTCCTGATCGACACCCCCGGGCTGCGGGGCGTCGGGCTGTTCGACGCGGAGGCGGGGGTCGGGCAGGTCTTCTCGGAGATCGAGGAGTGCGCCGCCCGGTGCCGCTTCCACGACTGCGCCCACGAGGCGGAGCCGGGCTGCGCGGTACTGGCGGCCGTGGAGGCCGGCGAGCTGCCCGAACGCCGGCTGGAGAGCTACCGCAAGCTGATGCGGGAGAACCAGCGGATCGTCGCGAAGACGGACGCGCGGCTGCGGGCGGAGATCCGCCGGGACTGGCGCATGAAGTCGGCGGTGGGCCGCGCGAACTACGCCGCGAAGCGCAACGGCCGCGCCTGACGGGTCCCCCGGGGGTTCCCCGGGGCCGGGCGGGCCACGCGGCCCACCCGGCCCCGGCGGTGTTCGGGCACCGACCATAGGGTGCACGGGTGACCACGCATCTTCCCGCCTGCTCCTGCTGCGGTGAGGCGCTCCCCGACGGGCGCCGCATCGACTTCGGCTACCACCTGCCCGACGCCGCCCGCGGCCTGCCCGAGGAGGCCCTCCACCGGCTCGGGGTGCGCGCCCTGCTCCGGGTGGACGGCGGCGGCTCCTACATACGCTGCTTGCTGCCCGTCCGGCTGAGCCACGACACCGAGCTGGTCCTCGGCGCCTGGGTGGAGGTGGACGGGGCCACCCTGCGGCGGGCCCACGAGCTGTGGGGGGAACCCGGCTACGCCGGCTTCTCCTTCCGCGGCAGGTTCGCCAACCGGATCCAGCCGTGGGGGGACGACCTGCTGGGCGCCGAGCTCACCACCAGGGTCGCCGACCCCGACGAACTGCCCGTCGTCGTCGACGTGCGCCATCCGGTGGCCGCCCGCGTGGTGACGGAGGTCTGGGACCGGGACGAGGTCCTCAGCCGCTTCCCGTACCGGCTCCCCGTCGACGTGCGCACCGACCTCGGCGACCACTGGTCGGTGCTGCGCACTGCCGGACTCACCGCGTCCTTCGCCGACGGCGCGGACCGGTTCGACGGCCCCCACCGCACGGCGGCCGTCAACCTGATGCGGGACGACGTACCGGGCCGCGCCCCGGCGGACTTCCTCACCGCCGTACTGTCGGGCGCCCCCGACACGCGGCCCGCCCAGCGGGTGCGCGAGCAGCTGCCCGGCGGCGGCCTGCGGTACGCGTTCTGGACGACGCCGCAGGACAACGGCCGCCCCCGCCACGAGTTCTACGGGTTCACCCTGCACTCCTCCGGCAGTGCCGCCGCAATCCACTGCACCCACGAGGACCCCGCCGACCTGGCCTGGGCCCAGCACATCTGGCGCTCCCTCGCCCGCACGGCCACCACTGCCTAGGCCCCCGCCAGGACCGCGCCCAGCCACGCCGCCGCGACGCACAGGCACGCGACGAGTTCCACCAGCACGCTCGTGCCGACCGCCCGCATCACCGCCCGGACCGATGACCAGGCCTCCCCGTGCGTGCCCAGGCGGCGGCGTTCGCAGAGGTAGATGCCGCCCACGAAGCCGGGGACCGATCCCACCACCGGGATCAGGACGAAGCCCAGGAGCGCGCCCGTGCCCGCGTACACCGCCATGCGGCGGTTCGCCGCGGTGCCGCGCAGGCGGCGCGGCGGGAGGAGCCACTTGACCACCTGCACCACCAGCAGCAGGGCGGTCGCCGCGACCAGCAGGGTCCACGCGGGGGCGGACCGTTCGTGCAGCGCCCACCACAGCACCCCCGCCCAGACCAGCCAGGTCCCCGGTACGCCCGGGACCATCACCCCGAGCACCCCGAGCAGCAGCACCAGCCCCACCAGGAGCAGCTGAGGCAGATCCATCTGCCCAGCCTGACCGACCGGGGGCTATCGGGCCACCCAGCCCCGCTCGTACGCCTGCCAGCCGAGCTGGAGCCGTGTCGTGACCCCGGAGAGCTCCATCAGCCCCTTCACCCGGCGCTGCACCGTCCGCAGGCCCAGGTCCAGGTGCTTGGCCACGCTGGCGTCCGTCATCCCCGCCAGGAGCAGCGAGAGGATCTCCAGGTCGGTGGTGTCCGGGCCGCCGTCGCCCTCCTCCGCGTAGCCCGTGGTGCCCAGGCGCAGCGGGCGGGATTCCCGCCAGACCGCCTCGAACAGGCCCCGCAGCGACTCCAGGAGGCCGGAGGCGTGCACCACCAGGGCCGCCGGTTCCGCCCCCCGCGCGGTCAGCGGCACCATCGCCAGGGTGCCGTCGGCGATCACCAGCTTCGTCGGGACCTCGGTCGTCACCCGGATGTGCTCCCCGCGGGCCAGGGCCGTCCCGGCCTCGCGGATCCCGGTCGGCAGGGTGAGCACCTCCCGCTCGATGACCACCCGGTACGCGACGCCCCGGGCCGCCGCCCGTTCCTCGGCCTCGTTCTCCATGCCCGTCACCACCTGGGGCCGGCCGCTGACCAGCGCGCAGACCTCCGACACGGCGCCGAGCTGGATCTGGTGGAAGCGGTGTGCCACGGCGCTGGCCCCCGTCACCACCTCCACGAGGTCGTGCACCGCCGGTTCGGCCGCCTCCGCCCGGTACTCCTGCGCCAGCAGCGCCGCCGCCAGCTCCGCCCGTTCCAGTTCGTGCCGCTGCTGGGTGAGCAGGGCCCCGAGCGCGACGCCGGGCGGGGCGGCGACCCAGCGGCCCGGCCGGGCCGACGACTGCGCGGCGAGGCCGTGCCGTTCCAGGTGCCGCAGCGCCCGTTCGGTCTGCGGCACCGGCAGCGTCAGCCGGTGCGCGAGGTCCGGGACCTCCGCCGCCCCCAGTGCCACCAGTGCGCGGTACGCCGTCTCCTGGCCCTCGTCCAGGCCTATAGCACCCAGCAAGCCGTCCACCCCCATAGTCAGTGCCGTTCCTGGCGGGAAGCGGCCACGGCGCAAACCCGCCGCGGACATCATCTCCGCACCTCCCGCCGCTCTGCCAGGGTGACGCCACCGCAGCACCAACAACCTCCGGCCGGAAGGTACTTGTAGGGCCGTCATGCCCTACAAACACGCCATTGGCCGGAATTCACCTTGGGAGAGCGATGCGCCCGATATCGCGCACGGCGCTGGGGGCGGCCACAGCGGCCGTCCTCGCCGTCACCGCCGTCGGCCCGTCCGCGGCACGACCGTCCGACGCGGTGCCCGGCGGGAGACCACTCGCCGGCAGTGCGGCGGCCGGCGAACGCCCGACCGCGCCCGTCACCGTCACCCTCGTCACCGGCGACCGGATCCTGGTGTCCACCGACGCCGCCGGCCGCACCGCCGCCACCGCCATGCCCCGCGCCAACGGCACCCAGCCCGTCGTCCAGACCCGCCAGAGCGGCCAGGACCTCTACGTCTACCCCGAGGGCGCCACCCGGGCGCTCGCCGCCGGCACGGTCGACCCGCAGCTCTTCAACGTCACCGGCCTCATCCGCCAGGGCTACGACGACGCCCACGCCGCGAAGCTCCCCCTGATCGCGGTCTACGACGGCTCCGTGAACGTGGCCCGCAGCGCCCCGCCCGCCCCGCGCGGCGCCGGCCGTTCCCTGGTCCTCGGCTCCATCGGCGCCGTCGCCCTCGCCGCCGACAAGGAGCACGCCGCCGAGTTCTGGGCCGACGTTTCGGCGGGCAGCCGTTCGCGCGCCGCGGGCGGACTGAAGAAGCTGTGGCTCGACGGCAAGGTGCGGGGCAGCCTGGAGCGTTCCACCAAGCAGGTGAACGCCCCCGCCGCCTGGGCGGCCGGCTTCGACGGCACCGGCACCAGGGTCGCCGTCCTCGACACCGGCACCGACCTGGAGCACCCCGACCTCAAGGGCCGCGTCGACGCCTCGCGGAACTTCACCGACTCCGACACCGACGCCGACCGCCAGGGCCACGGCACCCACACCATCTCCACCGTCGGCGGCTCCGGCGCCGAGAGCGGCGGAGCCAGGAAGGGCGTCGCCCCCGGCACCCGGCTGCTCAGCGGCAAGGTCCTCAACGACCAGGGCTACGGACTCGATTCGTGGATCATCGCCGGCATGGAATGGGCCGCCGAGTCCCAGGCCGACGTCGTCTCCATGAGCCTCGGGGACCCCTCCCGGACGGCCTGCGACGACCCCCTGGCCGCCGCCGCCCAGCGCCTCTCCGAGCACGGACCGCTGTTCGTCGTCGCCGCCGGGAACTCCGGCCCCGGCAACAACACCGTCTCCTCGCCCGGCTGCGCCCCCGGCGTGCTGACCGTCGGCGCCGTAGACCGGGACGACACCACCGCCGCCTTCTCCAGCCGCGGCCCCGCCGGACCCGGTCACACCCTCAAGCCCGAGATCGCCGCCCCGGGCGTCGGCATCTCCGCCGCCAGCATGGGCGGCCGCGGCGTGTACGCGTACCAGTCCATGTCCGGGACCTCGATGGCCACCCCGCACGTCGCCGGGGCCGCCGCCGTCGTCAAACAGCGCCACCCCGACTGGACCGGGCAGCAGGTCAAGGCCGCCCTCGTCGGCTCCGCGAACAGCGCCGTCCCCGGCGACGTCCGGGAGACCGGCGCGGGCCGCCTCGACGTCAAGGCCGCGGTCGACGCCACCGTCACCGGCGCCCCCGCCGTCCAGGGCGGCGCCCACCACTGGCCGCAGGACCGCGGCGACCGCACGGACGTCGAGGTCCCGTACACCAACACCGGCAGCGGGCCCGTCACCCTGAAGCTGTCGCTCGGCGAGGTCACCGGCAACGACGGCTCGGCGGTACGCGGCCGGGTCGCCCGGCTGGAGCGGAACACGGTCACCGTCCCCGCCGGGGCCACCGTCAAGGTGCCGCTCGCCCTCGACCCGGCCGTGAAGCTGGAACGCGCCCAGTACGGGGACGTCACCGGCCGCGTCCTCGCCACCGCCGACGGCGGCGTCCACGTCTCCACGCCCTTCTCCCTCTACGTCGAACCCGAGACGGTCACCCTGCGCGTCAAGCTGATCGACCGCGCCGGGCGGCCCGCCGCCGGCCCCTCGTCCCTGGACGTCATCGGCACCGACGACGCCACCGGCGAACGCCGCTTCAACGAAGGTTCCGCCGACCAGGTCTACCGGGTGCGCCCCGGCGCCTACTTCCTCTCGGCGTTCGTCGCCACCCCCGACGCCGGCGAGGGCGCCACCATGACGGACTCCCTCACCTACCTCGGCCGCCCGCAGACCGAGGTGCGGCGGGACACCACCGTCGTCCTCGACGCCCGCAAGGCCGGCCGCCTCACCGTCGAAGCGGACCGGCCGGTCGAGGCCCGCTCCACCACCCTCGCCTTCGCCCGGAGCTGGGGCGGGGTCTGGCTGCACGCCGGCACCGCCACGGGCGGCCGCACCGTCCGCGGCTACTACGCCGACGTCGAAGGCCGCGCCGAGGACGGCTCGTTCGAGTTCGGCAGCTACTGGCGGGCCGGAGCGCCCGTCCTCTCCGAACTGAAGGCGGTAGGCGGCCCCCTGCTGCACCCCGTCACCGCGTCCACCGGCAGTGACAACCTCGACGGGCACGGCAGCGCCCCGCTCGTCGACGCGGGCACCGGAACCCCCGGGGAGCTGGCCGCGGCCGGGGCCAAGGGGGCGGTCGTCCTCGTGAAGACCGAGGACGGCGGGCTGAACACCGTCGCCCAGGACGCGAAGAAGGCCGGGGCCGTCGCCGTGCTCGGCTTCCGCGGGGCCCCCGGCCGCTGGGTCCCCTCCACCGGCTTCGCGGGCGGCGCCCTGCCCGTCCTGGGCGTCGAGTCCGCCGAGGGCGAGGGCCTGCTGGCCCGCCTGGCGGCCGGCGAGGTCACCCTGGAATGGAAGGGCACCGCGAAGAGCCCGTACGCGTACTCCCTCGCCTTCCCCGAGAAGGGACGGGTCCAGGGCGGACACGCCTACCGGGTGCGCGACCGCGACCTCGGCCGGGTCGACGCCTCCTACCACTCCATGGGCGTCGCCTCCGACTTCATCGACCTGGCCGGCGCCTACCGGCCGATCGGCACCGCCGTCTTCTTCGGATCGATCGAGACCGTCGCCGTCCCCGGCACGAGGACGGAGTACTACACGGCCGGGGACACCGCCTGGGACCAGACCCTCTCCAGCAGCTTCCCCTGGGGCGAGTTCATGACGGGCGAGCAGCGCACCTACGCCGGGGGCGCCCGGACCACGGCCGTCTGGTACGACGGGGTGACCGCGCCGGTCGCCCCCCGCGACCGCGCCGGGAAGGAAGCACTGGCCGCCGAACGGCAGGGCAACCTGATCGGTTTCGCCCCGGCCATGTGGGGGGACGGCACGCACTACGCGCAGCCGGGTTCCTTCGGCGACATCGGCGGCCTCCGGCTCACACGGGACGGTGAGGTCATCGGGGAGAGCGGGTACCCGTTCGGGGTGTTCGAGGTCCCGGCCGGGGAGGGCCGCTACGAGCTGGTCCAGAACATCGAGAAGATCGGCCAGCCCGCCCGCACCTGGCAGCGGTCCACCGCCGTGCGGACCGCCTGGGGCTTCACCTCGAAGCTCGACCCCTCGGCGTACTCGCAGGGCCTGCCCGTCCTCTTCCCGCGGTACGACGCCCCGATGGACGGCCTGAAGACGGTCGCCGCGGCCGACGGACAGCGCATCGGACTGAGCGCCACCGGGCACGCCGGTTACGTGCCGGGGGCCCTGACCTCGGTGAAGCTGTCCTACGCGTACGACGGCGAGAACTGGACGCAGGCGCAGGTGCGCCACGAAGGCGGCCGGTGGACCGCCGTCGTGAACCACGCCGGGGCCTCCGGGAAGCCGGTGTCCCTGAGGGTCGAACTGACCGACGCGAAGGGGGCCACGGTCACCCAGACGGTCGAGCGGGCGTACCAAGTCCGCTAGTCCGTACGGGGAGTACGGGTCGTAAGGGTCGTAAGGGTCGGAACGGGAAGGGTCCACGGGGCGGCGGCCCGGTGGACCCTTTTCGTGAGTTCGGGGGTTTTCGGAGCCCGGGGAGGCCGACAATGTGGGCATGAGTCAGCAGGGCGCGGAGGACTGGTGGCAGAAGCTCTACGACGACCCGGACGCGGGGCCCGAACCTGACCCGGGGGACACCCTGGACCAGCGCTTCCGCTCCGCGGCGACCCTGATGACCGGCCCGGCCCCGGAGGTCCCCGCCGCGCGGCGGGGACCGGACGGCCGCCCCGAGGGCCCCGAGCCCCCGCGACACCCCGGCCCGCCGGGCCTCGTACCGCCCACACGCACACGACCGTCCCCCGACGGACCGCCGCCCCGACCCGCCGGGGACGACCCACGGCCGGCTCCGTCGGTGCCGATCGACTCTGACGTGCCGCCGGCCGTGGCGGTGCCGCCCGCGCGGCGTGCGCCGGAGCCGCCGACCGTGGGCCCCGGCGTGTCCGGCGGGTCGTCCGAGGAGCCCGGGGCGGAGCGGGACGGCGGGGTCACCGCGGGTGACCCGCCGTCGGGGCCGCCGGGTGTGCCCCCGGTTCCGCCGCCGCCCGTGCGGGGCGGGACGTCCGTCGTGCCCCCGCCGCCGTGGCCGCCCGCCGGGCCCGCGCGGGGCGGGGCTCCGGCCACGGGTCCGCAGCCACCGGCCCGGCCCGTCGGGGTGCCCGGGGACGTGCCCCCCGAGGGGCCGCCTCCGCCGGCCGGACCACCGCCGACGGACGGCTCCGGGATGCCGGCCCGGCCCGTGCCGGGGGAGCCCCCGGCCGCCGGGCCGTCGGCGCCGGAGCCGCCGGGGCGGGAAGCCCCGCTCCGGCCCGGTCCGGCGGATCCTCGGGTGGCCGGGGAGACCGGTTACGTGCGGGGGGACGTGGTGGTGCCGCCCGTCGAGGCCGGCGGCGCCCCGCCGGCCTGGCGGTGGCCCCCGCCGCCCGGGACGGCCGAGCCGGCGCGGGCGGCGCTGTCGGAGACGCCGGCGACGCCGGGCACGCCGGACGCACCGGACGCACCGGACGCACCGGAGTCCCCGTCGTACGGCCCGCGCCCGGCGGTCCGGCACCTCGGGGACCGGGCCCCCACCTACGCCCCCGAGCCCGGCGCCCTCCCCGCCGCCGACCCGGCCGCGCTGGACTTCCTCACCCCCGACACCGTCCTGGAGGGGGCCCGCTACGGCACGTACACCCTGCGTGCCGCCTCCCTGCGCGGGGACTCCGCCCGGTTCCGGGGCGAGGCCCGCCGGGACCTCCTGCTCACCGCCCGCTTCGGAGGCGGTGACGACGGCCTGGTCCTGGTGGTGCTGGCCGGCGGGGACCGGGCCGCGCCGGGAGCCCGGGAGGCCGCCGCCGAGCTGGGCCACTCCGTCGCCGCGGCCGTCGGCCGCAGCCGGGAGCGGCTGGCCGACGACATCCGGGCCGGCCGCCGCGAGGCCCTGCTCTCGGGTCTGCAGCGCCTCACCGGCCGGGGCTACGGCCGGCTGCGGGCCCGTGCCGCCGAGCTGGGTCTCGCCGAGGAGGCGTACACCGCAGGACTGCGCGGACTGCTGCTGCCCCTGGACCCCGAGTGCCGGAACCGGGTCTGCTTCGGCGCCGGCGCGGGCGGGCTCTTCCGGCTGCGCGCGGGCCGCTGGCAGGACCTGGAGGCGGACGGGCCCCCGGCCGGAGGCTTCCGGTTCCGGGCCGCCGTGGCCCGTCCGGGCGACACCCTGCTGCTCTGCTCCGGCGGCCTCGCCGACCCGATGCGGGAGGAGGGCCTGCTCCCCGACGAGCTCGCCTCCCGTTGGTCGCAGGGCGAACCGCCGGGTCTCGCGGCCTTCCTCGCGGATACCCAGCTCCGCCTCAAGGGGTACGCCGACGACCGGACGGCCGCCGCGGTCTGGGAGGCGTGAGCGGGCGCCCGGGAAGGCGGTGGAGCACGCCCCGGTCGCGGCCCGGCCCACCGCTCCGTGCCGCGTATCCCGGTGGAGCCGTGATGTCGCAGTGTGCTCGTGCGGGAGCGCCCCGCGGCGCGTGGCTGCGGGGCGCCCAGTGGGCGTTAGTCGACCATCTGCCCGTCGCCCGTACCGCCGACGCACTTCATCCCGACCACCTTTCCGCCGCCGTCCACGCACTCACCCGGGGTGAGGCTTTCGGTGTGGGCGGTGGCGGTGGCGTTGTGGGTGGCGGCGGTGGCGGTGGCGGCACCTGTGAGACCGAGTCCGGCGAGGGCTGCCGTGGCGATGACGGCGGCGAGAGTTCGTCGAATGCGCATGTGGTTTCCCTTTCACGGATTGCCTCGGTTGGGGCACTACTCAGCTTGATCTTCACCCATGTGGGTGGCGCGTTTGGTTACTCCATTCGAGTGACACCTGCCGGGAGTGGGCCACCGGCGACGCGGGGACGGACACCGGTGCCGCAGGTCCGGGGCGACGTACGGGAGACGCTGCGCCCCGAACGCGCGGGTGCGGGCGAAGACGGCATGTGCAGCGTGTGGGCGGCGCGCTATCTTTCCCCGAACGGCAAGCGCCGCATCACCGGTTCCTTCAGCCCCGGCTCCATGGCCGATGTCCTCCCGCAGTCCACCGGCGCAGAGTTCACCGACCGGGGCCGTCAAGTGGTGCCGATGCCGGGTGACGGTGGTTGCTCCCTGCCGATGGGAGATTTCCTCACCCCCATGCAGTACGACCCGCCCGTCAAAGTGCTCCTGTTCAACAACTCATCGCTCGGAATGGTCGAGTTGGAAATGCCGGTTTCCGGCCTTTCCTCGTACGGAACCACGAACCGGAACCCGGATTTCGCCGCCATCGCCCGCGCGGCCGGCGCGTTCGGGGTTCGCGTGGAGAATCCCAAGCAGCTCACAGGGGCTTTGAGGCCTGCTTTCCGGCACCGGGAAGCCGCTCTGGTGGACGTGGCGACCGACCGCGACGCGCTGTTCGTTCCCCCCAGGATCAGCGCCGGAACGGTGACCGGATTCGCACTGTCCGCCAGCAAGATCGTGTCGGACGGCGGGGTGGGCCGGATGATCCGGATGGCTCGATGCAATCTGCGCAGCGTGCCCCGCCCCTGAGGGCGCAGGAGTGCGGACTGCCCCGGGGGGCATGAATTCCGCAGGCCTGTTCGAGCACGTGGGGAAAGCGGGAGGGGCATCGCCGTGCGGGTGGGGGCGAATACCGGGAAGCAGTGGAGAAGAGGGGGCCCGGTGGCGCGCGAGCCGTCCGTCGGGGACGGGGCGGCGAGGGCGGGTGCGACCGAGATCAGACGCAGCGTGCGCCGGGCCGATCTGAAGGCGGTCGGCGAGGTCCGCGGGGCCCTGCGGGAGCTGGTGCGGCACCACTGCCGCGCCGAGACCTCCGACGTGGCGGAGCTGCTGGTCACCGAGCTGGTCACCAATGCCCTGGTGCACACCGAGCAGGGTGCCGAGGTGTCCGTGACCCTCGTCGCGGCCCGCCTCCGGGTGGAGGTGCGCGATTTCAACGCCCGCCGCCCCACTCCGTACGTAACGTCCGCCGACGACGGTACGCACGGCCGGGGGCTGGTCCTGGTGCAGGCGCTGGCCGACGCCTGGGGCGTGGATCCACTCGCACGGGGGCGCGGCAAGGTGGTCTGGTTCGAACTGGAGGCGCCTGCCCCGGCCTGAGCCGCGGGCCGGATCCCTGGTGTCCGCCGGGCCCGGACGCGCGACAGCGGGGCGCGACGCGCCCCGCCGACACGTGTGCGGTCCAGCTCATCCGAACTGCTGTTCGAGATCCTTCAGTTTGCGCTCCAGCGAGTCGAGCCGCGGGAGGGTCTGGGTGTCGTCCTCGGCCGTGAGGTCGACGGTCCGGGGAGCGGACGGGTCAGGTGATTCGCTTCCGTTGGTGTTCACGGCTTGCAGGGAGGGCCTTCGGCGCAGGGGCAGCTGTCCCGCTTCCGATATGGCCGGCTCCGCGCCGACCGGCGCGGAGCCCGATCCGGGGGCCAGCCCCGGCACGTCGACCTGGCGCGCGCGGGCCCGCCCGAACGCCCTGTTCTGCCGGCCCAGCGCCTTGATGTGGGCGCGGTCCAGGCGGTGCTGCTCCCGCCTGCGGTGCCGGTCGTTCTCCTTCTCCTTCTTGTCCTCGCGCACCTCGTCCACGGCCTCGTCGAGGGTGCGTACGCCCTCCAGCAGCATCAGCGACCAGGCGCCGAAGGTCTCCCGCGGGGCCCGCAGCCAGCGGACCATCCGGATCTGCGGCAGCGGACGCGGGATCAGGCCCTGTTCGCGCAGTGCCGCGCGGCGGGTCTGCTTGAGGGCGCGGTCGAAGAGCACGGCCGCCGAGAGCGACATTCCGGCGAAGAACTGCGGGGCGCCGTCGTGGCCCGAACCCCTGGGCGCGTGGACCCAGTTGAACCAGGCGGCCGCGCCCGCGAACAGCCAGACCAGCATGCGCGAGCCGAGGGCCGCGTCACCGTGGCTGGCTTCGCGGACGGCGAGCACCGAGCAGAACATGGCGGCGCCGTCGAGGCCGAAGGGGACCAGGTACTCCCAGCCCCCGGAGAGGTTGAGGTTCTGCCGGCCGAATCCGACCAGCCCGTGGAAGGAGAGCGCGGCGGCCACCGCCGCGCAGCAGAAGAGCAGGACGTAGGAAGCGGTCCCGTAGACGGCCTCCTTGCGGCGCCTGCGCTCCTCGCTGCGTTCCCAGCTGTCGTCGGCCGCGGCCTTCTCGCTCTCCCGCTTGCCCCGGGCCAGCACCGCCACTGCCGCAAGTACGCCCAGGATCAACAGGCTGCCGGGCAGCAGCCAGTCCAGCGATATGTCGGTCAGTCTCATGCGGTTGTCCCTTGCCTCGCGTATGCGGCTTTCCGGGCGCCATAGTGGCGCAGTGGGTCCGTGGTGCACGCGGGTTTCGGGGCAAGAGGACGCCAACGGGGGGCGGGGCCCGTCGGATAGGGTGTTGTGTCTCGAACTGGGTTGCGGGACAACCGAGTTGCGTTCGAATCAGCTTCATCCCTGGGGGTGGGTTCAGTCGGCGGCGGCCACCGCCGCGAGCCGGCTGACCCGGTCCGTGTCGCAGGTGCGTGGGCAGGTCGTGCAGGTGTCCTCGGGGCGGATCGTGTAGAAGAAGCAGCAGCCGGCCCGGTCGCGGGTGGTCAGCTCCTCGCCGCCGGGGCCGGTCAGGGTGCGGAAGTCCGCGCCTCCCGTGTACGGAGCGGGCCCGCCGGGCAGCAGCCGCCGCAGTTCGGCGACGGCCCGCCGCTCCTCGCCGAACAGGCTCCCGAGGTACCAGAGGCCCTCGACGACCTCGTCGGTGACCAGCGCCCACCGGGCCCGGGGGCCGCGCCGCAGGCGGGGGCCGAAACCTTCCAGCAGCGGTCCGAGGTGCTGGGCCACCGCCGCCCGCACCTCTTCGCGCAGTGCCTCCTCGTCGGGGACCGTCCGGGCTCCGGGGAGGCCGGCCGCCGGATCGCCGGGCAGGCACGCGAACTCCTCGACGCGTACGGACATCCGGCCCTCCGTCCGGTGGAAGGCCACCCGGTCCACCGGCAGCCGGGGCACCCGGCGCTCCAGGAACCAGGGGACGGTGATCAGCAGGCAGGCCGGCCAGGCGTAGCGGTGGAGGCCGAAGCCGGCCGCCACGTCGGGCCGCGCCGGGCGCCCGTAGTCCCGCAGCACCTGGTCCGCGTCCCAGGAGAGGTGGTCGTCGAGGGCCGCGCCGCCGGCCGCGAGCTCGTCCGCGCCGACCCATCCCGCACCGCGGGGGAGGGGTTCGCGCGCGTCGCGCTCGTCGATGCGCAGGCCCGGGTAGGCGGCGGTCAGGCGTCCGTACGCCGCCGCCACCGGAGAGCCGGCCGGGGCGGGTGCGGACGGGAGCAGGACGTCGGCAGCCGGGCCGGTCATGACGCATCACCGAATCACGCGATCGTTGGAAGGTAAGCCTAACCTTACCCGATCTTCGTGCCCCGTACGCCCACGGCACCCCCGTCACACCGGGGGAATTCACCTATCCTCGGTACCGGTCGAGACCTGGAGGAGGACCGAGTGCACGAAGCGGCCCACGCCCCGGTGTCCGAGGAGCCACTGGTGCCCGCGCAGAAGGTGCTGCGCCATTCGGTGCGCGGGCAGATCCTGGACGCGCTGCGCGCGGCCCTCGTCGACGGGGAGCTGGCACCCGGGCAGATCTACTCGGGCCCCGCGCTCGGCGAGCGCTTCGGGGTCTCCGCGACCCCCGTGCGCGAGGCGATGCAGCAGCTGGCGCTGGAAGGCGCGGTGGAGTGCCTGCCCAACCGGGGCTTCCGGGTGCTGTCCGGCACCCCGCGCGCGCTGGCCGAACTGGCCGAGGTCCGCGCCCTGCTCGAAGTGCCGGTGATGCTCCGGCTGGCCCGCACCGTGCCCGCCGCCACCTGGGAGGCCCTGCGTCCGGCGGCCCTCGCCACCGCGGAGGCGGCCGCCGCGGGCGACCTGCCGGGTTACGCGGACGCCGACCGGGCCTTCCACCGGGCGGTGCTCTCCCTGGCGGAGAACACCCAGCTGGTGCGGATCGCGGAGGAGCTCCACCGCCGGGCGCAGTGGCCCCTGCCCGGCGCCCCGCGGGTGCGCCGCGCCGACCTCGTCGCCGACGCGGCGGAGCATTCGGCCCTCCTGGAGGCCCTGATCGCCCAGGACCTCCCGGTGGTGGAGTCACTCGTACGGGAGCACTTCGCGGGTTCCGCCGGCTGACCCGGGGCTCCGGCCGGGGCAGGCCGGGTCAGGCAGGCCGGGCCGGGTCAGGCAGGGGACGGGGCCAGCTGGTCCGCGAGCCAGGTGGGGATGCCGCCCAGCAGGTGGAACAGGCGGCGGGCCTCCGCGCGCAGCCGGGTGGCCTCCGGCTCCGGTTCCGCCTCGGCCAGCGCCGCCAGTGCCGGGGCGGTGCCGACCAGGAATCCCAGGTCCTCCCGGATGCGCAGGGACTCCGCGAAGCCCTTGCGCGCCTCGGCCATCTCGCCGTCGCGCAGGGCCAGAGCGGCCAGGTGCCGCCACGTGAACGACAGCAGCAGGGTGTCCCCGTGCGCCTCCGCCCCCGCGTGGGCCCGGTGGTACGCCGGACGGGCCGCCTGCGGGGCGTCGGCCAGGTGTTCGGCGACCAGTCCGCGCCGGAAGTCCAGCAGCGGCCGGCTGCGCGAGGTGGGCGCGAGCAGGGCCGCCGCGCGGCCGAGCGCCGAGCGGGCCTCGTCGGCCCGGTCGCGGACGCCGAGCACCGTGGCGGCGTAGGCCAGTTGGCCCCGTTCGCAGGCGGCGGCGCCGCGTTCCTCGTCGTCCCGGGCCACGGCTTCGGCCACCCGCAGGGCGTCCTCCGCCTCGGCCCAGCCCTGACCGGTGAACAGGCACCGTTCCACCAGGAGCGCGGTGCGCTGCACCGCCGCCCGGGCCTCGCTCGCGTGCGGCGTCAGCAGGGCCGCCGCGTCGGTCCAACAGCCGCGCGAGCGCAGCCGCCATATCGCCCGCTGGAGGGGGTCGTCGCCCCCGGTTGATCCCGCACCGGACATGGCGGTATCCGCCACATTGCCCTCCCCGAAGCAACCAAGCAGCACGTCTTTGAGCCCTGGGGCGAAATGAGAGCACGGATCGGCTGCCTCGGCCAAGGGGTCGGGTGAACTCTTTCACAAAGTCCGGACGGCTCGTCAGCCGTCTCACGCCGTCCCCTCGGCCCCCTCCCTGTTCAGGAGGGCGGGGCCTGCGGAATCAGCTCATCCGCAGGGCGAGGAAGAAGTCGAGCTTGTCCTCCAGCCGGGAAAGGTCGCGCGCGGTCAGCTGCTCGATTCGCCCGACCCGGTAACGCAGCGTGTTGACGTGCAGGTGCAACCGGGTCGCGCAGCGGGTCCAGGAGCCGTCGCAGTCGAGGAAGGCCTCCAGGGTCGGGATGAGCTCCGCGCGGTGGCGGCGGTCGTAGTCGCGCAGCGGGTCCAGCAGCCGGGCCGTGAAGGCGCGGCGCACGTCGTCCGGGACGAACGGCAGCAGCAGCACGTGCGAGGCGAGCTCGTGGTGGCCGGCGGCGCAGACCCGGCCAGGCCGGGCCGCGGCGACCCGGCGGGCGTGCCGGGCCTCCTCCAGCGCCCCGCGCAGCCCCTCCGCGGAGTGCACGGCCGCGCTGACGCCGAGGGTGAGCCGCCCGTCGTCGGCCAGACCGGCCGCCAGGGGCTCGCGTACGGCCGCCAACAGCGCGTCCGCGTGGAGCGCGGAGTCGGGCCCCTTGTCCTCGCCGGAGTCGCCGGAGAGGGCCGGCAGGGGCACCAGGGCGATGGCCTCGTCACCCGAGTGGGCGACCGCGATCCGGTCGGAGGGTTCCGGCCCGGACATCGACGGGTCGACCAGGATCTCCTCCAGCAGCGACTGGGCCACCGGGCCGCCGGGGATGTCCCCGCCGTCCCAGTCCACCCGGGCCACGACGACCTGCCAGTGCGGGGCGGCGCCCAGGCCGGGCAGCAGCACGGGCGCGGCCACCCGCAGGCGGGCGGCGATCTCGGCGGGCGGGGCACCCGTCTGGACCAGTTCGAGGACTTCCTGTGCGAGCCGGCGGCGCACCGTGCGGGCGCCGTCGCGGCGGTCCCGCTCGACGGCGATCAGCTGGGTGACGCCCTGCAGCAGGTCCAGGCGCTCCGCGGGCCAGTCGCCCGCGTCGGCCTCGACGGCCAGCAGCCAGTCCGAGAGCACGCTCTCGCGCACGTCCCGGGCGGCGGGACCCGCTGGTCCGCGCCCGTGTCCCCTGATCGGGAACAGGGAGTAGGTAATACCCTGGATGGACATCCGGTGCGGGCCCCTGCGGCCGGTCCGGACCGCCGCGAGGTGTTCGCTCGCCAGCGTCGCGCAGATGCCCGGAGCCAGTGGTTCCCCGGCCCCGGCGATCTGCCTGCCGGTGGGGGAGAGCACCCAGGCCCGGAGATCGAGGTCCGTGGTGAGCAGATCCAGCACCACATCGGGTCCGCCGCCCGCGGGACCGGATGTCATCAGGCGCCGGTGGCGGTCCACGACGGCCGCGAGATCGCCCGCGCGCTCCCCGGAGACCTGCCGCACCACGTACTCCGTGATGGTGGCGAATGCAACGTCCTCATTGACCGCGAAGAGCGGGAGCCGGTTGCGCCGACAGGCTGAAACGAGATCGTCCGGGATGTCTCCCAGCTCCGCCTCGCCGGCCGCGAGGCCCGCGACCCCGGCGCTCGCGAGGATTCGTACGAACGGCTCGGAGTCGGCTGAATTTCTTCGCCAGGCCAGGCCGGTGAGGACGAGTTCGCCCCCGGATAGGTATCGGCTGGGATCCCTCAGGTCGGTCGTCATGACCCCGCGGACCGTCCGGTCGAGTTCTTCCTCGCCGCCCAGCAGCCGCAGCCCCAGCGCCTCGGTTTCCAGCAGTGCGCGCAGCCGCATGATGTCGCCGCCGATCTGTCTCGAATGTTGCCGTTGGAAATCGGGCAGGTCGTCGCATCCTGCCTTTCATACGAATCTACAAGACGAGGGAGGCCGTCAGCCAACTCCTTCATGGTTTCGGTGACTGCACCCGGGAGACGCGCGGCTTGTGTACTGGCTACACACCGCGTTAACGGCACGTGAACGACCAGTCGAGGGCCATCGGTCTCCTGGCTTGAAATGAACTACCCCGATTGAGAATGAAGAGAGCCGCACATGGACTTCCTTCGCCCCGCCAGCTGGGAGGAGGCGCTCGCCGCCAAGGCCGAGTACCCGACAGCTGTGCCCATTGCGGGTGGCACCGACATCATGGTCGAGATCAACTTTGACCACCGCCGCCCGGAATACCTCCTGGACCTCAACCGCATCGAACTGCTGCGGGAGTGGGAGGTCGGCGAGGAGGTCACCCGGCTCGGAGCCTCCGTCCCGTACACCCAGATCATGGAGAACCTGCGCGGAACGCTGCCGGGTCTCGCGCTCGCCTCGCACACGGTCGCGTCCCCCCAGATCCGCAACCGCGGCGGTGTCGGCGGCAACCTCGGTTGCGCCTCGCCCGCCGGTGACTCCCACCCCGCGCTGCTCGCCGCCGACTGCCGCGTCGAGGTCGAGTCGGTACGCGGTTCCCGGCTGATCCCGATCGACGAGTTCTACACCGGCGTCAAGCGCAACGCGCTCGCCGCCGACGAGCTCATCAAGTCGGTCCACATCAAGAACGCCACGGGCCCGCAGCAGTACTCCAAGGTCGGCACGCGCAACGCGATGGTCATCGCGGTCTGCGGCTTCGGCCTGGCCCTGCACTCCGACACCCGCACCGTCCGTACGGGCATCGCCTCCGCCGCCCCGACCCCGATCCGGGCGAAGGCCGCCGAGGAGTTCCTGAACGCCGCGCTCGAAGAGGGCGGCTTCTGGGACAACGGCAAGGTCATCACCCCGTCGATCGCCAAGCAGTTCGGTGAGCTCGCCTCCGGCGCGTGCAACCCGATCGACGACGTCCGCGGCACGGCGAAGTACCGCCGCCACGCGGTCGGCATCCTGGCTCGCCGCCAGCTCGTCTGGACGTGGGAGCAGTACCGCGGCACCACCGGCCGCCCGCTCGAAGGGGCTGCGTAACCATGCGCGTCAATTTCACCGTCAACGGTCGTCAGCAGGAAGCCGACGACGTGTGGGAGGGCGAGTCCCTCCTCTACGTGCTGCGTGAGCGCCTGGGCCTGCCCGGTTCGAAGAACGCCTGCGAGCAGGGCGAGTGCGGTTCCTGCACCGTCCGCCTCGACGGCGTGCCGGTCTGTTCCTGCCTGGTCGCGGCCGGTCAGGTCGAGGGCCGCGACGTCGTGACCGTCGAGGGCCTGGCCGACTTCGCCAAGCAGCGTGCCGAGCACGGCCACGGCGGTGCCTGCGGCACCGGCGGCGGCTGCGGCGGCAAGGGCGTCTCCACCGACGAGGCCAAGCGCTGGTCCGCGCACGGGTCCGGCAGCGGGCTCCCCCCGCGGGCCGGTGACTCCCAGACGGGTGAGGGCGTGGAGCTCTCCGACATCCAGCAGGCGTTCATCGACGCCGGCGCCGTCCAGTGCGGTTTCTGCACCCCGGGCCTGCTGGTCCAGGCCGACGAGCTGCTGGAGCGCAACTCCGACCCGTCCGACCAGGACATCCGTGAGGCCCTGTCCGGCAACCTCTGCCGCTGCACGGGTTACGAGAAGATCCTCGACGCGGTCCGCCTCGCGGCCGCCCGTCAGGGAGAGGCGCTCTGATCATGGCCAACACCCGCACCACGCCGTCCGGTACCCCGACGAACGTCACCCAGAAGCACGCCAAGGGCGGCATCGGCGAGTCCACGCTCCGCCCGGACGGCACGCTGAAGGTCACCGGTGAGTTCGCGTACTCCTCGGACATGTGGCACGAGGACATGCTGTGGGGCCAGACCCTGCGCAGCACCGTCGCGCACGCCGAGATCGTCTCCATCGACATCTCCGAGGCGCTGGCGATGCCCGGCGTCTACTCGGTCCTGACGTACGACGACCTGCCGGCCGAGATGAAGAACTACGGCCTGGAGATCCAGGACACCCCGGTCCTCGCCCACGGCCGGGTGCGTCACCACGGCGAGCCGGTCGCCCTCGTGGCCGCCGACCACCCGGAGACCGCCCGCCGCGCGGCCGCCAAGATCAAGATCGACTACCGGGAGCTGCCGCTCGTCACCGGCGAGGCCTCCGCCCTCGCCGCCGATGCGCCGCTGATCCACGAGGGCCGCGACGACCACCACGCCGGTCACGTCCCGCACCCGAACGTCGTGCACCGCCAGCCGATCGTCCGCGGCAACGTGGAGGAGGCCCGCAAGCGCGCCGACGTCATCGTCGAGGGCGAGTACACCTTCGGCATGCAGGACCAGGCCTTCCTCGGCCCGGAGTCCGGTCTGGCCGTGCCGACCGAGGACGGCGGTGTCGACCTCTACGTCGCCACCCAGTGGCTGCACTCGGACCTCAAGCAGATCGCCCCCGTCCTCGGTCTCCCCGAGGAGAAGGTCCGCATGACGCTCTCGGGCGTCGGCGGTGCCTTCGGCGGCCGCGAGGACATCTCGATGCAGATCCACGCCTGCCTGCTGGCCCTGGCCACCAACAAGCCGGTCAAGATCGTCTACAACCGGTTCGAGTCCTTCTTCGGCCACGTGCACCGTCACCCGGCGAAGCTCTACTACGAGCACGGCGCCACGAAGGACGGCAAGCTCACGCACATGAAGTGCAAGATCGTCCTGGACGGCGGCGCGTACGCGTCGGCCTCCCCGGCGGTCGTGGGCAACGCCTCCTCCCTCTCCGTCGGCCCGTACGTCATCGACGACGTCGACATCGAGGCGATCGCCCTCTACACGAACAACCCGCCCTGTGGCGCGATGCGCGGCTTCGGCGCCGTCCAGGCCTGCTTCGCGTACGAGGCCCAGATGGACAGGCTCGCGGCGAAGCTGGGCATGGACCCGGTCGAGTTCCGCCAGCTCAACGCCATGGAGATGGGCACGATCATGCCCACCGGCCAGGTCGTGGACTCCCCGGCGCCCGTCGCCGAGCTGCTGCGCCGGGTCAAGGCCCGCCCGCTGCCGCCGGAGCGCCAGTGGGAGTCGGCCGGCGAGAGCGCGGACGTCCGCGCACTGCCCGGCGGTCTCTCCAACACCACCCACGGCGAGGGCGTCGTCCGGGGTGTCGGCTACGCGGTCGGCATCAAGAACGTCGGCTTCTCCGAGGGCTTCGACGACTACTCCACCGCCCGCGTACGGCTGGAGGTCATCAACGGCGAGCCCGTCGCGATGGTCCACACGGCCATGGCGGAGGTCGGCCAGGGCGGTGTCACCGTCCACGCGCAGATCGCCCGTACCGAGCTGGGTGTCACGCAGGTGACCATCCACCCGGCCGACACGCAGGTCGGCTCGGCCGGTTCCACGTCCGCCTCGCGGCAGACGTACATGACGGGTGGCGCCGTGAAGAACACCTGTGAGCACGTCCGCGAGGCGCTGCTGGAGCTGGGCCGCCGCAAGAACGGCTCGTACCACCCGGCCTGGGCCCACGCGGAGCTGCTCCTGGAGGGCGGCAAGGTCGTCACCGACGGCGGTGAGGTCCTCGCGGACATCGCCGACATCCTGGAGGACGAGGCGATCGACCTGGAGCTGGAGTTCCGGCACCGGCCGACCGTGCCCTTCGACCTCAAGACCGGTCAGGGGGACGGCCACGTCCAGTACACCTTCGCCGCGCACCGCGCGGTCGTCGAGGTGGACACCGAGCTCGGCCTGGTCAAGGTCGTCGAGCTGGCGACCGCCCAGGACGTCGGCAAGGCCCTGAACATGCTCTCCGTGGTCGGCCAGATCCAGGGTGGTACCACCCAGGGTCTCGGCGTGGCGGTCATGGAGGAGATCATCGTGGACCCGAAGACCGCGAAGGTGCGCAACCCGTCCTTCACGGACTACCTGATCCCGACGATCCTCGACACCCCGGCCATCCCGGTCGACGTCCTGGAGCTCGCCGACCCGAACGCGCCGTACGGCCTTCGCGGTCTCGGCGAGGCCCCCACCCTGTCGTCCACCCCGGCCGTCCTCGCGGCGATCCGGCAGGCGACCGGTCTGGAGCTCAACAAGACGCCGATCCGTCCGGAAGCCCTCACCGGGACCCTCTAGGACGGCCGGTCCGGGGGCCGCGAGGCCCCCGGACCCCCCAGATTTCCGGGCGGTGTGACACGGGAACGTCACACTTCCAGTCGCACCGCCCGGAGCACGGAGTACCGCACCGCTCGCGGTCCTCGCAGAACCGGCAGTACCCCTGCAGAAAACCCCCACGTAGTACCAGCGGTCACCCCCGCACTACCCGCAGTACACGCAGTGCACTTCTCGCGTCGCCTCGGGCCGTCACCCCGGGTCGTGCAGCCAAACGCAGTTTCCCAAATCCCGCGTCTCCAATCTTCAAGCGGGTGCCCCTTTGAACCTTGGGAGTTAGGCACCATGACCCAGTCATCCGTGGAGCCCAAGACCAGTGCGGAGGAGGCCGGCGACGGCTCTCTGGCCCCCGCCGGACGTTCTTGGCTCGACCGGTACTTTCACATAACGCACAGAGGCTCCAACATCGGCAACGAGGTTCGTGGCGGCATCACGACCTTCATGGCGATGGCGTACATCCTCCTGCTCAACCCGCTGATCCTCTCCGGCAAGGACGTCGCCGGAGACACCATGAGCCAGAAGGCGCTGATCACGGCCACGGCCTTCGCCGCCGCCCTGACCACCCTGCTCATGGGCTTCGTCGGCAAGGTCCCGCTGGCCCTGGCCGCCGGCCTGTCCGTCTCCGGCGTCCTGTCCTCGCAGGTGGCCCCGCAGATGACCTGGCCGCAGGCCATGGGCATGTGCGTGATGTACGGCGTCGTGATCTGTCTCCTGGTCGTCACCGGCCTCCGAGAGATGATCATGAACGCGATCCCCCTCGCGCTCAAGCACGCCATCACCATGGGCATCGGCCTCTTCGTCGCCCTGATCGGCCTCGTCAAGGCCGGCTTCGTCGGCAACGGCGGGGAGTTCATGCCCCCCGTGCAGCTGGGTGCGACCGGTGAGCTCTCGGGCTGGCCCGTCTTCCTCTTCTGCGTGACCCTGCTCGCCATCTTCATGCTGCAGGCCCGCAAGGTCCGCGGCGCGATCCTCATCGGCATCGTCGGCGGCACCGTCCTCGCGGCCATCCTCAACGCCGTCGTGAACATCGACCCGAAGGCCTGGAAGAACGGTCCGCCGGAGCTCGCGGGCTCCGCGATCTCGATGCCCGACTTCTCGCTGTTCGGCAAGGTCGAGTTCGGCGGCTGGGGCGACGTCGGCGTCATGACGATCGGCATGATCGTCTTCACCCTCGTGCTCGCCGGCTTCTTCGACGCGATGGCCACCATCATCGGCGTCGGCACCGAGGCCAAGCTGGCCGACGACCAGGGCCGCATGCCGGGCCTGTCGAAGGCGCTGTTCATCGACGGTGCCGGTGGCGCCATCGGTGGCATCGCGGGCGGCTCCGGCCAGACCGTGTTCGTCGAGTCCGCCACCGGCGTCGGCGAGGGTGCCCGTACCGGCCTCGCCTCCGTCGTCACCGGCCTCTTCTTCGCCGCCTGCCTCTTCTTCACCCCGATCACCCAGATCGTCCCGGGTGAGGTCGCCTCGGCCGCCCTGGTGGTCATCGGCGCGATGATGATGCAGAACGCCCGCCACGTGGACTGGTCCGACAGCGCGACCTCGATCCCGGTCTTCCTGACCGTCGTGATCATGCCGTTCACCTACCAGATCACGGCCGGTGTCGCCGCGGGCGTCATCTCCTACGTGGCCATCAAGGCCGCGCAGGGCAAGGCGCGCGAGGTCGGTGGCTTCATGTGGGTCCTGACCGGCATCTTCCTGATCTACTTCGCCCTCCACCCCATCGAGGCGTGGCTCGGCGTGAAGTAGGTCCGGACGTGATCCGTACCTGACCCTCCACGCATCCGATACTGGAACCCGAACCCTCCGAGGAGGCCGCACATGCTGGACATCGCCGAAGAACTCAACCGGTGGGTCGAGCAGGGACGTGACTTCGCCGTCGCCACGGTCGTGGCGGTCGGCGGGAGCGCCCCGCGGCAGCCCGGAGCCGCACTCGCCGTGGACGGCGAGGGCACGGCCATCGGTTCGGTCTCCGGCGGATGCGTGGAGGGCGCGGTGTACGAGCTGTGCCGCCAGGCGCTCGAAGACGGCGAGACCGTCCTTGAGCGCTTCGGGTACAGCGACGACGATGCCTTCGCCGTGGGCCTGACCTGCGGCGGAATCATCGACATCCTGGTCACCCCAGTGCCCGTGGGCTCCCCGTGGCGCGAGGTGCTGGCCCGTGCGCTGGCCGCCGCCGCGCACGGGGAGACGGCCGCCGTCGCCCGGATCGCCGAAGGCCCCGCCGAGCTGGTGGGCCGCGCGCTCCTCGTCCAGGCCGACGGCTCCTACGAGGGGGGCTTCGGCGGACACCCCCTGCTCGACCGCACCATCGCCGGGGAGGCCCGCGCCATGCTCGACGCCGGCCGGACCGGTGTCCTGGAGATCGGCGCCGACGGCAGGCTCTGCGGAGAGCCGCTGAAGGTGCTCGTCGAGTCCAGCGTCCCGCCCCCGCGGATGATCGTCTTCGGCGCCATCGACTTCGCCTCCGCCCTGGTGCGGATCGGCAAGTTCCTCGGCTACCACGTGACCCTGTGCGACGCCCGGCCCGTCTTCGCCACGAAGAATCGTTTCCCCGACGCGGACGAGATCGTGGTCGACTGGCCGCACCGCTACCTGGAGGGCGCGGAGGTGGACGGCCGGACCGTCCTGTGCGTGCTGACCCACGACGCCAAGTTCGACGTACCGCTCCTCGAACTGGCCCTGAAGCTTCCCGTCGCCTACATCGGCGCCATGGGCTCCCGCCGCACCCACGAGGACCGCAACGAGCGGCTCCGCGCGGTCGGCGTGACCGAGCTCGAACTGGCCCGCCTGCGCTCCCCGATCGGCCTGGACCTCGGCGCCCGCTCCCCGGAGGAGACCGCGCTGTCCATCGCCGCCGAGATCGTCGCGAACCGTCGCGGCGGCACCGGGGCGACGCTCACCGGCGCGCACATCCCGATCCACCACGACCCGTCGCAGACCGTGGTCAGCCGGATCGGTTCCGTCGCTTGAAGCGGTGCTGAGCGGCGGTAGCGCCGGGCGCCGCACCCGTACACGCCGAAAGGGCACGACCCCGCGGGGGTTGTGCCCTTTCGGCGTTCCGTCTATTTTACCCGCCGGTAACAGCAAGCGGTCCGTCACGCCCTTCCGCCCCACCTTTCCGCCCCACCCCTCTGCCCCACCCCTTTGCTGCACTTTCCGCTCCACCCTTCCCCCCTCATGGAGTCGAACGGATGTTACGAAGCCTGCGCACCCGGTACCCGCTGGCCGCGGTCCTCCTCGCCGCCACCGCCGTCACCGCCCTGGCCGCGCCCGGCCGGGCGGCGGCCCCCGCCGAACCCCTGCGCGAGGTGCTGTTCGTCGGGAACAACTGGGACGGCACCGCCGACGCCCTCGCCTCGACCGGCGACCTCGCCCGCATCGGCCGGATCAACGTGATCCCCGACAAGGAGGAGCGGCTGCGGGAGATCTACCTCAACCCCGTCAAACTCGCCTTCTTCCTCGGCATCCGGGCCGGTGCCGGAGAGGGCCACGACCAGTTCGCGGACGACATGTACACCACCCCGGACGGCTCCGCGGTCGTGGTCTCCCGCCCCAGCTTCGCCGACGTCGTCTCCATCGACGTCCGCACCGGCCGGATCAACTGGCGCTTCCCCGTGGCCGGCTACCGCGCCGACCACATGGCGGTCTCGCCCGACGGCACCCGCGTCGCCGTGTCCGCGTCCACGGCCAACACCGTGCACGTCCTCGACATCGCCACCGGCCGCGAGGCCGGCTCGTTCGCCACCGGCGACAAGCCGCACGAGAACACCTTCAGCCGGGACGGCCGTTACCTCTGGAACAGCTCGATCGGTGACGTGACCTCCGCCCTCGACGCGCCCTGGCTGGACTGGACGAAGGGCGACCGGAAGATCACCGTCGTCGACGCGCGGACCTTCCGCACCGTCCGGGTGATCGACATGCGCGAACGCCTCGACGCCTTCGGCCGCCGCGACCTCTCCGACGCCGTCCGGCCCATGTCCTTCAGCCCCGACGAGTCGAAGATCTACTTCCAGGTGTCCTTCTTCAACGGCGTCGTCGAGTACGACGTGGCCACCGACCGGATCACCCGGATCAAGGAACTCCCCGTCAACCCCGCCACCAGCACCGACCGCACCACCTGGGTCAACGACTCCCGCCACCACGGCCTGTCGATGAGCCCCGACGGCACGAAGCTCTGCGTCGCCGGGACCATGGACGACTACGCCACCGTCGTGGACCGCGCCACCCTCGCCCAGGGGCCGCTCGTCCCGGCCGACAAGCCCTACTGGGCCACGGTCGACGGCGACGGCACCGCCTGCGTCATCTCCGAGAGCGGCGCCGACCGGGTCACCGCCATCGACTTCGCCACCGGAGCCAAGCGGGTCTCCGTTCCGGTCGGCGACCACCCCCAACGGGTCCGCCTCGGGCACGTTCCGGCCGGCTGGAGCGGTCCCACGCCCTCCTGAACGGGCAGATCCGGCCATTATGGGGTGACCGGTCCGCGATGACCGATTAGTCTCCGGATCATGGTGGACATCCGCGAGGTACCCGAGGCCGACATCGACCGCGCCCAGGAGCTCGCGTACCTGGCCTTCCACGACCGCCCGGAACGGGAGGCGCGCGAACGCCACCACCGCCTGCTGAGCGGCTGCGACCGGCTCGGCGCCTACGACGGGGAGGTGCTGGTCGGCTTCATGGCCGCCCACGCCTTCCGCCTCTCGGTCCCGGGCGCCGACCTCGACTGCCCCGGGCTCACCTTCGTGTCCGTCGCCCCCACCCACCGGCGCCGGGGCGTCCTCACCGCGCTGATGGAGGAGCGGCTGCGCCGGGCCGGGGCCGCGGGCAGCCCGATCGCCGCCCTGTGGGCATCGGAACCGGCCATCTACGGCCGCTTCGGCTACGGGCCGGCCACCCAGGGCGTCACCATCGAGATCGACTCCGGCCGGCCCCTCGCCCTGCGGATCGACCCCGACCCGCGTCCGCTGCGCCTGGTGGACCCGGCCGACGCCCTCGACGTGATCGCCCCGTACCACGAGGCCGCCCGCCGCACCCGGGCCGGCCGGCCGACCCGCGGCCCCGAACGCTGGGAGCAGGAGTGGCTGTGCGAACGGGACGAGGAGGACGAGGAGTTGGGCCCGCCCCGGATCATCGCCCTCGGGCGGCCCGGACAGCCGGTGGCGGGCTACGTCCTCTACCGCACGAAGCCGCAGGACGACACGGGCCCCTTCCCGGTCCGCACCCCGGGCCTGGTCCGCGTCGACGAACTGGAGGCCGACACACCCGCCGTCGCCGCCGCGCTGTGGGACTGCGTGGCCTCCCTCGACCTGACCGGCACCGTCCGCGCCCGGTGCCGCCCGGCCGACGACCCGCTGCTGCACTTCGCCGCCGACCGGGACCAGGTCAGGGTCACCGCCCAGTTCCCGGCGCTCTGGCTGCGCCTGGTCGACGTGGCCGCGGCGCTGACGGCCCGGTCGTGGGCGGCGCCGGTGGAACTGGTGCTGCAGCTGGCCGACGTACGGCTGCCCGCGAACGCCGGGCGGTTCCGGCTCAAGGCCGGGCCGGGCGGGGCGACGTACGAGCCCGCCCGCGCGACCCCCGACCTGACCCTGGACGTACGGGAGCTGGCCGCCTGCTACCTGGGCGGGACCAGGACGGCGGAGCTGGTGGCCGCCGGGCTGGTGACCGAACACACCCCGGGCGCGGCGGCGGCCCTGGACGCGGCCCTGGCGACGGGGCCGCTCCCGCACACGGGGGACGAGTTCTGACCCCCTGGTGCGCTTCTCCGCTCAGGCGGGGAGGCGGATCCGGGCCGCCGCCATGCCGAAGCCGGAAGCCCCGATGGCGGCGGCCGGGCCGTCGACCGGCCGGTGCAGGTCCTCCTCGCGGTAACGGCGGCACTTGCGGTGCCAGTTGAGGATCCCGGCCAGCCAGTCCTTGAGCTCCACGACGTACGCGTCGAGCCCGGCGCGCGCGTCCCGGTCCAGCTTCCAGTCCTCGTAGAGCAGCGGCAGCTGCGTCGCGACGATGTGCTCGAACTCCTCGGTGCGCTGCGTCATCAGGTCGTGGCAGATGTGCAGGGCCTGCTCGTAGCCGATGTCGAAGAAGTTCCGGGTGACGAGCACGTGGTTGTGCACCTCGCCCTCGACCTCCACCTCCTTCTGGTAGGAGAAGACGTCGTTGATCAGGCAGGCGGTGTCGGCCGCCGCGTTCTCCAGCGACCGGATCGTCCCGGAGCGGTAGATCTCCTCGGGGATGCCGCGGCCGGCCTGGCCGAGCCGGCACAGGTACATCGTCAGGTGCGAGCCGAAGGTGTGGCGGCGCATCTCGGCGTAGTCCACCGGGTCCGGGATGTGGTTGGCGATCTGGTTCTCCGTCTCCCACACCCAGCTCTCCAGCATGCTCACCAGCGTGGCCCGGAACTCGGCACGGACCCGGTCGTCCATGTCCTGAGTGGTGCGCACCCACAGATCGGCGAGGGAGCGCTCCAGCGCGGTCAGCGGCAGCGGCTGTTCGGCGTGGTCGACGGGGATCATGGAGATCAGCCGGGCCGTGGCCGCCTTGGCGGCCACGAGGTTCCCCGACCGGGCGAACACCACCGGGTAGTAGTCGTCCCCGTACGTCCCCCAGGTCAGCCAGCACGCGTTGAGCAGCAGCGCCCCGGGCGTGGCGTCGGGGTCGATGCCGGCCGAGCAGAGGGCGAAGTCGTAGCCGCGCAGCTTCTGTTCGGTCCAGATGGTGGAGCCGGGATCGCCCGGCTGCGGGTCGATCAGACCCATCCGGCGCGCCCACTCCACCGATCCCTCGCGGGCGGAGCCGAGGTGCGGGCTGAGGGAGAGCTCGAAGGGCATGTGGATGTCCGGGATCACGGACGGGCCGGTGCGTTCGAAGGGGACGTGGGTGAAGGAGCGGCGGCGCAGTTCCATCGACCGCCGGGTGAACAGGGAACCGAGGTCGAGCGCGGTGGTGCCCAGGCCGCTGGGGAGGAAGGGCAGGGTGAGCGGGGCGGTGGCCTTGGCCTCCTTGTTCATGTAGCGGCTGGAGACCATGTGCCACTCGTGGCCGCCCGACTGCCAGTCCTGCAGGCCCTTGGCGTAGGCGAGGACGGCCGCGATCTCGGCGGGGTCCATGGCGTGGTCGGCGAAGAGCTGGGGGAGTTCGACGAGCGCGGTCTGCTCGAACTGCTGGAGGCGGGAGGTGAGCAGGTCGTTGGAGGCCTCGGCGGCCTCCTGAGTGGAGCAGCCGAGGAAGGTCTCCAGCACCAGGATGGCGTTGGAGAGTTCGCCCTCGTGGGCGACCTCGCGCTCGTAGGAGAAGATGTCGTTCCTGATGTGCACGGCGTCGGAGAAGGCGTCGCGCAGCACGCCGAGCGGCCGCGAGTGCGCCACGCGCGCGGGCACCTCGGCGGAGACGTACTCGATCAGTCCGGCCGACCAGGGGGCGCCGCCGACCTTGCGGCGCATCTCGATGTACTCCAGGGGGTTCGCCACCCGCCCGATGTTGATGTTGGCGAGCTCCCACATCGACTCGTCGAGCAGGTTCTTCGTCGACAAGGAGAACCGTTCCCGCCAGTCCATAGACATGGCCGGGACGGTCCGCGCCCACAGGTCCGCGAGCCCCGCCTCGACGGGGTTGGTGGCCTCGGGGAAGCCCGCGGCCAGGTCCATCGGCATGAAGGCGGCGAGCCGGTCGAGGTACGCCTTGGCGCCCTCGCGGTCCTGGGAGCGCTTGTACATCTCCAGGAAGTGGTCGTCGAAGAAGAAGACCCACACGTACCAGTCGGTGACCAGGTCCAGCGCGTCACTGTCGCAGTCGGGGTGGGTGTACGAGCACAGCAGGGCGTAGTCGTGCGAGTCGAGGTCCTTCTCCTCCCACACCCCGGACCCCTCCAGCATGCCGAAGCCGCGCGCCCACCGCTTGGTGTGGGCCCTCGCCTCCTCCAGGTGGGGGTTGAGTCGCGCCGGATACGGCACGTAGAAGTCCGGCAGTTGGAACGGCTGCGTCACGGCGGGGCGGGCCTTTCGGTCAGGTGCGCGGGGACCGGCGGTTCCCGCTCCCCGCACGAGATCAGCAGGGCCATACCCGTGATGCCGGTGGGACAAGGCGGAATTCACTTCATCGGGTGACGGGGGCGCGGTTCCCCGGCGCTCACCCTCCGGCACGGGCTAGAAGGGGTTGGGAGCCGCCACGACGCTCGCCCGGCCGGGAATCCATTCCCGGCCGGGCGAGCGCCTGTTCGTGGTCCTGGCCGGCTATCCGAGGGTGCGGGCGGTGGCCCAGTCGTCTTCTTCGACGCGTCGGCCGGTGCCGATGGTGGTGCGGCCTCCGTTGTAGAGGTGGAGGGTGCCGTCGTTGCGGGTGAGGTAGAGGTCGGGGATGCCGTCGCCGTTGACGTCGGGG
>NZ_JBVIKC010000063.1:0-41365 GCF_055581065.1 Streptomyces sp. NPDC031479
GCCCGGCCCGACGCGGAAGGACGATGAGACTGACGGGAAACCCCCAAACCCTCCCCGACACGGGCCGAGTCGAGTCCCGCCGCCCCCCGACCCCGACTGCCCGTCCGCCCCCCCGCCCCCCTCACCCCCTCCGGGACAGGGCCTCGTGGACGGCGTCGTCGGAGCGGGCGATCAGGGCCGTGCCGTCCTCGGCGGTGATGATCGGGCGCTGGATGAGCTTCGGGTGGGCCGCCAGGTGGGTGATCCAGGCCTGCCGGGCCGGTTCCGTCGCCTCGCGCGGCAGGTCCCGTACGCCGGTCTCCTTCGCGAGGGGGTCGGAGGTGCGCGTGATGTCCCACGGCTCCAGGCCCAGGCGTCCCAGCACCTCGCGGATCTCGGCCTCGGACGGCACGTCCTCCAGGTACCGGCGCACGGTGTACTCGGCGCCCTCCGCGTCCAGCAGGGTCAGTGCGCTACGGCACTTCGAGCAGGCGGGATTGATCCAGATCTCCATGCGCACCAGGGTAGTCAGACTCCGTCTGGCCAGGGGCTTTTGTCAGTGCCCCCCGGTAAAATCGAGGGAGCACGACAGGAAGCCAACTACTGTTTGGGAGGCTGTAGATGGCCGCTGCCGCGATCATTGTGATGCCCAAGAAGAAGCCGCTGCCGGCGGGCCTGCCCCGCGAGTGGTACGAGAGCCACAACCGCCGCCTGAAGGCGATGCGGCTGGCGATTTCCCTGCTCGACACGGGGACGTACGACGCCAAGCGCGCCACCAACCGCAAGATACGGACGATGGCGGTGCGGGTGGGTATCCACCGGCCGTCCAACCTCACCTGCAGGATGGTCCGGGCCTTCATCACCGCCCACAGCTGACGCGCTCACACGCTGACGTGACGGCCGGCCGGCCCGCCGGGGCTCTCCGCCCCGGCGGCCCGGCCGGACCGCTCACTTCTCGTCGAAGGTGATGTCTTCGACCGGGTGGGTCATCTTCACGGTCTGCAGGGTCGTGTCGACCTCGACGATGCGGTGCAGACCGGTGAGCGGCTCCGGCTGTCCCTGGAGGTAGAACCGGTCCGCGGCCCCGGCGAGGAAGGCGCGGAAGCAGCCGAGGGCGGGGGCCGCCGGGTTGAGGTCCAGGTAGTCCTTCAGCCGGCGGAACAGCTTCGGGAGGATCACCGCCCCGGCGTCGGCCGTGAGGGAGGACATCCCGGTGACCTCGGCCCCGTCGGTCGTCCGGTCCCGCTCCCACACGCCCTTCTTGGGGGTGGAGCTCCTCGCCGCCTGCGCCGCGAGGGTGAGGGAGGCGCGCAGGTGGTCGGGGAAGCCGGTGTAGAAGGTCGGGTAGGCCAGGCCGAGGCTGACCAGGTGGTGGTTGGCGGTGTTCCTCAGCTGCCTGTCGTCGACCTCGATCTCGTAGCCGTTGAAGACGGGCGGGGTCCTGCGGCCGACCAGGGCCACGCACCGGCCGAAGACGTCGGCTCCGCCGGTGAGGATGTAGCCGGGCACGGTCTCGGGGGTGGTGCTGGTGATGGTTTCCCGGTCGTCGCGCACGAACTGGGTGAAGCCGAGCCAGGTCAGCAGCTCGTTCGCGGCGCTGTGGGCCAGGTCCAGGGGCTGGTGCTGCACCCCGGAGTCGTCGTCGCCGTAGTGGGTCTCCAGCGCGTCGATGGCCTCCAGCCGGATGGAGGCGCGGCCGTCGGCCTTGGGCAGGACCTGGTGGTCCCCCGGTACGCGCTTCCAGTCGGTCACGTCGTCCGGGGTGAAGGTGATCGTGTCGCCGTCCGGCTTGGAGCCCGTGGCGCGGAAGGTTCCTCTGATGAGCAGCATGGACATGGCGACTCCCACGAACGTCGGTCGGGACGGTGTCGCTACCGAGCGTGGTCACCGACTACGCACAGTGCATGTCCGGTGAATCTAGGGACCCGGCGGACCACCGGGCAACCGCCTTTCGGGCGACAGCATCAGCAGGGCCACGTCGTCGCCCGGGCCGCCCCGGGTGAAGGCCTCCAGGTCCTGCCACACCGCCGGGACCAGGCCCGCGGGGTCGGCGGACAGCGCCGGCAGGCGGGTGGCCAGCGGGTAGAAGAACCCGGCCGCGTCGCGGGCCTCGGTGACCCCGTCCGTGTGGGCGAGGAGCCGGTCGCCGGGCAGCAGGGGGAGTTCGGTCACCGGTGGGAGGGTGGTCCCGGCCAGTCCCAGGCCCAGCGGAGGTCCTGGTTCCGCCTTCACCTCCGAGACCTCGAAGTCCCGGAGGAGCAGGACCGGGGGATGCCCGCACGACACGATGCGCACGAGGTCCAGGCCGGGCGGGAACTCCAGCAGCACCGCCGTGGCGAACAGCTCCGGGTGCGGAGTGGAGTCCGCCGCGGCGTCCTCGGTCAGCCGCCGGTCCAGCCGGGCCGCGACCCCGGTCAGCTCCGGATCGTCCAGTACCGCCTCCCGGAAGGCGCCGAGCAGGGCGACGACCGTCCCGACCGCCGTCAGCCCGTGCCCCTGCACGTCGGCCACCACCGCCCGCACCCCGTACGGTCCGGCCCGTACGTCGTACAGGTCGCCGCCGACCAGCGTGCCGCGCTGGGCCGCCCGGTAGAGCGCGGCGCAGCGCACCGTGCCCACCTGCTCCGGAACCGGCGGCAGCACCGCCATCTGGGCGGCCTCGGCGACCGTGCGGACGCTCACCAGCTGGGCGTCCCGGCGCCGCCGCACCAGGGCGATGACCACGCTGAGCAGCCCCACGGTGGCCACGGTCGCCAGGTCCGAGCCGTGGGCGTGCCCGACGCCGAGCGCGGGTACCCCGAGGAGCACCAGCACCACGACGGCGAAGGCGGCGGTGCCGCCGGCCCCGTAGGAGAAGGCGGCCACGGCTGGCAGGGCGGCCAGGAAGTAGCCCAGTTCGGCCGTCCCGGGCGTCAGCCACTGGATGAAGCAGAGCACCACCAGCGCCACCGCGGGCGCGAGCCGGGCCCAGCGCGGTGGCGGTGCTCCGTGCAGGCTGCCCAGGTCCTCCCGTCCGCGTCTCACCCCTCCACCCTGGTACCGGCGCCGGGGGGGCGCACGCCGGGTGGTCCCGGCGGGCGCGGGCCGCGACAGTGGTCCCGTGACGGATACGCAGAGCGCCGCCATCAGTACCCGGCTGAACTGGCTGCGGGCCGGGGTGCTGGGCGCCAACGACGGGATCATCTCGACGGCCGGCCTGGTCGTGGGCGTGGCCGGCGCGACCACCTCGCGCACGGAGATCCTGACGGCGGGGGTGGCGGGCCTGCTGGCCGGGGCGCTGTCGATGGCGGCGGGGGAGTACGTGTCGGTGAGCTCGCAGCGGGACTCCGAGCGGGCGGCGCTGGAGGTGGAGCGGCGCGAACTGGCCGAGGAGCCGGAGGCGGAGCTCGACGAACTCACCGGGATGCTGATGGACCGGGGCCTGGACCACGCGGTGGCCCGGGAGGCGGCGGAGCAGCTGACGGAGCGGGACGCGCTGCGGGCGCACGCGCGGGTGGAGCTCGGCATCGAGCCGGACGAGCTGGCGAACCCGTGGCACGCGGCGTTCGCGAGCCTGGTGGCCTTCACGGTGGGGGCGGTGCTGCCGCTGCTGGCGATCGTCCTGCCGGGGCCGTCCGGGCGGGTGCCGGTCACGGTGACGGCCGTGCTGGCCGCGCTCACCCTGTGCGGGGTGGTCAGCGCCCGGCTGGGCGGGGCCCCGGTCCCGCGGGCGGTCCTGCGCAACGTCCTGGGCGGCGCGCTCGCCATGGCCGTCACCTACGCGGTGGGCACCTGGCTCGGCACCACCTGATCCCACCGGACCCCGGCGCCGACCCAGGCCGTCCCGCAGCCCAGGCCAGGGCAACGGCCGTCCCCGGCCCCGCCGTGGCGGAGAACCGCCCGGCCAGGGCAACGGCACACTGGCAGCATGCGTATCGCCCTCACCGGATCCTCCGGACTCATCGGCAAGGCCCTCGTGCGCTCCCTCCACGCCGACGGCCACGACACCGTCCGCTTCGTGCGCCGCGCGCCCGCCGCCCCCGGTGAGGCGCGCTGGGACCCTCGCGCCGGATACGTCGACCCCGCCGGTCTCGAAGGCGCCGACGCCGTCGTGCACCTGGCCGGGGCCGGGGTCGGGGACCACCGCTGGACGGCCGCGTACAAGAAGGAGATCCGCGACAGCCGGGTCCTCGGTACGGCCGCGATCGCCCGGGCGGTGGCCGCCCTCGGCAGCCCGCCACCGGTCCTGGTCTGCGGTTCCGCCATCGGCTACTACGGCGACACCGGCGACCGCCCCGTCGACGAGACCGCCCCCGCCGGGACCGGCTTCCTGCCCTCGGTCTGCGTGGACTGGGAGGCCGCCGCCGCCCCCGCCCGCGCCGCCGGGATCCGGACCGTGTTCGCCCGCACCGGGCTGGTGGTCGCGGCCGACGGCGGGGCCTGGGGCAAGTTGTTCCCCGTCTTCCGCGCGGGCATCGGCGGCCGGCTCGGCAACGGCCGCCAGTACTGGTCGTACATCTCCCTGGACGACGAGATCGCCGCGCTGCGGCACATCATCGACACCCCTGCCCTCACCGGCCCCGTGAACCTCACCGCTCCCCACCCCCTGACCAACCGTGAGGTCACCGCCGTGATGGGCCGCGTGCTGCACCGCCCCACGGTGTGCGCCGTGCCCGCCCCCGTGATGCGTCTGGCGCTCGGGGAGTTCGCCGGGGACGTGCTGGGCAGTCAGCGCGTGCTGCCCGCACGCCTGTTGGAGTCGGGCTTCGCCTTCCGGCACCCGGGGATCGAGGAGTCGATCAGGGCAGCGCTGGCGTAGGCGCACCGCACGACCATGTGCGACCGTTCGTGACCCGGATGCGACCGTCGTGCGACCGGAATTGTGCGCAATAGCCCACCGGACTGGGGTTCTCCTGGAGCCCGTTGGGGGAAGGAGGACCCCACACAGCCGCGCCGACCTCGGGGAGGGGCACGTGCTCAGCAGCGCACACCACGTCGCACACCACGCCGCACACCATGCGGACGTCGTCATCGTAGGAGCCGGAGTCTCAGGACTCGCGGCCGCACACCACCTGATCGCGGCGGGGGTCACGGTCAGCGTCCTGGAGAGCGCCGACGACCCCGGCGGCCGGATGGCCACCGCCTCGGCCGACGGCTTCCGGCTCGACCGGGTCGGCCAGCTCCTCAGCACCTCGTACACCGAACCGGCCCGCACCCCCGGCCTGGAGGGGCTCGTCCTGCGCCCCTTCGCCCCCGGGGTCCTGGTGCACGGCGCCGACGGCCGGCAGCAGCGGGCCGCCGCCCTGACCCCGGCCCGCGCACTGGCCAGCGGCTCTCTCGACCAGGCCCGGCTCAGCGCCGCCCTCGGCCGGCTCGCGGCACTGCCCGTGGACCGGCTGCTCGCCCGGCCCGAGCGCACCGCGCTGGCCGCCCTCGGCTCCCGCGGCCTGCCCCCGCGCACCGTGAACGGAGTCCTGCGGCCCCTGCTCGCCGCGCTGCTGCGCGACCCGGCGCTCACCACCTCCAGCCGCGTCGCCGACCTGGCCCTGCGCACCTTCGCCCGCGGCCGGCTCGCCGTCCCGGAGGGCGGCGCCGCCGCCCTGCCCGACCTGCTGGCGGCCGGCCTGCCGCCCGGCACCGTACGCACGGGGGTCCGCGTGCGGTCGGTGGCGACCAACCTCGTCACCACCGAGGACCACGGCGACTTCGGCTGCCGGTCCGTCCTCCTCGCCACCGGCGCGCGGGCCGCGGCCGACCTGCTGCCCGGACTGCGGGTGCCCGCCTTCCACGAGGTCACCGTCATCCACCACGCGACCCCCGCCCCGCTGCCCTGGGACGGCTCGCTGCTCCTGGACGCCGACCCCAAGTGGCCCCTCGCGCACACCACCGTGATGAGCGCGGTCGACCCCGGCCGGGCACCGGCCGGCCGGAGCCTGGTCACCACCACGGTGCACGGCCCGCCGCCGCCCGCCCGGACGGTCGCCTCGCGCCTGGCCCGGCTCTACGACACCTCGACCCGGGACTGGGAGCTCCTGGCCGTCCACCACACCCCGGAGGCCGTTCCCGCCATGCCCCCGCCGTACGACCCGCGGCGCCCGGTCCGGGTGCTGGCCGGCCTCTACGTGTGCGGGGACCACCGCGACTCCAACACCGTCGACGGCGCCCTGCACTCCGCCCGGCGCGCCGCCACCGCCCTGCTCCGCGACTTCGGCATCCCGCTCCCGGTCCGCCCCGAACCGGCGGTGCCGGCGGCGGCCTGAGCGGACCGCCGGGAGGCGCCGACGGCCCCTCCCGGCGGAAGGGCCGGCGGAAGGGGACCGGCGCGACGGACACCAGCGGAGGCCGGCCGGGCGCCCACGGCCCGGCCGGCCTCAACCCCCGCGGGGGTTCAGGACATCGCCGCCACCCGGTCCCGGTAGTTCCGCACCGCCGAGGCGTCCCGGTACGGCTCCAGCCGCCGTTCGAAGTCCCGTACGTACTCCACCGCGCGCGCCGACCGCATCTCGCCGGCCTGCTGCGCCGCCTCCGCCCCCAGCGCGCACGCCTGGTCCAGCTCGCCCAGCCCCAGCCGCGCCGTGGCCAGCACCACCCGGCAGAACAGCCGTGAGCGAGCGAACCCGGGCGCCCGCAGCTGGAGCGAGCGCTCCGCGTGCTGCGCCGCGGCGCGGTACTGCTGGAGGTCCCGGTGACAGTGCCCGAACTCGTCCGCGAGCTGCGCCTCGTCGAAGGCCCGCGCCCAGTGCGGCACGTCGTCGCCGGGCCGCCCCGCGCCCAGCGCCCGCTCGGCCCGCACCAGGGAGGCCGTGGCCGCCCGCACCTCGCCGAGGACGGCGTGCCCGCGCGCCTCGGCCGCGTGCAGCAGGGCCTGGACGACCGGGGGCGGGCCCGATCCCACGCCCTGCTGGGCGACCCTGGCCAGCTGCACCGCCTCCCGGCCGTGCCCGAGGTAGACGGCCTGCCGGCTCATCGTCACCAGCACGTAGGCCCCGTACGGCCGGTCCCCGGCGGCCTGGGCCAGCCGCAGCGCCTGCACGAAGTAGCGCTGGGCCAGTCCGTGAGCGGCGATGTCGTACGAGGTCCAGCCCGCGAGCCGGGTCAGGTCGGCGGCGGCCGCGAACAGCCGCCGCCCGGTGGTCTCGCCGTAGGTGCCGCGCAGCATCGGCTCGGCCTCGTGCTCCAGGTAGCGCACGAGGGCCTGCCGGGCGTGGCCGCCGCCGTAGGCGTGGTCCAGGGTCCGGAACAGTTCGCTCACCGACCGCAGCGCGGCGATGTCCCCGCCGGTCACGCGCTGGCCGGGGCCGCGGTCGATCTGCCGCTGGCGGGGGACGGAGGGGCGGCCCTGGGCCGGGACGCGGCTCGCCGCGGGGTCCACGCCGCGCCCCACCCGTTCGTCGGCGCGGCCGATGAGCCAGTCGCGGCTGGGCACCACGAGTCCGGCCGGGGTGAAGGCGATCTTGCGGAGCTCGGCGTGCGAGCCGGAGTCCTTGCGCCAGAGCCCGCTCGCGATGTCCACGGCCTCCTCGGGGGTGGCCGCGAACTCCAGTCCCGCGTACACGGGCGCGCAGGCGTCCAGTCCGAGGTCCTGCGCGGACAGCCGGCGGCCCAGGCGCCGGGTGAAGACCTCGGCGATGAGCGCCGGGGTGGTGCCGCGGGGCTGCTGGCCGCGCAGCCAGCGGGTCACGGACGTCTTGTCGTAGCGAAGGTCCAGACCGTGTTCCAGGCCCAGCTGGTCGACGCGGCGGGCGAGCCCGGCGTTGGAGAACCCGGCTTCCGCGATCAGCGCCGCGAGCTGCCGGTTGGGGACGCGCTGGGCAGGTCGTTCCGTCATCGGCTCCACGGTTTCCTGACGTGACGGACCGGAGTCCCGGCCCCTGAACGGCGTGAATGTAGCGGCCAAGTCCGCTCTTGCCGCCCTCTCTGTCCCACATTCATCCGATCGTGTGCCCAATGAGGAGGGCCCTTTACGGGTCGGTCCCCGCTGTCCGCGTACGCTGCGCCCCATGACCCGCCGGCCCCCCGGGGCACATGCCCCCGACATGTACACGGATTCCACCGCCCCGCTCCCCGCCCCCGAGCTCACCGAGGCGGAGTGCCGCCGGTGCGGTACGTACATCGCGGGACTGGACGGCCGGTACGCGTGCGGGGTGTGCGGCTGGGTCAACGACCACTCCGAGGGCCACCGCCGGCTGCCGAGGGCGGACGAGGACCCGGACCGCCCGCCCGCCGGGCGCAGGCGCCCCCGGCAGCTGCCCGGCCCGCCGCCGGAGGCCGGGGACCCGGGGGCCTGAAGGCGCGCGCACGGGTCGCCGTACTCTTGGCCTGGTGCGATCGCGTGCACACAGCAGTTTCAACGAGGAGGCGCTGCGGTGACTGAGCTTCGGTTTGTCCATCTGGGCTTCGGGCCGGAATCCGTCGAGTACACCGAGGCCTGGGACGAGCAGCGGCGCGTCCACGCCGCCCGCTTCGCGGACGAGGTCGAGGACACCTGCCTGCTCGTGGAGCACCTGCCGGTGTACACGGCCGGCCGGCGCACGGACCCGAGCGAGCGGCCGCTGGACGGCACCCCGGTCATCGACGTGGACCGCGGCGGCAAGATCACCTGGCACGGTCCGGGCCAGCTGGTCGGCTACCCGATCATGAAGCTGCCCCGCCCCGTCGACGTGGTCGCGCACGTCCGCCGTCTGGAGGACGCCCTCATCCGCACCGCGGCCGAGTTCGGCCTGGAGACCACGCGGGTCGAGGGCCGCTCGGGCGTCTGGGTGCTCGGCGACCCCGTGGAGCAGCGTCCCGCGATAGGCGGGCTCTCCCTCGACTTCGACCCCCGGATCGGCGACGACGAGTTCGACGCCCGCCTCAACGGCCCCGAGTACGCGCCGTCCAACGCCGGACAGCGCCGCGAGGACCGCAAGCTCGCCGCCATCGGCATCCGCGTCGCCAAGGGCGTCACGATGCACGGCTTCTCCCTGAACGTGAACCCGGACGCCACCTGGTTCGACCGGATCATCCCCTGCGGGATCCGGGACGCCGGTGTGACCTCGCTCTCCTACGAGCTGGGCCGCGAGATCACCATCGCCGAGGTGCTGCCGGTCGTCGAACGGCACCTGAAGGACGTGCTGGAGCAGGCCGAGCTGAAGCCGCGCGAGATCGAGCCGGCCGCCGGCTGACCGCCGGGGGGAATGCGTCCGACCGACACCCGGTTGGCCGACGTAAGAGCGTACGAAATTACGGGCGTACCCTGGTGGGCGCCGAAGAATCGAAGTCACAGGGAGCCGGTCGTGTCCGCAGTCGCACCCGACGGACGCAAGATGCTGCGCCTGGAGGTCCGTAACAGCCAGACCCCCATCGAGCGCAAGCCCGAGTGGATCAAGACCCGGGCGAAGATGGGTCCCGAGTACACGAAGATGCAGGCCCTGGTGAAGGGCGAAGGACTGCACACGGTGTGCCAGGAAGCCGGCTGTCCGAACATCTACGAATGCTGGGAGGACCGCGAGGCCACCTTCCTCATCGGTGGCGACCAGTGCACCCGGCGCTGTGACTTCTGCCAGATCGACACGGGCAAGCCCGAGGCCCTCGACCGCGACGAGCCGCGCCGCGTCGGCGAGTCCGTCGTCACGATGGACCTGAACTACGCCACCATCACCGGCGTCGCCCGCGACGACCTGGCGGACGGCGGTGCCTGGCTCTACGCGGAGACCGTGCGCCAGATCCACCAGCAGACGGCGGGCCGCGAGGGCGGCCACACCAAGGTCGAGCTGCTGGCCCCCGACTTCAACGCGGTCCCGGAGCTGCTGGAGGAGGTCTTCGCCTCCCGCCCCGAGGTCTTCGCGCACAACGTCGAGACCGTGCCGCGCATCTTCAAGCGCATCCGTCCGGGCTTCCGCTACGAGCGCTCGCTCGACGTGATCCGGCAGGCCCGCGCCTACGGCCTGGTCACCAAGTCCAACCTGATCCTGGGCATGGGCGAGGAGCGCGAGGAAGTCTCGGAGGCGCTGAAGGAGCTCCACGAGGCCGGCTGCGAGCTCATCACCATCACCCAGTACCTGCGCCCCTCGCCGCGGCACCACCCCGTGGAGCGCTGGGTGAAGCCGGCCGAGTTCGTCGAGCTGGCGAAGGAGGCCGAGGAGATCGGCTTCTCCGGCGTGATGTCCGGCCCGCTGGTCCGTTCCTCCTACCGGGCGGGCCGTCTGTACGGCCAGGCGATGGAGAAGCGCGCGGCGGTCTGAAAACTGACCGCGTGTGCGTGTGAGGTCACGCACAATGACTTACCAACGGGTAACACCGCAGTGGCGCGGCCCCTAGGCTCTTTTCGGAGGAGCCCGGCGGGCCGCGTCCGCGTTTGCAACGTGTCAATCACATTTGACCGACCGGCCACGCCCTGGTAACACCAGTCAGTGACGCTGGATCCACGCACCGCACACACCGCACGCCACCCCATCGACGTGAGCACCGAGAGAGGGTCCGACATCATGCAGGCCGCGCCAGTACGCGCCATTGCCATCCCTTCCTTCACCGAGGCCTTCCGTGGCATCGAGTCGCTGCTCATGAGCGGTGCCCGCCGGAACGCCTGGACGGCCGTCCTGGAGGACCGCCGAAGGGCCAAGGACAGGGTCGAAACCGAACACGTACTTGAGGCCGCGGCGACCCGGACCCCGCAGGCCACGTAAACTTCGCTCTATGGCGAGGAAGTCAAACGCAGAGACTGCTGCGAACCCCGGGCGACTGAAGCAGATCGCCCTGACGTACAAGATGACGCGCAAGGCCGACCCGAAGGTCGGTCTGATCGTCGCGGGCGTGGGAATCGTCACCTTCGGTGTCTTCCTTGCGATCGGCTTCCTGATCGGCCACCCGGTCTACCTGGGCATCCTGGGCCTCCTGGTGGCGTTCCTGGCGATGGCGATCATCTTCGGGCGACGGGCCGAGAGCGCTGCCTTCGGGCAGATGGAGGGCCAGCCGGGCGCCGCCGCGGCCGTACTGGACAACGTGGGACGGGGCTGGTCGACCACCCCGGCCGTCGCGATGAACCGCAACCAGGACATCGTCCACCGGGCGGTCGGCAAGGCGGGCGTGGTCCTGATCGCGGAGGGCAACCCGAACCGGGTGAAGACCCTGCTCGCGGCCGAGAAGAAGAAGCTGGCCCGGATCATGCCCGACATCCCGGTCCACGACTTCATCGTCGGCACCGGCGAGGGCGAGGTGCCGCTCAAGAAGGTCCGCACGACGCTGCTGAAGCTGCCGCGCGTCCTGACCGGCCCGCAGATCACCCAGGTCAACGACAAGCTCCGGGCCATGGGCGACCTCATGAGCAACATGCCCGTGCCGAAGGGTCCCATGCCCAAGGGCATGCGGATGCCGCGCGGCGGAAAGATGCGCTGACCCGCTCTTCGTATACATCACACAGGGCGCCCCCGAGCCGTCAGGCCGGGGGCGCCCTGTGTCGTGTCCTCGTGTCGTGCGGTGCGTCGTGCCGTCGTGCCGTGCGGGCCGGTGCGTCGTGCCGTTCCGCGTCGGGTCCGGACCCTCGGGCCCGGACCGTCGGATCGGGCCGTCAGATCCGTACCTGGACCGCGCCGGCCAGCCGGTCGTGGAGTCCGCGTCCGTCCCGGTCCCAGACCAGCGCCGGGATGACGAGGGCCAGGAGCAGGGTGCGGGCCACCACGCGGAGGAGACCGAGGCGGCCGCCGTCCTGTCCGACGACCCGGAGGCCGAGGATCCGCTTCCCGGGGGTGAATCCCACGGTGCCCACGGTCAGGATCGACAGGGCCACGAAGAGCCCCAGCGTCCAGTTGCCCGTGGTCTGCAGGTTCCCGTGCGTGATCAGTCCGTATGCGATGAGCTGGCAGGGGAGCCAGTCGATCAAGACGGCACCGAGCCGGCGTCCGAAGCGGGCCACGGAGCCGGGCCCGGACCGGGGCAGGCCCAGCCGCTCGCCCGGATGGCCGAAGTCGACGCCCATCTCCTCGGCGGTCGCGCGGGGGCCGGAGAGCCAGGATCCGATTGCTTGCCTGTTGTCCACTCCACCACGGTACCGGTGGCGTTCGACGGGCCCTGGACGGGACCCTGGTTAACTTGTGCGAAACAAATGGGTCATGCTTGGGAAATCCCGTCTGCTTATGGTCGGGTCAGCGTGCGGCACCGCACTGACGCACCACGAGCTATAAAAGCCCGTCCCTGCCCCGGGGACCGGGAGTAGGAGGAGTTGGATGTTCAAGAACGCCGACGAAGTGAAGCAGTACATCGAGGAGAACGACGTCAAGTTCGTTGACGTCCGCTTCTGCGACCTGCCCGGTGTGATGCAGCACTTCACCATCCCGGCGCGAGCGTTCGACCCGGCGGAGGAGCTCGCCTTCGACGGTTCCTCGATCCGCGGCTTCCAGGCGATCCACGAGTCCGACATGGCTCTGCGGGCCGACATCACCACCGCGCGCCTGGACCCGTTCCGCAAGGACAAGACGCTCAACATCAACTTCTTCATCCACGACCCGATCACGGGTGAGGCGTACAGCCGCGACCCGCGCAACATCGCCAAGAAGGCCGAGGCCTACCTCGCCTCCACCGGCATCGCCGACACCGCGTTCTTCGGCCCCGAGGCCGAGTTCTACGTGTTCGACAGCGTGCGCTTCGCGACCTCCGCCAACGAGGGCTTCTACCACATCGACTCCGAGGCCGGTGCCTGGAACACGGGCTCCGAGGAGAACAACCGTGGTTACAAGGTCCGCTACAAGGGTGGTTACTTCCCCGTAGCCCCGGTCGACCACTTCGCCGACCTGCGCGCCGAGATCTCCCTCGAACTGGACGCCCAGGGCCTCCAGGTCGAGCGCCAGCACCACGAGGTCGGCACCGGTGGCCAGGCCGAGATCAACTACAAGTTCAACACGCTGCTCGCCGCGGCCGACGACCTGATGCTCTTCAAGTACATCGTGAAGAACGTCGCCTGGCGCAACGGCAAGACCGCGACCTTCATGCCGAAGCCGATCTTCGGTGACAACGGCTCGGGCATGCACGTGCACCAGTCGCTGTGGGCCAACGGCGACCCGCTGTTCTACGACGAGGCCGGCTACGCGGGCCTGTCGGACACCGCCCGCTACTACATCGGCGGCATCCTCAAGCACGCCCCGTCGCTGCTGGCGTTCACCAACCCGACGGTGAACTCGTACCACCGCCTGGTGCCGGGCTTCGAGGCGCCGGTCAACATGGTGTACTCGCAGCGCAACCGCTCCGCCGCCATGCGCATCCCGATCACGGGCTCGAACCCGAAGGCCAAGCGCGTCGAGTTCCGCGCCCCGGACCCGTCGTCCAACCCGTACCTCGCCTTCTCGGCGCTGCTGCTCGCGGGCCTCGACGGCATCAAGAACAAGATCGAGCCGATGGAGCCGATCGACAAGGACCTCTACGAGCTCTCGCCCGACGAGCACGCGAGCGTCCCGCAGGTCCCGACCAGCCTTGAGGACGTCCTCAAGGCCCTGGAGGAGGACCACGAGTACCTCCTGGCCGGCGGTGTCTTCACCCCCGACCTGATCGAGACCTGGATCGACTACAAGCGCACGCACGAGATCGCCCCGATCGCGCTGCGCCCGCACCCGCACGAGTTCGAGCTCTACTTCGACCTCTAGGCCGGGACACCGCCGGGATCTTTTCGAAACCCGGGATCGTGCCTGATGGAAGGCCCCCCGCCGCTCTCCCGGAGAGCGGCGGGGGGCCTTCTGCTTTTGACAGCCCGAGCGGCCGGGGCGACGGTGGAACGGTACCTAAAAGCCCGATAAGCGAGACATGTTCGGAGGTGCATGGAAATGCGCCGTAGGATCATCGGAGTCGTCGTCGCCGGGGCCGCGGGTCTCACCCTCGGTCTGCTGCCGCTCACCAGCGCGTCCGCCCACGACCACAGTGGTGGCTGGGACTCGCGCGGGAACCACGCCCGCTGGAACCACAACGACTGGAACCGCAACGACTGGGGCAACGGCAACTGGAACGACGACGACTGCGGCGGGAACGGTCACTGGAACGACAGCGACTGGGGCAGCTGGAACGACTCCGGCTGGAACCACGACGGTGACTGGGGAGGCTGGCGCTGACCTGCTGCCGGATCTGCCTCGATGCCCCTGCCCCGCCCACCTCAGCGGAGCAGGGGCATCGCGCCGGTCAGCTCCGTCAGGCAGCGCACCGCCAGGTCGGAGGGGGAGCCGGGCCCCGACACGGGGGCGTCCGAGGTGGACCAGACCTCCAGGGCGACCCGGATCGCGTCCGTCGAGGCCGCGGCGAGCAGGCGTACCGACATCGCGTCCGCCCCCGGTCCGGCCAGCCGGGCCACCACCGGGACCAGGCGCTCCTCCGACTCCTGGTTCACGCGGTACCAGACGGCCCGCAGGGCCTCGTCGGTGGCCGCGGCCCGCAGCAGGCCGCGGGTGACCTCCAGGCCCTCCTCCACCGCCTGTGAGTCGCTCAGCGCACGGCGAACCGCGCGCTCCAGGGCCTGCGCGAGGGGGGTGCCGGGGTCCTCCTCGGCGAGCAGTGCGCGCCAGGCGTCGCCGCCGCCCGCGAGCAGCGGGGCCACGGCCTCCTGCTTGTTGCGGAAGTAGCGGTAGAACGTGCGCAGCGCCACGCCGGCGCGGTGGGCGATGTCCTCGGCGGTGGTGCCGTCGGGACCGTGTTCCGCGAAGAGCTCGCATGCGGCGCGGGCGATGTCGAGCTGGGTGGCGGCCTTGCGGCGCTCGGTCAGCGACGGGGTTCCGGGGCCGCTCTGGGGGGAGTACGGACGGGGAGATCTCACGGGTGAAGCGTACCGTCCGGCATGTCCGGCGAATGCATTTCATGCCAGAGTGGCAAAACATGCCATCTGCTCGGTACGCTCACCCCATGAACCGTTACGAAGGACGACGCGTCCTCATCACCGGCGGCGGCTCCGGCATCGGCCAGGCCACCGTCCACCGCATTCTCGCCGAGGGCGGCCGCGTCCACGCCGTGGACGTCAGCGAAGCCGGTCTCAAGGCCACCGCCGAGCAGGCCGCCGCCGACGGTCACGCCGACCGGCTGACCACCGCGATCCTGGACATATCCGACGAGGTCGCCGTCCGGGCCGGCGTGGCCGCCGCCGTGGGCGCCATGACCGGCATCGACGTCCTGGTCAACGCGGCGGGCATCCTGCGCTCCTCGCACACCCACCAGACGACGCTCGACTTCTGGAACAAGATCATCGCCGTCAACCTGACCGGCACCTTCCTGATGATCCGGGAGTCGCTCCCGGCGCTGCTCGCGGGCGACCAGCCCGTCGTCGTGAACTTCAGCTCCACCTCGGCGACCTTCGCCCACCCCTACATGTCCGCCTACGCGGCCAGCAAGGGCGGCATCCAGTCCATGACCCACGCGCTGGCCGCCGAGTACAGCAAGCAGGGCCTGCGCTTCGTCTCCGTGGCCCCCGGCTCCATCGAGTCCGGCATGACCACCGGCACCGGACCGGGCCTGCCCGAGGACACCGACTGGAGCCTGTTCACCAAGCTCGCCCCCGCCCTCGGCCAGGGCTTCGCCGGCCCGCAGGCCGTCGCCGGCGTCGTCGCCATGCTCGGATCCGAGGACGGCTGCTTCATCACCGGCACCGAGATCCGCATCGACGGCGGCACGCACTACTAGGCCGCCTCTTCCGGATCTTGCCTGGGCCTGGGCGCCCTCAGGCCCTGAAGCGGTCCCACAGCCGGGGGAAGCGCTCCGCCAGCACGGCTTCGTCCTCGAAGTCCAGCGGAGCGCCCTCCGGCTCCGCCGCCTGCAGCGCGATCCCCAGGTCCGGTGCCACCGCGCCCGTCAGCTGCTCGTACGCCTCGTCGGCCGCGTACCCCAGCTCCTCGCCGTCCCCGTCGATGTCCTCGTCGAACTCGGCCAGCAGCTCCGCCAGCTGGTCCGGCTCGTGGACCGCCCCCTCGAAGACCTCCCGGCCCTGCCCGATCAGCCAGCACCGGAAGTAGTCGAACGCGTCGTCGCTCGCTCCGTCGAGCAGCACCCACGCAGCGCCCCACAGGTCCCAGGTGTACGCCCGGTTGTAGCGGGACTCGAAGTGCCGCGCGAAGTCCAGCACGGAGTCGGGGTCGAGCTGCGCGAGCCGTTCCACGAGCAGCTCGGCATGCTCCTCGGGGTCGCCCTCGGCGGCCTCGCGGGTACGGTCGACGATCTCCCAGAACTCCGTCTCGTCCATCACCGCTCCAGCATCACGGGTCCACCCCCGCGCCGCCACCGCTCATACGGCCAAAGGCCGGTGTCCGATCCCCCGCCCGGCCCATACCCGAACCCGACGGGTGCGGGACGGGGAGGGGTGAGCTGTTCCGCGGGGCCGTCCCCGTGCCCTGGTACGACGTCGCCCACTGGGGCGGCCATCTCTGTTGACCGGACTACCGGACGACACTCCGAGGCATTGGATGAGTCGGGCAAGGTCTGACCGACGGGATCTCGGTTCGATCCCTCTGCCGAGGTGGGGCAAGGTCGTGCCGTCGGAGGGCGTGGTGCCCTGGCTCGTGGTCGACCCGGAGGGTATGCCGGTAGAGCCCGTTCGGCGGTACCTTCGGGACTTTGTCGCCCGGAACCGGCCCGGATCTGTACGCAGTTACGCGTACGCGTTGCTGCGGTGGTGGCGGTGGCTGCGCGTTGTGCAGGTCGAGTGGGACAGGGCAACGTCGGCGGAGGTGCGGGATCTGGTGCTCTGGCTGAAGCAGACGACCAAGCCACGCAACTCGCCACGTACAAAGTCAGCGTCCACCGCAGGGACGGTCAACCCGATCACCCGCAAGTGGAACCCCGGAGATCAGTACCAGCCTCGGACGCTTCCTCGACCAGCGGCGAGCGACGCGGCCTGCAGAGGAGTACCGCGAACCCACGACCGACGAATGGCGCGAGTTCCAGGAACACTTTCACACCCGCAAACTGGAACTCGGCGACTGCGCGCGGCCCTATGGAACCCCGTGCCAGCATGAGCACCCGTGTCTGCGCTGCCCGATGCTGCGGGTTTCCCCCAGGCAGCGGCCCCGGTTGATCGAGATCATCCGCAATCTCGCCGAGCGCATCGCAGAAGCGCGGGCGAATGGCTGGCTCGGCGAAGTCCAAGGACTCCAAGTCAGCCTCACCAAGGCCAAGGAGAAGCTTGTCACCCTCGACCGCAGTCTGGAACGCGGCCGCAGCACCGGCCACAGCGGTCCCACCGACCTCGGCATGCCCGTCATCACCAGACCGCGATGATGGGTTTGCCCAAGCGCGCGCCTGCTGGCTCGGAGGAGTTATGCGAGGAAGTTCTGCCAGAATGCGACGGTCGCTCTCGGGTTGCAATCGTTAGGGGTGTGTGCGCTGAAATCGTCGAATTCGTGGTTGATGTAGTCGGCCAGGTCAGCACCGTAGTAGACGATGTCGGTTCCCCAGATCGACAGGACTGGGTGGCCGTGGGACCCCTGGCCGGCGGGCAGGAATCGATGCGCGTATACGGGAACGAGCTTTGGCACCCGGTCCAGTAGCGTCTTGGCCTCGCGGACCGCGTCGTCGGCACCTGCTGGCCGCTGTCCCCATCCTGAGTGCCAGTAGCCATGCTGGACCGCCACGACGATGCCTTCGACCGGCCAGTCAAGATGCTCCCGCAGTTTCGCAGGATCGCCATGACGCCAGTCAGGCCATGGATTCTCCCAGGTGGCCCCTTCCTCGGGCGGCTGGCTCACCGGCAACCCGGCTGCCAGGAAGGCGCGGTGGTCATCGGCAAACTCGAATCCGTACTCTTCTTCGATGCGCTGCAACTCGGCGTCGCTCAAGCCGGGCTCTATCTCACAGCAGTCGGCGGCGGCCAGCAGATGCGCGGCCTCTGCCCCCAGCTTCATTCCCTCAGGCGTCATCACACTTCGAACAGTAGCTTCCCGAGTCCCTTGAGGTCAGGCGGGCATTGGGGTCTGTGACCTGGCATGATGCCGACCCGGTGTGGCTCTACGCCGCAGGCAAGAGGACGCTCTGGCCCCGGCCCCGCCACTGCCCGTAGTCCGGATAAGATCGCCACCGCCCTGGCCGCCGCGCACGCGCGCGGCATCGTCCACCGGGACGTCAAACCGGGGAACGCGATGCTCACCTCCGCCGGCGTGATCAAGGTCCTGGACTTCGGCTGGTGATGCACCTCCTGGCCAAGGACCCGGCACACCGCCCGCCCGACGCGGCCGCCGTCGTCCGCGAGCTGGACCGCCTCCTGGCCGCCTACCGGCAGCCCCCGTCGCAGCCGCCGGCCGCACCGGGAGACGTGGACGGCGCGGCGGAGGTGGCCCGGATACGCGCCGAGGCCGAACGGGACATCAGGGAGCTGCGGGAGCGGGTCACACGGGACGTGACGGCTGTCCGCGAGAGTGCCGAGAAGCTGCGCGCGGACGCCGAGCGCCGTGCCCGCCAGTTGATGGAGAACACGAAGCGCCAGGCCGAGGACATCGTCGCCGACGCCAACGCCAAGGCCGATCGGGTCCGCACCGAGTCCGAGCGCGAGCTGGCCGCGCTCACCAAGCGCCGTGACTCCATCAGCGCCCAGCTGGCCGGCGTCCGGGAGACGCTGGCCCAGCTGACCGGCGCGGCGGGCACGGCCGCCTGGATGCAGGGGGAGGACCGGCCCCCGCCCCAGCAGACGCGCTGAGGCGGCCCGCCCCCGGAGGGACGGACCGCCTCACGGTCGGATCGGTGCGTACGGCCTACAGGCCGTAGCGCTCCCGGGCCTCCTTGATGGCGGACGCCGGGACCTCGCCGCGACGGGCGAGCTGGGCCAGCGCGGCCACCACGATCGACTGGGCGTCGACACCGAAGTGGCGGCGGGCGCCCTCACGGGTGTCGGACAGACCGAAGCCGTCCGTACCGAGCGAGGTGTAGTCCTGCTCCACCCACTGGCTGATCTGGTCCGGGACCTGACGCATCCAGTCGGAGACGGCGAGCACCGGGCTGGTGACACCCTCCAGCGCGCGGGTGACGAACGGGGTGCGGACCTCGCCGCGCAGCAGCGCCTCGTCGCACTCCAGCGCGTCGCGCCGCAGCTCGCCCCAGGAGGTGGCGGACCAGACGTCGGCGGCCACGTTCCAGTCGGCGGCCAGGAGCTTCTGGGCCTCCAGGATCCAGTGGATCGCCGTACCCGAGGCCATCAGCTGGATCTTCGGGGCGTCGGCGGCCGGGGCCGCCTCCGCCAGGTCCGCCGCCGTGTTGAAGCGGTACAGGCCCTTGAGGATGCCTTCCTCGACGCCCTCGGGCATCGCCGGCTGCACCTTCGGCTCGTTGTAGACCGTGAGGTAGTAGAAGACGTCCTCGGGCTGCTCGCCGTACATCCGGCGCAGACCGTCCTTGACGATCACCGCGATCTCGTACGCGAAGGCCGGGTCGTAGTTGAGCGACGCCGGGTTCGTGGACGCGATCAGGTGCGAGTGGCCGTCCGCGTGCTGCAGGCCCTCACCGGTCAGCGTGGTGCGACCGGCGGTGGCGCCGACGATGAAGCCCTTGCCGAGCTGGTCGGCGAGCTGCCACATCTGGTCGGCGGTGCGCTGCCAGCCGAACATCGAGTAGAAGATGTAGAACGGGATCATCGGCTCGCCGTGCGTCGCGTACGACGTGCAGGCGGCGATGAAGTCGGCCATGGCGCCGGCCTCGGTGATCCCCTCGTTGAGGATCTGGCCGTCCTTGGCTTCCTTGTAGTACATCAGCTGGTCGCGGTCGACCGGCTCGTACGTCTGGCCCAGCGGCGAGTAGATGCCGGCGGACGGGAAGAGGGACTCCATACCGAAGGTACGGGCCTCGTCGGGGACGATCGGCACCCAGCGCTTGCCGGTCTCCTTGTCCCGCATCAGGTCCTTGACGAGGCGGACGAAGGCCATGGTGGTGGCCATCTCCTGCTTGCCGGAGCCCTTGAGCAGCGGGGCGAAGGAGCGGTCGGCCGGGGCGGGCAGGGCCACGTGGTGGACCTTGCGGGCCGGGGCGGGGCCGCCGAGGGCCGCGCGGCGCTCGTTGAGGTACCGCACCTCGGGGCTGTCCGCGCCCGGGTGGCCGTACGGGACCTTGCCGTCGGCGAAGGCGCTGTCCGGGATCGGGAGGCCAAGGAGGTCGCGCATGTCCTTGAACTCGTCGATCGTCAGCTTCTTCATCTGGTGGTTCGCGTTCTTCGACTCGAACCCGGCGCCCAGCGTGTAGCCCTTGACGGTCTGCGCGAGGATGACCGTCGGCGCACCCTTGTGCTCCAGGGCGGCCTTGTACGCGGCGTAGACCTTGCGGGGCTCGTGGCCGCCGCGGGAGCTGTGGAAGCACTCGGCGATCTTCGCGTCGGACAGCAGGCCGCCCAGGGCGACGAGCTCGGCGTTGGCGCCGAAGAAGTGCTGGCGGATGTAGGCCACGTCGCGGGTCGCGTACGTCTGGAACTGCGCGTCCGGTACCTCGCGCAGGCGGCGTACCAGGGCGCCCGTGGTGTCGAGCTGGAAGAGCTCGTCCCAGGCGGAGCCCCACAGGGACTTGATGACGTTCCAGCCGGCGCCGCGGAACTGGGCTTCCAGCTCCTGGACGACGCGGAAGTTCGCGCGGACCGGACCGTCGAGGCGCTGCAGGTTGCAGTTGATGACGAAGGTCAGGTTGTCGAGCCGCTCGCGGGAGGCGAGGGCCAGTGCGGCGGTCGACTCGGGCTCGTCCATCTCGCCGTCGCCCAGGAAGGCCCAGACGTGCGAGTTGGCGGTGTCCTTGATGCTCCGGTTCTGCAGGTAGCGGTTGAAGCGCGCCTGGTAGATCGCGGAGAGCGGGCCGAGGCCCATGGAGACCGTGGGGAACTCCCACAGCCACGGCAGGCGCCGCGGGTGCGGGTAGGACGGCAGGCCGTTGCCGCCGGACTCCTGGCGGAAGTTGTCGAGCTGCTGCTCGGAGATGCGCCCGTCGAGGAAGGCGCGGGCGTAGATGCCGGGGGAGGCGTGGCCCTGGATGTAGAGCTGGTCGCCCGATCCGTCGGCCTCCTTCCCGCGGAAGAAGTGCTGGAAGCCGGTCTCGTAGAGCCACGCGGCGGAGGCGAAGGTGGCGATGTGGCCGCCGACGCCGTACTTGGAGCCGCGGGTCACCATGGCGGCCGCGTTCCAGCGGTTCCAGGCGGTGATCCTGGCTTCCATCGCCTCGTCACCGGGGAACTCCGGCTCCGCGGCGGTGGGGATGGTGTTGACGTAGTCCGTCTCCAGCAGCTTCGGCAGGGCGAGGCCGGCGGCCTCGGCGTGCTGGAGGGTGCGGCGGAGCAGGTATTCGGCGCGGCGCGTACCGGCGGCCTGTGCGACGGCGTCGAGCGAGGCCGCCCATTCGGCGGTCTCCTCGGTGTCGCGGTCCGGGAGCTGGTCGAGCTCGCTCGGAAGCTTTCCTACGGGGTCGGACATCGGTGTGCGCCGCCTTCCGGACAAAGGAGAGGAGGTGGTGATCAAACACCCTGACGGGCAGGACAGGGTCGATGGACCCGGGTGGGGTCCGCGTCGACTGTAAAGCGCTGATCGATGATCGATCAAATAAAAGTGGCGAATAAATGTCACTACGCCAAAAGTCGGCACCGGGTGCCATGAATTCAGGCACCCGGTGCCCATGGGACGAGTACACGAGCGAGCCCTAGCGGTTCTCTGGCGATCTGCTAAAAGCCGCAGGTCAGAGGGTGTTCCCCAAGGTACGGAAACCGGGCGCCCCGGGGAGCCCGGGGCGGGCCGCGCACCCCTCGCGGAAAAGGCTCAGGCGCGCGGTGCGCAGCCCAGCACGTGCCGCTTCACGAGCAGTCCGATGTCCGGATCCTGACTGCGGAAGGCCGCCACGAGGGCCTCGTGCTCCTCCGCGTAGGACTTCTGGACCGTACCCAGCCAGCGGATGGACAGGGCCGTGAACACCTCGATGCCCAGGCTCTCCCAGGTGTGCAGCAGCACGCTGTTCCCGGCCGCCCGCACCATCTCGCGGTGGAAGCCCACGGTGTGCCGCACCTGCGCCGTGCCGTCCTCGCTGCGGTCCGCCTCCCACAGGGCGGCCACGTGCGGCTCCAGGGCCGTGCAGTCGGCCGCCAGCCGCGGGGCGGCCAGCTCGGCCGCGATCTGCTCCAGACCGGCCCGGACCGGGTAGATCTCCTCCAGGTCGGCCGCGGAGAGGTTCCGTACGCGGACGCCCTTGTTCGGCGCCGACTCGATCAGCCGCAGTGTCTCCAGCTCGCGCAGGGCCTCCCGCACGGGCGTCTGGCTGACCTCCAGCTCGACCGCGATCCGCCGCTCGACGATCCGCTCGCCGGGCTTCCAGCGGCCGCTGACGATCCCCTCCACGATGTGCTCGCGGATCTGCTCGCGCAGCGAGTGCACGACGGGTGGGGTGATCATCGGCGTTTCAACTCCTGTAGGGGCACGCGGGGCCTGATGCGTAGACAATACGGCGGTCGTGGCCTGCTGCGATGCGTTCCCGGTCAGGGACGCCGGGTGAGGCTCGTTACAACGACGGCGCCCCCGCCCGGACGGATCCGGACGGGGGCGCCGCCAGCGGCAGCCGGGGCTGCGCGCGGGGCCTTACAGGCCGAGCTCGACCTCGAACTCGCCGGCTTCGAGGATCGCCTTGACCGCCGAGAGGTACCGGGCCGCGTCCGCGCCGTCCACCAGGCGGTGGTCGTAGGACAGGGTCAGGTACGTCATGTCGCGGACGCCGATGACGGTGCCCTCGGGGGTCTCGATGACCATGGGGCGCTTGACCGTCGCGCCGATGCCCAGGATGGCGACCTGGTTCGGGGGCACGATGACGGTGTCGAACAGCGCACCGCGCGAGCCGGTGTTGCTGATGGTGAAGGTCGCGCCCGACAGCTCGTCCGGCGTGATCTTGTTGCCGCGGACCTTGGAGGCCAGGTCGGCGGTCGCCTTGGAGATGCCCGCCAGGTTGAGGTCACCGGCACCCTTGATGACCGGGGTCATCAGGCCCTTCTCGGAGTCCACGGCGATGCCGATGTTCTCCGAGTCGAAGTAGGTGATGGTGCCCTCGTCGTCGTTGATCCGGGCGTTGACGACCGCGTGGGCCTTCAGCGCCTGGGCGGCGGCCTTGACGAAGAACGGCATCGGGGACAGCTTGACGCCCTCACGGGCGAGGAAGCCGGCCTTGGCCTGCTCGCGAAGCTTCATGATCTTGGTGATGTCCACCTCGACCACGGAGCTGAGCTGCGCCTGCGAGTGCAGGGCCTTCATCATGTTGTCGCCGATGACCTTGCGCATGCGGGTCATCTTGACGGTCTGACCGCGCAGCTCGGACACCGCGGCGGCCAGAGCCTTCGCGGCCGGAGCGGCGGCCGGGGCCGGGGCGGCAGCGGCGGCCTTGGCGGCCTCGGCGGCGGCCAGGACGTCCTGCTTGCGGATGCGGCCACCGACACCGGTGCCCGAAACCGTGGACAGGTTGACGCCGGACTCCGAGGCGAGCTTGCGCACCAGCGGGGTCACGTACGCGCCCTCGTCACCGGCGGAGACCGGGGTGACGGGAGCGGCGGCGACGGGAGCCGGAGCGGCGACCGGGGCCGGAGCGGCCACGGGGGCCGGAGCGGCGACCGGGGCGGCCGGGGCGACCGGAGCCGGGGCGGCGACCGGAGCGGGGGCGACCGGAGCCGGAGCGGCCGGGGCCGGGGCGGCAACCGGAGCCGGAGCGGCGGCGGCCGGGGCGGCGGCCGGAGCCGCACCCGCGACGCCGATGACGGCCAGACGGGCGCCGACCTCGGCGGTCTCGTCCTCGCCGACCAGGATTTCCAGCAGGGTGCCGGAGACCGGGGCGGGGATCTCGGTGTCGACCTTGTCGGTCGAGACCTCCAGCAGCGGCTCGTCGGCCTCGACCGACTCGCCGACGGCCTTCAGCCAGCGGGTGACGGTGCCCTCGGTGACGGACTCGCCCAGGGCGGGGAGCACGACATCGGTGCCGGACGCGGCCGGGGCGGCGGCGGGGGCGGGGGCCTCGGCCGGTGCGGGGGCGGCCGGGGCCTCGGCCACCGGGGCCGGAGCCGCCGGGGTCTCGGCCACGACCGTCTCGGCGGCCGGAGCGGCGGCCGGGGCCGGGGCGCCGGAGCCGTCGTCGATGACGGCGAGCTCGGCGCCGACCTCGACGGTCTCGTCCTCGGCGACCTTGATGGAGGCCAGGATGCCGGAGACGGGCGACGGGATCTCGGTGTCGACCTTGTCGGTCGAGACCTCGAGCAGCGGCTCGTCGGCCTCGACGCGCTCGCCCTCGGCCTTCAGCCAGCGGGTGACAGTGCCCTCGGTGACGCTCTCACCGAGCGCCGGAAGGGTTACGGAAACCGACATGGTTTCTGTTGCTCCTAACGAAAGTGCGGAAGTGGTCGTCGCGCCCGTGACTGTGGATTAGTCGTGTGCGTGAAGCGGCTTGCCGGCCAGGGCCAGGTGGGCCTCGCCGAGGGCCTCGTTCTGGGTCGGGTGCGCGTGGATGAGCTGCGCGACCTCGGCAGGCAGGGCCTCCCAGTTGTAGATCAGCTGGGCTTCGCCGACCTGCTCGCCCATGCGGTCACCGACCATGTGGACGCCGACCACGGCACCGTCCTTGACCTGGACGAGCTTGATCTCGCCCGCGGTCTTCAGGATCTTGCTCTTGCCGTTGCCCGCCAGGTTGTACTTCAGGGCCACGACCTTGTCCGCCCCGTAGATCTCCTTGGCCTTGGCCTCGGTGATGCCGACGGAGGCGACCTCGGGGTGGCAGTAGGTGACGCGCGGGACACCGTCGTAGTCGATCGGGACCGGCTTGAGGCCGGCCAGACGCTCCGCGACGAGGATGCCCTCGGCGAAGCCGACGTGCGCGAGCTGGAGGGTCGGGACGAGGTCACCGACGGCCGAGATGGTCGGCACGTTGGTCTGCATGTACTCGTCGACCAGGACGTAGCCGCGGTCCATCGCGACGCCCTGCTCCTCGTAGCCCAGGCCCTGCGAGACGGGGCCGCGGCCGATGGCCACCAGCAGCACCTCGGCCTCGAAGGTCTTGCCGTCCGCGAGGGTGACGCGCACACCGGTCTCGGTGTACTCGGCCTTCTCGAAGAAGGTGCCGAGGTTGAACTTGATGCCGCGCTTGCGGAAGGCGCGCTCGAGGATCTTCGAGCTGTTCTCGTCCTCGACCGGGACGAGGTGCTTGAGGCCCTCGATGACCGTGACGTCGGTGCCGAAGGACTTCCACGCCGAGGCGAACTCGACGCCGATGACGCCGCCGCCCAGGATGATCGCGGACTCGGGCACGCGGTCCAGGACCAGCGCGTGGTCCGAGGAGATGATCCGGTTGCCGTCGATGTCCAGGCCCGGCAGCGACTTCGGCACGGAGCCGGTCGCCAGCAGGACGTGGCGGGCCTGGATGCGCTGCCCGTTCACGTCGACGGACGTCGGGGAGGAGAGGCGTCCCTCACCCTCGATGTAGGTGACCTTGCGGGAGGCGACCAGCCCCTGCAGGCCCTTGTAGAGGCCGGAGATGACCTCGTCCTTGTACTTGTGCACACCGGCGATGTCGATGCCCTCGAAAGAGGTCTTGACACCGAACTGTCCGGCTTCGCGCGCCTGGTCCGCGACCTCGCCGGCGTGGAGCAGAGCCTTCGTGGGGATGCAGCCGTTGTGCAGGCAGGTGCCGCCGAGCTTGTTCTTCTCGATCAGCGCAACGTCGAGACCCAGCTGGGATGCGCGCAGAGCCGCGGCGTAACCGCCACTGCCACCGCCGAGGATCACTAGGTCGAAAACGGTGCTGGCGTCGTTCGCCACGTCACGTCCTCCATGCATGTGCGCCGAGCACCGGTCCTCTGTGACCGGGCGGCGGCTGGTAATCGGCCGCTTGTTTCTTCGGCCCTGTGGTGGGGGCCCTGTCCTGCCGAGAACCCATCTTCGCATTTGTCGGGGGAACGCGGGACGCCGGGCCCCGGGTGTGCACGGTCGTTCTGCCCGAAGTAGGGGTTACCGCGGCGTAGAAACCTACTGATCCTCAAGGTTTCTTCCAGAGCGAACGCGCCCCGGACCCGTGACCGGGTTCCGGGGCGCGTCGCGTCTCACAGGACGTGTCTCACGGGGTGGTACGTCAGCCCAGGTCGCCCGTGGCGGTGCGCTCGGCCAGCCGGACCAGGGTGCGCACGGCCGAGCCGGTGCCGCCCTTGGGGGTGTAGCCGTACGGGGCGCCCTCGTGGAAGGCGGGACCGGCGATGTCGAGGTGGGCCCAGGTGATGCCCTCGCCGACGAACTCCTGGAGGAAGAGGCCGGCCACCAGACCGCCGCCCATGCGGACACCCATGTTGGCGATGTCGGCGGTGGGGGAGTCCATGGTCTTGCGCAGGTCCTCGGGGAGCGGCATCGGCCAGGAGGCCTCGCCGACCTCCTCCGCGATCTCGTGGATCGAGGTGCGGAAGGCGTCGTCGTTGGCCATGATCCCGAAGGTCCGGTCGCCCAGGGCCAGCACCATGGCGCCGGTCAGGGTGGCGACGTCGACGATCGCGTCCGGGTTCTCCTCGGAGGCCTTGGTCAGGGCGTCGCCCAGGACCAGACGGCCCTCGGCGTCCGTGTTGAGGACCTCGACGGTCTTGCCGCTGTACATGCGCAGGACGTCGCCGGGCTTGGTGGCGGAGCCGGACGGCATGTTCTCGGCGAGCGCGAGCCAGCCGGTCACGTTGACCTGGAGGCCCAGCTTGGCGGCGGCCACGACGGCGGCGAAGACGGCGGCGGCGCCGGCCATGTCGCACTTCATGGTCTCGTTGTGACCGGCCGGCTTCAGGGAGATGCCGCCCGAGTCGTAGGTGATGCCCTTGCCGACGAAGGCGAGGGTCTTCTCCGCCTTGGCGTGGGTGTAGGAGAGCTTCACCAGGCGCGGCGGGTTCTCGGAGCCCTTGCCGACGCCCATGATGCCGCCGAAGCCGCCCTTGACCAGGGCCTTCTCGTCCAGGATCTGGACCTTGATGCCGTTCTCCTTCGCGGTCGCGGACGCGACGGCGGCGAAGGCCTCGGGGGTGAGGTCGTTCGGCGGGGTGTTGATCAGGTCGCGGGCGATGTTGACCTCGGTGGCGACCACGGTGGCGCGCTCGGCCGCGGCCTTGTGCTCCTTGTCACGCGGCTTGGCGCCCAGCAGGGCGACCTCGGCCAGCGGCTGCTTGGGTCCGGAGCCCTTGCCGGCCTTCTTCTCGCCGCCCTGGTAGGCGGTGAAGGCGTACGCGCCCAGCAGCGCGCCCTCGGCCACGGCGGTGACGGCGGAGGCGTCGTCCAGGGGGAGGGCGAAGGCGGCCTTCTTCGCGCCGTGCAGGGCGCGGGCGGCGGCGCCGGCGGCGCGGCGCAGGGCCTCCTCGTCGAAGGACTCGTCCTGCTCGGGTGCGGCGCCCAGGCCGACCGCCAGCACGACCGGGACCTTGAGGCCGGCCGGCGCGGGCAGCTTGGTGGTCTCGCCTTCGCCGCCCGAGGCGCCGAGTGCGTCGAGCACGGTGGCGAGCTTTCCGTCGAACGCCTTGTCCACGGCCTCGGCGCCCGCGGCCACGACGAGCCCCTTGGGGCCCTTCGCCACGCCGACGACGAGGGCGTCGGCGCGCAGCGTCGCCGCGCCGGCAGTGCTGAGAGTCAGAGCAGTCACGGTGGTGAAGTCTCGCTTCCGTTTGTGTGTGTGGGCGCTGCGGACACGTCGGGATCTCCGGCCGCTCCGCAGCGATCGTATTCGGGCCCGGCGGCCGCCGGAAACGAGCCTACGCGCACGTACTCGCCCGTACGTCACTCGAAGGTTTGGCAAGTTGTTCGATCAAAGGGCCATCAGGTTCACCCATCTGTGGACTCTGCTCCAGGTTTGCTCTTTAGACCTGACGAGGTCCGAGAGACTCGACCCACTCTCGCAAGGGGACGCGGGGTCCCTTTGCATGATTTCCACAGAGCCTCCCCGGCCCGGCCTTCCGCCTTGGGCCGCCGCCGAGGGACGCCTGCGGGGGGAAGGCCGAAATGGTCAACAAGAACCGGATGAACAGGGCCGCCGCGGCGATGGCCGCAGCAGCCCTGATGGCGGTCGCGGTACCCGCGGCGACCGCCCAGGCGGCGACCGTCGCACCGCGCATCGACCTGAAGGTGCTGGTCGTCGACGACGGCGGCGGCGCCGTCCAGGCGCTCACCGCCGAGCTCCGCGACACCGGAGTCCCGTACACCCGCGTCGACCTGAGCAGCGCGAGCCGCCCGGTGATCGACGCGGCGTTCCTCAGCGACACGGTCTCCGGCCGTCCGCGAGCGAAGTTCCAGGGGGTCATCCTGCCGAACGAGAACCCGTTCGGCGCGGGCTCGGCCGAGCTCGCCGCCCTCACCGCGTACGAGACGACGTACGGCATCCGCCAGGTCGACGCCTACACCTGGGCGCACCCCGAGGTCGGCCTGGAGTACACCGACAACGGCGGTTACGGCGGCACGCTCGACGGCACCCAGGCCGCCGTCACCACCGCGGGGAAGGCGGGTCCCTTCGGGTACCTGCAGGGTCAGGTCGCCTTCGAGGACAACTCTCCGCTCATCATGGAGAGCTACGGGTTCATGGCGCAGCCGCGCGCCGGCTACACCAGCTACCTGGACGCCCCCGTCCCCGGCGGCACCGGGCGGGCCTCGCTCCTCGGCGAGTACACCCACGACGGGCGCAGCGAACTGGTCGCCACCTTCGCCTACAACCAGTACCAGCAGCAGTTCCGGCTGCTGGCCCGGGGCATCGTCGAGTGGCTCACCCAGGGCGTCCACCTCGGCCAGGAGCGCAACTACTTCGCGGTCCACGTCGACGACGTCTTCGCCCCGGACGCCCGCTGGGACAAGACCCTCAACTGCACGCCCGGCGACTACGCCTGCGCGGGCGGCGAGGGCAAGGAGAGCACCATCCGCATGACCGCCGCCGACGCCCAGTACGCGGCGCAGTGGCAGACGAGCAAGAACTTCAAGCTCGACATGCTCTTCAACGCCGGCGCCGGGGAGGAGTGGAAGACCGAGAACGGCGGCACCGACGCCCTGACCGCGCAACTGGTCGCGGACCGGGCCAAGTACCGGTGGATGAACCACACCTACACCCACCTCTTCCTCGGCTGCACCCAGGACACCTCCATCACCCCCTGGACCTGCACGAAGAACGCCCAGGGCGCGACGAACTGGATGAGCCGCGCCGACATCTCCGCCCAGATCCGCGACAACAACAACTGGGCCGCCTCGCACGGCATCGCCACCGACCGGACCGAGATCGTCACCGGCGAGCACTCCGGTCTCAAGACCCTCCCCCAGCAGCCCACGGACAACCCCAACCTGGCGGGCGCCTTCGCCGACAACGGCGTGAAATGGGCGGGCAGCGACAACTCCCGCGAACCCGCGCAGCGTGCCGTCGGAGCCGCCCTGACCGTCCCGCGCTACCCGATGAACGTGTACTACAACACGGGCACCAACGCGGAGATGGCCGACGAGTACAACTGGATCTACACCAGCCGGGCCGACGGCGGCAGCGGCCTCTGCGAGGACAACCCGGCGACCTCGACCTGTCTGCCGGCCCCGCTCGACGTGAACACCGGCTACCAGGACTACATCGTCCCGGCCGAGGCGCGGACCGCCCTGCGCCACGTGCTCGCCAACGACCCGAAACCGCACTACGTCCACCAGTCCAACCTGGCCGAGGACCGCACCCTGTACCCGGTGCTCAACCAGGTCCTCGACACCTACCGCTCGCTGTACGCGACCAGCGCGCCGATCGTCAACCAGAGCATGAAGGACTCCGGGGTCGAGCTGAGCCGCCGCGCCGCCTGGGACAAGGCGGTCGCCAACAACCAGGTCACCGCCTACCGCATCGGCAAGGACGTCACCGTCAAGGCGCCCTCGGGCGTGGTCGCCCCGGTCACCGCACCCAACGGGACCAAGAAGCAGCTCCTGCTCGGCACGGCGGACTTCGGCACCGCCTACGCCGGCACCCGTTCCGCCTGGACGTCTCCCGACCTGCTCCAGTCGGCGGTCACCCTGAAGCTCGCCTGACCCGACGGCCGGAACGCCTGCCGGCCGTCACGCGTACCACCTAGCGCCGGCGCTCCAACCCACGGGCGCCGGCCCCTTTTCCGTCCTGGGGGGACACACCGCATGAGCCATGGGCGTCATGTCACCATGCTCACCGAAGGCACCTATCCACACGTCCACGGGGGCGTCAGCACCTGGTGCGACCAGCTCGTCCGCGGCATGCCGGAGGTCGACTTCAACGTCATAGCCCTGACCGGCTCCGGACGTGAGCCGGTCACCTGGGAACTGCCGCGCAACGTCTACCGGCACACCTCCTTCCCGCTCTGGGGCCCGCCGCCCTCCCGGACCCGCCGGTCCGCGCTGCGGGGCAAGGCCCACCGCCGTTTCGCCGCCCTCTACGAGACCTTCCTGCTCTCGCTGATCGACCCCGCGCACGGCGGTTTCTCCGAGGCCCTCGGCGAGTTCGCCCGCCTCGCCCGGGCCGGCCGCCTCACCCCGGCCCTGCGCTCCGAGTCGGTGCTCCGCCTCCTGATGGACGTCTGGACCCGGCCCGGCCTGGTCACCGCCCGGGCCGAACCCACCGTCCACGACGCGCTCACCGCCACCGACCTGCTGGAACACGCCCTGCGCCCGCTGTCCGTGCGGATCCCGCCCGACAGCGTCGCCCACGCCGTGAGCAGCGGCCTCGCGACCCTCCCGGCCCTCGCCGCCAAACGCCTCGACCAGGTGCCGTTCCTCCTCACCGAGCACGGCATCTACCTGCGCGAGCGCTACCTCGGCTACCGCACCGCCGCCCAGCGCTGGCCCGTCAAGGCCCTGATGCTGGGCTTCTACCGGGAGCTGAACTCCGAGGGGTACCGGCAGGCCGACCTGATCACCCCCGTCAACCAGTACAACCGCCGCTGGGAGGAGCGCGGGGGCGCCGACGCCGAGCGGATCCGCACCGTCTACAACGGGGTCGATCCGCACGCCTTCCCCGAGGCCGGGCCCGAACCCGAGGTCCCCACCCTCAGCTGGTGCGGCCGCATCGACCCGATCAAGGACCTCGAAACCCTCATCCGCGCCTACGCGTTCATGCGCCGGGAGCTGCCCGCCCTGCGCCTGCGCCTCTTCGGGCCGGTCCCGGCGGGCTGCGAGGAGTACCGGCTGCGCCTGGAGAAGCTCGCCGCCGAACTCGGCGTCGGCGACGGGATCAGCTACGAGGGGCGCATCGCCGAGGTCGCCAAGGCGTACGCGGCGGGCAGCGTCGTGATGCTCTCCTCCATCAGCGAGGGCTTCCCCTTCAGCATCATCGAGGCCATGTCCTGCGGGCGCACCACCGTCTCCACGGACGTCGGGGGCGTCCGCGAGGCCGTCGGGGACACCGGGCTCGTCGTCCCGCCCCGCGAACCCGAGACCATGGCCCGCGCCACCCTGGCCCTGCTGCGCGACGACGAGCGCCGGGCCGAGCTCGGCCGGTCGTCCCGCAAACGGGTCGTCGAGAAGTTCACCCTCCACCAGTCCGTCGACGGCTTCCGGCACATCTACCGGGAACTCGCCGGGCAGCCCGTCCTGCCCGTCCGTGCGGGCGACGACTGGACCCAGCGGCTCGCGGACCCCTGGTACCGCGAACTCGCCGCGGACGGGAGCCTGTGGTGAGCGGATCGCTCTGGCTCAGGCCCCCCGGACCGGAGGGCGGCTGGGTCCACGTCGGCCACGCCGCCGCCGCGGGCCGCGGGAGCGGCGGCCCCGGCGCGGGGGCCGGCCGCACCGACACCCTCCCCGCCGTCCCCCGGCCCCGGCGCACCGGTCCGGGGGCGGTGGCCGCCGCCGATCCCATGGACGAACTCGCCGACCGCCTCGGCGCGTTCATCGCCGCCGCCGTGCACCCCGACGAGATCGCCGCCGTCCTCGAATCCGACGGCATGAACGACGAGTACATCCGCCTGACCTACGGCCGCCACGACTCCTTCGCCCTCGCCGAGGAGCTCTACGCCCGCGTCCCGCGCTCCTTCCCGGAACCGGACGAGGTCACCGACCCCTGGAAGGTCTCCCTCACCGCCTGCCTGCTCCGCGGGGTGATCTTCGTCCTGCCCGGTCTCGCCTACGTCCTGGGCGCCCCCCTCCTCGAAGGCCCCCCGGACCGGCTCGGACTGCCCGCCGGCACCCTGACCCTGCTCGCCGGGGCCCTCATCGGCTGGGTCTGGGACCAGACCCTGTCCCACCGCGCCTACTCCTGGCTCGGCCTCGGCGACCGGGCCGCCGCCCGGCGGACCCTGCTCGCCGGAGCCCCGGCCGGGGCGCTGCTGGGCACCGCCGCCGCGCTCGCCGTCCCCGGCGGCCCGCCGTTCTCGTACGGCTTCGCCGCCGGCCAGGCCCTGTACGTCGGGGCCGCCACCGTCCTGCTGGTGCTCGGCCGCGAGCGGGCGCTGCTCGCCGCGCTCGGCCCGATGGCCGCGGGGGCGGTGCTCTCCCTCTTCACGGACCTGCCCGTGCCGCTCCGGGTGGCCCTGCTCGCCGTGTCCCTGCTGGCCGCCTGCACGCTCGCCCTGCGCGAACTCCCGGTCGAACGGGGCGTACGGGCCGCCGTGCGCCGGATCCGCGGCCGGCTCCGGAGCCGGCCCGGCGAACGGGGCCCGGTGCGCTGGCGGATGCTGCGCGGCGCCGAGGAGGACCACGCCCGGCGCGGCCCCCGGATCGGGGACTCGGTGCCCTACGGGGTCTTCGGCCTCGGCACCGGCCTGCTCGTGCTGTACGCCGCGCTGGGGGAGGTGCTCTCCGGCGGCCCCGCCGAGGCGGTCGCCGCGCCCTCCGCGGTGGCCCTCACCCTCAGCATGGGCCCCGCCGAGTGGCTGCTGCACCGCTTCCGCAGCGGCAGCCTCGCCGGGCTGCGGGCCGCCCGCTCGCCCCGGGCGTTCCGGCGCAGGATGCTCTCCACCCTGACCGGCTGCCTGGCCGTCTACCTGGCGGTGCTGCTCGCCCTCGGCGTCACGGGAACCCTGCTGTGGCCGCACGCCCCCGGCCTGACCTGGATCCGCGTCGCGACCCTGCTGCTCCTGGGCGCCGTGATGTGGACCGGACTGCTCCTGCAGTCCTTCGGCGCCGTCCGGCCCGCGGCCGTGGTCTGCGCCTGCGCCGCCGTCGCCCAGAGCCTGGCCCTGCTCGCCGGGGCGGGGCAGCCCCGGCTGGTGCAGCTCGTCGTGGCGGGCGGCGCCGCGGCGGCCCTGGCCGTCCTGGTGTGCCTGCTCCTCGGCAGGGCCACGGCCCACCGGTGAGCTCCGATCACGTGTCCGCGTACGAGGAGAAGGACCCCATGCTGCTGGTGCCGCTCTACGAGCACCCCGCCGACCGGCCCGAGGACTGGGAGCTGCTCATCCGCTCCGCGGGCCGGCTCCACTCCGTGGTGCTCAACCCCGACAGCGGTCCGGGCCGGGCCCCCGACGAACGGTTCGCCGACGTCTGCGCCCGGCTGCGGGACGCCGGCGTGCCCGTCCTCGGGTACGTCGACACGGACTACGGGCGCCGCCCGCACGCGGAGGTGGTCCAGGACCTGCTGCGCCACCGCGACTGGTACGCCACCGACGGGGCCTTCCTCGACCAGGCCGCCGCCGATCCCGGGCTGCTGCCCCACTACGGACGGCTCGCCGTCGCGGCCCGTGCCGCGGGGGCCCGTACGCTCGTCCTGAACCACGGCGTCCACCCGCACCCCGGGTACGTCGAACTCGCCGACCTGCTCGTCACCTTCGAGGGACCCTGGGACGCCTACCGCGACGCGGCGGCCGAGCCGCCCGCCTGGACCGCCGGCCACCCGGCCCGGACGTTCTGCCACCTCGTGTACGCGGTCCCGCCGGGCGCGCCCGCCGCGGAGCTCGCGGCGGTGCGCCGGGCCGGGGTGCACTGCGCGGTCCCCGGCACCGGCGCGCATCCCTGGGGGACCCTCCCGAACGCCCTGGAGGCAGCCGGATGAAGCGTTTCACCACCGGGCTCGCGGTCATCGCCGCCGGCGCCCTGCTCGTGCTCACCGGCTGCTCCTCCGAACCCGACGACGAGGAGACCCCCGAACCGGGACCCACCCCGTCCACGGCCGCCAGCCCGGTCCCCTCCCCGGCGCCGGGGGGCCGCTGGCAGCCGCTGCCCGGGACGGCCTGGCAGTGGCAGCTCAGCGGCGGGCTCGACGCCTCCGTGGACGTGCCCGTGTACGACATCGACGGGTTCCTCACCTCCAAGGAGGAGGTGGCCGGCCTGAAGAAGGCCGGCCGCCGCACCATCTGCTACATCTCCACCGGCGCCTGGGAGGACTTCCGCCCCGACTCCGGGGACTTCCCGAAGGACATGCTCGGCGAGGGCAACGGCTGGAAGGGCGAGCGGTGGATCGACGTCCGGCGCCTGGCCGACGTCGAGCGGCTGATGGCCAAGCGCTTCGACATGTGCCGCGACAAGGGCTTCGACGCCGTCGAACCGGACAACATGGACGCCTACAACAACGACTCCGGCTTCCCGGTGACCGCCGGTGACCAGCTGAAGTTCAACCGGATGATCGCGAAGCTCGCCCACGACCGGGGCCTGGCCGTCGGCCTCAAGAACGACCTCGACCAGATCCCGCAGCTGCTCGGCGACTACGACTTCGCGGTCAACGAGCAGTGCGCCCAGTACCGGGAGTGCGACGAGCTGACCCCGTTCATCCGGGCGGGCAAGGCCGTCTTCCACGTGGAGTACGAACTGTCCACGGACGAGTTCTGTCCGCGCTCGCGGGAGTTGAAGCTCAGCTCGCTGCAGAAGAAGCTCGAACTGGGCCCCTGGAGGAAGTCCTGTTAGCGCCGGGTCAGGCCACCGGCAGGATCGCGTGCACCCGGTAACCGCCCCCGTAGCGGGGGCCGGTGAAGCAGGAGCCGCCCAGGGCGCCCGCCCGCTCCCGCATGCCGAGCAGGCCGTGCCCGCCGCCCGGGTCCGTCGGCGCGGGGGCGGAGTCGGCCGAGTCCCCGCCGTCGTCCAGCACGGTCACCTCCACCGAGGCGCCCACCCGCACCACGCTGACCTCGGCCTTCGCTCCCGGGCCGGCGTGCTTGCGGACATTGGTCAGCGCTTCCTGGATCACCCGGTACGCCGCCAGGTCCACGGCGGCCGACAGCGGTTCGGCGTCCGCCCCCACCTGCATGAGCACGCGTACCGGAAGTCCGGAGTGCCGGAAGGTGTCCAGCAGTTCGTCCAGCAGGGCCAGCCCCGGAGCCGGTTCCGTCGGCGCCTCCGGATCGCCCGACTGCCGCAGCAGCCCCACCGTGGCGCGCAGCTCGTTCAGGGCGGAGCGGCTCGCGTCCCGTACGTGGGCCAGGGCCTCCTTCGCCTGGTCGGGCCGCTTGTCCATGACGTGCGCGGCCACCCCCGCCTGCACGTTGACCAGGGCGATGTGGTGGGCCACCACGTCGTGCAGGTCCCGGGCGATGCGCAGCCGCTCCTCGGCGACCCGCCGCCGGGCCTCCTCCTCGCGGGTCCGCTCGGCCCGCTCCGCCCGTTCCCGTATGGCGTCGATGAACGCCCTGCGGCTGCGCACCGCGTCCCCGGCGGCCGCGGCCATCCCGGTCCAGGCGAAGATGCCGATGTTCTCCTGCGCGTACCAGGGCAGCGGCCCGGCGAGCATCGCCACGCCGGTCAGCACGGCCATCGTCACGAGCCCGATCCGCCAGGTGGTCGGCCGGTCGGTACGGGAGGCCACCGTGTACAGGGCGATCACCGCGGACATCGCGACGGGCGCCCTCGGCTCCCCGGTGCTCAGCTCCAGCAGCGAGACCCCGCAGGCGACGGCCAGTACGGTCCACGGCCTGCGGCGGCGCAGCACCAGTGCCGCCGAGCCGATCAGCATCAGCAGCAGGGAGAACGGTTCGGGGGTGCGGGTCCCGAAGGTGGGCCCGTGCGGTCCGTGCGGATCGGCGAAGGACCCGACGACCATGGAGACGAACGCCCCGAACGCGAGCACGGCGTCGGTGGCGAGCGGGTGCGCCCGCATCCACAGCCGGGTGGGGGCGAAGGGCCCGAGGTCTGTCGTCACCCCGATACGGTACGGCCTGCCGGCCGGAGGGCAGGGTGCCGCTAAGGGACGGGCGGAGGCCTGCGGACGACCGCGGCGCGGGAGCGGGCGGGTCCCCACTTCGCGCGGACCGTGCACACGGCCATCACGGCGGCGATGGCCGCCAGGTGTTCCTTGCCCGCCAGGTTGTCCTTGAACAGCACCTCGCCGATCATCACGAGGATCACCAGCGACCCGGTGAAGTACGCCCGGTAGCGCCAGCAGACGTAGATCGCGAGGCCCACCACGGCCGCGGACGGGCCGGTGTCGTTGACGATCCGGTCGGACAGCGGCAGGCCGAAGGGGTGGTCGGGGCCCAGGGAGAGCCCGATCCGGGCGTAGGTGGTCCCGGCGAGGGTGGCGATGTAGCCGATCAGCAGGGTGCGCCACCAGCCGATGCAGATCTCCGAGATCCCGAACACCAGCAGGATCTGGGCGAGGGCCCCCCACACCGGCAGGTCGAGGGCGGGCACGAACAGTGACAGCGGCGTGCGCAGCACGGCGAGCCACAGGGGGTCGACGGCCTTGACGGACCCCAGGTCCTGGACGGGCTGGAAGCCCCACGACGTGTTCTGCACGACCTGGAAGAAGGAGGTCAGGCAGACGGCGCCGATGGTCATCGGGATCGCGCGCCACTTGTCGCGGACGAGCGCGTCCCGGATGGTCCAGAACATGGGGCCCCACTCCCGGCGGGCGAACCGCCGTAGTGGGGCCGTCGACCACGACGTCAACGAATCGTCTCCAGATGTCTGCGGTGCAGCCACTTCGGCAGGCCGGGTGCCTCCAGGAAGCCCTCGGCCCGGCCCGCCGCGACACCGATGCGCAGCAGGTCGGAACTCTTCTCGAAGAGCATGAACCGCGGCTCCCAGATCGGCCGGTATTTGGCGTTGGCCCGGTAGAGGGACTCGATCTGCCACCAACGGGAGAAGAAGCTCAGCAGGGAGCGCCACATGCGCAGCACCGGTCCGGCGCCGAGCTTGGACCCCCGCTCGAAGACGGAGCGGAACATCGCGAAGTTCAGTGAGACCTGTGTGACGCCGATCTCCTTGGAGCGTTCCAGGAGTTCGATGACCATGAACTCCATCAGGCCGTTCTCGGAGTCCCGGTCACGGCGCATCAGGTCGAGCGACAGGCCCTTGGGGCCCCACGGCACGAAGGACAGCACGGCCCGCAGGTCGCCGTTGCCGTCGGTGCACTCCAGCATCACGCACTGGCCGTCGTCGGGGTCGCCGAGGCGGCCCAGGGCCATGGAGAAGCCGCGCTCGGTCGCGCCGTCGCGCCAGTCGTCGGCCCTCTTGAGGAGGACGTCCATCTCCTCGGCCGGGATGTCGGCGTGGCGGCGGATGCGGACCGTGTACCCGGCCCGCTTGACCCGGTTGAAGGCCTGCCGGACGGTCCGCATCGCGCGGCCCTCCAGAGTGAACTCGTCGGTTTCCACGATGGCCTCGTCGCCGAGCTCCAGGGCGTCCAGTCCGTGCCGGGCGTAGATCTGTCCGGCCTCCTCGCTGGCGCCCATCACGGCCGGTACCCAGCCGTGCTCGCGGGCCTCGGCCAGCCACGGCTCGATCGCGCCCGGCCAGGCCTCGGGGTCGCCGATGGGGTCGCCGGAGGCCAGCGAGACCCCGCCGACGACGCGGTAGGTGACGGCGGCCTTGCCGGTGGGGGACCAGATCACGGACTTCTCGCGGCGCAGCGCGAAGTAGCCGAGCGAGTCGCGGTCGCCCTGCTTGGCGAGCAGCGCCCGCAGCCGCTCCTCGTCCTCGGGGGTGAGCGGGTCGACGGCGCGGCGCGAGCGGAAGGCCGCGAATAGCACGGCGAGCAGCAGCAGCATCGACATCACGTTGATGAAGACGTCCACCCAGGCGGGGGTGGTGATCGCGTTGTACGCCTTGTCGTCGGGCGCGAGCGTGATCAGCCGCATCACGCCGTACCGCCAGCGGGCCAGGAACGTCGCGTCGGCGCTGTCCGGGTCCGTGTTGGTGGCGCCCACCAGCAGGGCGGCGACCAGCGAGGTCAGCAGCAGGCCGACGGCGGCGACGGCGGTGGCCAGCTTCGGGTTCGAGCGGTCGCCCTTGGCGTAGAACTCGTGGCGGCCCACCAGCAGCGCGCCGACGAAGGCGGCCGTCAGGGCGAGCGAGACCCAGTTCTGCGCGTGGTCGCGGAACTCCGGGTAGCACAGGTTGAACTCGCCGCTCGTGCACGGGGCGAACGCGGCGACCGCGAAGGCCAGCAGCAGCATGCCGCTGACCACCAGGTTCAGGATCCACGCGGCCCGCTTGCGGCGGCCCATGGTCACCGCGAGCAGCATCGAGAACAGGCCGGACGCGAACCCGGCCGTCAGCAGGTACGGGGTGTAGAAGTCGGCGGTGTTGTGCCTGCGCAGGTCCTGCCCGAGCGAAAGCCACACCGCGCTGAGGAAGTTCACGAAGGTGACGGCCCGCAGGTACCAGACCGCGAAGGCGGCGCTGCGCCTCGACGAGGCGCTTCCTCTGCGGCTCTCGGCCTTCGCGGCGGGCTCGCCGCCGGACTCCTTCTTGTTGTTGGAACCCTTGCCGGAGGCCTGATCGAGGCTCCGGTCGGTGTCTGCGCTGGTCAAGCGGACCTCTCCCATGAAAAGCGATGATATGGGGCGTCACCGTCCACAGGCAGTGCGAGCACTGCGGACTGGTCAGGCCCGTAGTGCCCGGTGTCTCAGTCCGTCGGCTGTTCCACAGCCGCCCGCTCCGGAAGTTCCGCCGCGAGTGCGGCGGCCGCCTGGACCAGGGGGAGTGCCAGCAAGGCCCCGGTTCCTTCTCCCACTGTGACGCCGTGGTCGAGCACGGGGTTGAGTGCCATCCGGTCCAGGGCCTTGGCCTGGCCCGGTTCCCCGCTGGTCTGTCCGGCCAGCCACCAGTCCGGGGAGCGGAAGGCGGCCCGCTGGGCCACCAGTCCGCAGGCCGCCGAGACGACCCCGTCGAGGATGACCGGCGTACGGCGTACCGCGCACTGGAGGAGGAAGCCGGTGATCGCGGCGACGTCCGCGCCGCCGACCGCCGCCAGCAGTGCCATCTGGTCGCCGAGGACCGGGCGGGCCCGGCGCAGCGAGTCCCTGACGGCGGCGCACTTGCGCATCCAGGCCAGGTCGTCGATCGGCACCCCGCCGCGGCCGGTGACCACGGACGCGTCCGTTCCGCAGAGCGCGGCGACCAGCACGGCCGCCACGGTGGTGCCGCCCACGCCGATGTCGCCGAGGACGACCAGGTCCGTACCGGAGTCGGCCTCCTCGTCGGCGATCCGGATGCCCAGGCGCAGTGCGGCCTCGGCCTCCTGCGCCGTCAGCGCGTCCTCCACGTCGATCCGGCCGCTGCCGCGCCGTACGCGGTGCCGGGTCACGTCCTCGGGCAGCAGCCCGGGGTCGCAGTCCAGTCCGGCGTCCACGACGCGCACGCCCGCGCCGAGCCGCCCGGCCAGGATGGAGACCGGGCTGGTCCCCTCCAGGACGGAACGGACCAGCTCGTGGGTGCTGCCCGCGGCCCGTGCCGAGACACCCTGGGCGGCGATCCCGTGGTCGGCGGCGAACAGCACGACGCGCGGCCGGTCGATCGGCTTCACCGGGACCCGCCCCTGTGCGGCGGCCAGCCATTCGGCGAGGTCGTCGAGCCGTCCCAGCGCGCCGGGCGGCACGGCCAGCCGCTCACGGCGATCCTCGGCGTCACGCCGGACGCCCCCGTCGGGGCGTTCGATCAGATCGGAGAAGTCGTCGAGATTCAGCGTGGTCATCTGCCAGAGACTACAGCCGGTCAGGCCCTCCCTCAGGGGCGCTCCCGCCGATCCCCTGGCGGGCCGTCACCGGGGCTGCTCCTTGAGGGCGAGCGGCTGCCCCGCCACCACCAGCAGGACGTGCTCGCACTCGCCCGCCACCGCGTTGTTGAGGCGGCCCAGTTCGTCGCGGAACCGCCGTCCCGCCGCCGTCGCGGGGACCACGCCGGCGCCCACCTCGTTGCTGACGAGCACCACCCGGCGGCGCGTCGCGCGGACCGCCGCCACCAGGCCGGCCATCCGTTCGCGCAGTTCCTTCTGGCCGCCCGCCGCCCATACCGAGTCGTCCCAGGCGCCGGCCCGGTCCATTGCGTCGGTGAGCCACAGCGCGAGGCAGTCGATCAGCAGAGGGGGGCCGGCCCGCTCCAGCAGCGGCGCCAGCTCGCAGGTCTCCACCGTCCGCCAGCCGGCCGGACGCCGCTCGCGGTGCAGGCCGACGCGCTGGGCCCACTCCGCGTCACCGTCGCGGGTGCCGCCGGTGGCGACGTAGACCACCTCCGGGAAGGACTCCAGCCGTCGCTCCGCCTCGAAGGACTTGCCCGAGCGGGCACCGCCCAGCACCAGGGTGCGGCGCGGTACGTCCGGCACCGCGTGGTAGTCGCCCGCCACCACCGTGGTGCCGTCGGGCACCGCGCGGGCACCGGCGGCCGCGCACCGGCGTTCCAGTTCCCGGCCCGGCGGGGTGTCGTGGTCCACGTGCACGGCGATCACGTCGGTGGCCGGGCCGACGGCACCGCTCGCGCGCAGCCGGGCCAGGGCCTCGGGGCGGCCGAGCACGTCCGCGAAGACCACGTCGTACGCGCGCCGCGCCGTCGTCCCGTTGGTGCCGGCCGGCGCCCCGCCCGGTGGCAGGTACAGCAGCCGGCTCCCGTCCGGGCCGGTGACCTCGTACCCGGTGCCCGGCGAATCCATCGGCACCGCCCGCACCCGGTGCCCGCTGATCACCGCGAGCTCCCGCCCGTCCGGCACCCGGCCCGCGGCGGGCAGTCCGGGCGGCAGCTCGACGGGCGGCCCGTCGTGCGGGTGCGTCAGCAGCACCTGCCGTACGCCGGCCAGCGAATGCCCCGCGCGGGCCCCGGCCAGCACCGCCCCGGGCGTCAGGTCCAGCAGCAGCGCGCCGTCCACGAGGACGGCGGTCGCGGCGCGGGCGAGCGTGCCCACGGAGACCGCGCAGGCGGCGCAGGGACAGCCGGGGCGGGGCAGTCCTTCGGGGGTTCCGGTGCCGAGCAAGGTGAGTTCCACACAGAGATCCTCCCGCGTCGCCGGTACTGGTGCGCGTCCGGTTACTCTGCGGGCACACTCATGCCGAGAAGTGTGAGATCGCGTGCGAGCAACGGAGGCGGACATGGTGTGGACATGGCGGTTCGAGAAGGCCGACGGCGCCGAGACGACCCCGGCGGTGGAACCGGAGGAGTTCACCACCCAGGGGGACGCCGAATCCTGGATCGGCGAGGTCTGGAAGGAGCTCCTCGACGGGGGCGCGGACCGGGTCACCCTCTTCGAGGACGACACGGAGATCTACAGGATGAGCCTCAGCGCGGCCGCCGAGGCGTGAGCCGCCGGGGGGGGGGGGGGGGGGGGGGGGGGGGGGGGGGGGGGTGTGGCGGGGGGGGGGGGGGGGGGGGGGGGGGGGGGGGGGGGT
>NZ_JBVIKC010000064.1:0-40387 GCF_055581065.1 Streptomyces sp. NPDC031479
AGCCCATCGCCCGGTACCAGCCCTTCACCCCCGCCATCGAAACCCTCCGCGGCCTCCTCCTCGGCACCGGGATCGGCAACAACGGCTGGCTCGCCGTCGCCTGGTGCGTCGGCCTCACGGTCCTCGGCTACCTCTGGTCGACCGCCAGGTTCAACACCGACCCGAAGTAACCGCCGTGACAGCGCGGGCCACGCCCCGCACCCCGTCCCGCCCCAGGGGCGGCGTACCCCGCCACCGACGCGGGAGACGCCGCCCCGTCGGCGTTTTCAGGCCCCGTTGCTCCGGACGGCTCCGAGGAAGACGGTCCAGGCGGCGGGGGAGAGGGCGAGGGTGGTGCGGGGGGCGGGGCTGTCGGCTATGAGCACCCGGTCTTCGTGGGGCCTGGCCACGTAGACGCAGGAGTCGCCCTCGGCGCAGAAGGACGAACGCTGCCAGTCTTCCGGTGACATTGATGACCCCTTTCAGAGGTTCCGGGCGATGGCGTGGATCATCTGACGCGTCCGCGCAGGGCTGAGGGCGATCGTCTCCAGACGCTCGAAGAGGGTCCGGTACTTGTCGAGTTGGGGCTCGGCGTCCAGGAAACTCAACCCGTGTGACTGATCGAGGTGGACGGTGTCGAGCTGCGGGACCGGTCCGTGGGCGTAGTAGATGGACTGCCCGGACCCCGGGATGGCACCGGCCGAGAACGGGATGCTCCGGACGCTGATGTGTTCGTGCTCGCCCATCTCCAGCAGGTGCTTCAGCTGGGCACCGGCGACCGCCGCCCCGCCGACGGCGATGCGCAGCGCCGCCTCGTGGACGATGGCCTGATACGGGGTCGCGGTGTCCGCGTAGAGGATGCGCTGGCGTTTCACCCGGAACGAGACGCGGTGTTCGATCTCCGGTGGAGGTAGCGCCGGAACGGCCTGACGGAAGACCTCGCGCGCGTGCTCGGGCGTCTGGAGGAGTCCGGGGATGTGCACGGTGATCGCTCCCCGCAGGGTGTGCGCGTGGTGCTCCAGCTCCGCGAGGTCCAGCCACGCCGCCGGCAGCAGTTCGCGGTAGCCCTCCCACCAGCCGACGCCCCTGCGCTCGCCGGTCATGGCCGCCAGGGCGTCGACGTAGGGCTGGTCGGTGCACTCGTAGAGCGCGGCCAGGGCCCGTACGCGCTCGGGGCTGGCGCCGATCCGCCCGGCCTCCAGGTTGCTGATCTGGCTCTGGCGCATGCCCAGATGCCCCGCGGCCTCGGTCGCGTTGAGCCCGGCGCGCTCGCGCAGCTTGCGCAGCTCCGCGCCGAAGCGGAGCTGGCGCGCCGTGACGGCGCTCAAAGGCTGCTCCCCGGGCTGCGGTCACTCACACGAGTGGTCATGTAATGAATAACGCGGAGCCGATGAAATGCATTACATCTGCCCGCTACTTTGGGTCTCAGGCCACCGCCTGGAAGAACCCCGCTCGACGGAGCGACCTGGTCACCGGGCACCGCATGCACAGGGTCCAACTCTCCTCCTCGATCGGAGACTTCCATGGGCGCTACCGTAACTCCGTCCTGGGCCTACACCCTCCACCTCCCGCACGATCCCCGCGCCGCGGGCATCGCCCGGACCACCCTGCGGGCCGTGCTCCACCGCCACGGCATGACCGCTCTCGCGGACACCGCCGAACTGCTCACGAGCGAACTGGTGTCGAACGCCTACCGCCACACCCGCGGCCCCTGCGCGCTCCGGCTGCGGGCGATGGCCGCCGGGCGGCTGCGGGTCGGGGTCTGGGACACCGGTCCGGACATCCCGTCCCCCTTCGGCCCGGAACCGGACCGGGACGCGGAGGGCGGCCGCGGCCTGGTCCTCGTACGGCTCTGCGCGGACCGCTACGGCTCGTACCGCCTGAGCGGGGCGCACGCGGGGAAGCTGCTCTGGGTGGAGTGCGCTCCACCAGCGCTCTGATCCCGGGTGTGGACCGCACGCGGCGAGCGCCTCGGCCCATCGAGTCGGTGCCGACCGGTCATCCGCCGGGCACCGGTGTCCGCCCGGCCGCGTCCGTGACGCCCCGGCCGATGATGGCTACGGACGTCACCGGTGTGCCGGCCTTTCCCCAGGCGCTGTCCTTGAGCATCACGGTGCGTTCGCCGAGCAGGCGCAGGCTCTGCCTGTCGAAGATCCACTCGGTGCGCTCGCCGTTGTGGACGCGGGCGACGGCGACTCCCGGGCGCCCCGTGGCATCCGTCGCCTCGGGTACCAGCACGACGCCGGGGATGCGGGCTGCCGCGCGGTAGAGCGCGGCACTCACGCCGGGCGGTGCTTCGACCGTCCGCAGGAGGTCACCGATGGCGACGAACGCTTCCTGATCGGGGCCGGTGGTCGATCCCGAGTCGGAGCCGTGGTCGAGGCGGGCGTCTGCGTAGATCCTCTCCAGCAGCCGGCCGGGATCGGTCGGAAGGGACTCCAGGAAGCGGTAGGTGGGGCCGTTGAGGGTGGCCGTGTCCCTTCCCGGCGCGGGGTCGCTCTTCTCGCCCCGTGCGGTGCGCGTGAGCGTGCCGACCGATCCGTCGACGGAGACCCAGCGTTCGGCCGATTCATCTGTTCGGGATGCTCTCATCGCGCCCCCCTCGCTCTCGGAGAGGGCTGTGGAGTGTCCCTTCGTCCTGGTGTACAGGAACTGACCGTCCCGGATGGTCGGCGCTGGCACCGCCTGGGCTGCCACGGCCACGCGGTCCAAGAGCCGGACGGCCGCCGGTTCCGGCCGGGCGCTGGCGTGGTGCTCGCCGGAGCCGCTCACGCCGAGGGCGACGGCCAGGGCCGCCGCACAGGTGGCGGCCCCGGCCGCGAGGAACAGCGGCAGTCGGCGACGCGAGCGGGCCCGTGCGGGGAGCGTGCCGCTCGTCGTTTCGCGCATGAGGTGTTCTTTGATCCGCTGACGCCCGTGGAACGGCAGGTCCGCGTCGGAAAGCCCGGTCAGACGCCCGAGGGTCTCCGTGCGGTCGGTCGGGACGGGGCGTGCGTCGTCGGCGGTCACAGGTTTCCTTCCCGAGCGGTTCGAGACGCGGGGGCGCGTCGGGAGGCCCGCGGCTCAGCGAGGTGGGCGGCTGCGAGTTTGCGCAGGCGTGCGCGGGCACGGGAGAGGCGGGAGCGCACGGTGCCCACCGATACCCCGCAGGCCTGCGCCACCTCGTCATGGCTGAGACCGGACCACACGTGGAGAACGAGGATTTCGCGGTCCGCGCGCCGCAGCCGGTTCAGGACCGCCAGGGCGGCCGAAGCCCGATCGGCATCGGTGATGCGGGACACGACCGTGTCCGCCGGATCGGGAACGGTGCCGGGCGGAGGTAAGCGGGCCATGGCATCGCTGTGGCGACGTGCCGCCCGGCGAGTGTTCCGTATGACGTTCGTGGCGATCCCGAAGAGCCATGCCCGATGGCTGATCACACGGTCGAACGAATCGCGGAGCCGCCATGCCTCAAGGAAGGTGAGGGAGACGATGTCCTCGGCCCCGGCACGGTCCGCGGTCATGCGGATGGCGTGGGCGTACACGGCTCCGGCGTGGGCATCGTAGATTTCCGCGAACAGTTGGTGGTCCACACTGGGTAGTGTCCGCAGCCGCCCACCCGTTGCATGTGACGTCCGTCATGCCGTCGCTTCGGTCCAGCGGTTGAGGGTCTGGGTCTTGCCGTCGTGGGTGAGCCAGGTGCCGTCGCCGAGGGGGAGCAGGTAGCCGGTGGCGGGGGTGCCGGGGTAGGTGACGCGGCCGCGGACCTCCAGGGTGCGGGCGTCGAGCAGCCAGTGGCGGGACAGTTCCGGGTCCTCGTCGTGGTCGCAGTCGACGGTGGAGGCGATGACCGTGTCGGCGTCGACGAAGCCGCAGCCGTAGTCCCAGCAGGGCTGGTCCTCGTCCGCGCCGGCCGGATCCGGGGTTCCCGTGGCGAGGACGTCACCGTCCAGCGTGTGCAGGCGCAGGTCGCTCCCGTAGTGCTCGACCGTGAGGAAGCCCCGGTGGCCCGGGTGGACGTCCATCAGGATGCGGTCCATCGACTCGTTGAGGTCCCAGTCGACCAGCTGCTCGCCGTCCCACCGGGCCCAGTGGAGCAGGATGCCGTCCTGGCCCATCCCGATGGACAGGCCCATGTGCACACCGTCCGGGTGGGAGAGGTGGTGCGAGCCGGCGGCGGCGCTGTCCAGGGGCAGGCGGGCCAGCTCCCGGCCGTCCCCGGCGTCGAGGACGACCCAGTGCTCCTGCTCGCCGATCACGACATGCGCCCAGACGGAGCGGCCATCGTCCGAGACCCGGCAGGAGCCGTGTTCGAGGCCCCGGCACACCTCCTGCTCGTCCCCGGTGTGCGGGTGACCGAGCTCGGGCCCCCAGCAGTCGTGCCGGTACTCCCAGAGGGTCTCCCCTCCCGCGCCGACGGCCCGGACGGCGCGCTGGCCCGAGAACACGGCGTACGAGGCGTCCGGACTCACGGAGTGGACCCCGCGGTCCCAGCCGGGCCAGGGCAGCGGGAAGGTGGCGACCGGGGCGCGCCCGCCCGCGAAGAGCCCGTCCAGGTCGTGGACCTCCAGCTCGTGCCCGTGCGGCAGCAGGGCCCGGCGCGGGCCGCCCGCCCGGCTCTCGAAGCCGTAGCCGTTGACGAGGGCGCCCCCACCCGGCAGCACCACGGAGTCGCGCAGATGTACGGAGATCGACATGCCCCGAACGTAGCGACCCCCACTGACACCGGCCGCCCGCGCCCGTCTCAGGCCTCCACGCGCACCCAGGAGTCCCCGGCCCGCAGCCACAACACCCCGTCCCGGCCCTGACCGCAGTGCTTCACCACCGGGCCCGGCACCGTGACCCGTTCCTCGGCGACGGCCTCCAGAGCCCCGCCGACGAGGACGGCGCGGGTCAGGCTGACCGTGGGCCGGTCGTGATCACGGCAGCTCAGCACGACGCGGTCGCCGCGCACGGCGCAGCCGTCGATCCGGGCCGCCGGGCTGCGGAAGGTGGTGACTTCGCCGGTGGACGGCGTGATCCGGCTCAGGAAGGTCCCCTCGCGGCAGTACCAGGCCAGCCACACCCGGTCGCCCTCGGTGCAGCCGGTGAGACCCTCCACGGGGCCGGCGGGGAAGGGCGTACGGGGCGTCCAGACGGCGTCGCCCAGGCTGTTCCAGCCGGCCAGCGCGCCGCGGGACTCGGGGTGGTGGCCGAAGATGCCCTCGTCGCCGTAGGCGGTCCAGATCCCGCCGCGGCGACCGCCGACGACGACCTGGACGTCGTCACCGATGCAGAACGCGCCCTCGCGGCGCCCGTCGCGGTCGTACACGTACGCGTTGTCGGCCCAACGGCCCTTCCGGTCCTGGCCGGAACGGCCCGACACGAGGAGGAACCGGTCGCCGGGCAGCAGGGCGAGATGGCTGATGTGCGGAGGCACGCCCCGCACGGCCACGCGCCGCTGGAGCCGCCCGTCGGCGCCGAACACCTCCAACTCGGCGTCGAACGGCTCCGGGGCACCCCACCCGACCCACCCGGCGATGTAGTCCGACCGCTTGAGCCCCCGCCCATCCACCCGCACCACGCCGAGCTCCCCCCGAGCCCCGACGCTCCACCACAATGCCCGCGCATCCCCGGCCGGCAGACTCCACACGGCAGCCAACTCACGCACAACCACAGCCGCACACCTCGAAGTACTCCGGGCCCCAACGGCACCCGAAGATCCCCACGTTACCTACCGGCCCGGCCCCGGCCTAGGGCGTTTCCGGGGCAGCCGGAGCGGCAGGCGCGGCGGCATCCAACGCCTGCAGGATCAGTTCCAGGTCCGCACACGTGGCGAGGCAGAACTCCTGATCCGCCAAGAGTCGGGACTGCGCCTCGCTGAAATTGTCCCCGCACCGCGCCGTCTCCTCAGTGAGGCGGACGGGAAGGATCAGCCAGTTCCTCTTGACCTTGAACCGCCAGTCGAGCTGGCGGGGCGCGTCGCGCACCGCTTCCTCGAAGACGGGCCTGAACTCGTCATGAGGCTCGATGAAACGCCAGCCCAGGTGTGCCACCTGCAGGTACCCGAATTCATGACGCTCGACAGGCATCCGGTACCAGGCGAGCGGGGCAAAACGCCTGAGGATCGCCACCGCTCGTCTGGTCCGACCTGTTCGTGTGAGGTCGTTGTCTTGATTCACTTCCGCCAATTCCTCTGAGTGTGTGGGTTCCTGAGATCGTATTCGCCATCCAATCGGATGACTCGTTCCCCCGGATTCTTACTCCTGAGTGCCCGTTCGTAGTCGCCGAGTGGGATTGGGTCGGGTGAAAGCGTTGGATCGTATGCATATCGGCCGTCAGTGTAAATCTGATGGAATAGGTATTCTTCCGTCCGTGATCCGCCCAGCTCCGGAGTCCTTAGCTCTCCGGACGGCGTCACATGGTGAACAATCTTCCCCTCGCCGGACGCGTGCCTTGCGATATAGCTTGATATCTCGGTGTAGTCGATGTAATCCCCGTGGGGTGCCGCCCGCATCGCCTCGACGAGCGCCGCGCTCGGGGGGTGGTCCGGGTGGGGCTTCCTGAAGTCGAACGGTCCCTTGGGCAGCCTTCCGGGGCGAGGCCGTAAGGGTCCGACCACGTGTGGGGGTTGTCGACGTACGTCGCCGGGTTCGGGGCCGGGGACAGGCCCAGGGGGTCCGGGGTGAGGTAGCGGGCCGTTTCGGGGTCGTAGGTGCGGAAGAAGTTGTGGTGGAGGCCCGACTCGGGGTCGAAGTACTGGCCCGGGAAGCGGAGGGGGGTGTAGGCCGTCGCGTCGCGGGTCCAGGTGGTGGTGCCCCAGAGGGTGGAGCGGGCGCGCCAGGCGATCTCGCCCGACTCGGAGACCAGTTCCCGTGGGGTGCCGATCAGGTCGGTGACTATGGCGAAAAAGCGTTCGTCGGTCGTGCCGAGGACGCGTTCCGCCTGGGTGAGGGGGTGGAGGCCGTCGTGGGTCCAGGTGAGGGTGACCGGGCCGGCCGTCTCCTCGCAGAGGGTGGTGCCGTCCCAGGTGAAGAGGGTCTGCTCCGCCACCTCGCCGGTGGGGGTGAGGCGTTGCTTTGAGGTGCGGCGGCCGAGGGCGTCGTACTCGTAGCGGACCGCTCCGGCGGAGGTGATCCGGGTGCCCGTGTACGTGCGGGGGCCGTGGGCCTCGGTGCCCGGGTGGTGGGTCGGCCAGGCCGCGCTGGTCTGGTTGCCGGCGTCGTCGTACGCGTAGCGCTCCGACCAGTTCGCCGCGTCGACGGCCGTGACGCGGGCCGCCCGGTCCAGGGTGAAGGCCGTGGGCCCGGCGAGGGCATCGGCCACCGAGGTGAGGGCGCCGTCCGCGCGGTACGCGTAGCCGCGGCGCTGGAGGGTGCGGCCGTCCTCGCCGATCACGTGCTGATCGGTGAGGACGGCCGAGGGGGTCGTACTCCTGGGTGAGGGAGAGGCCGGCGCCGAGGGTGCGCGTCAGTTCCCGGCCCGCCGCGTCGCGCTCGAAGGCGATCGTGCGGCCCGAGGCCGTGAGCGAGGCGCGGCGGCCGGCCGCGTCGTACGTCCACTCGGACCGGGCGCCACCCGGTGTGGTGCGGACGGTGCGGCGGCCCAGGGCGTCGTACGCGTACGTGGTCGTGCGTCCGTCCACCGTCTCCGAGCGGAGGCGGCCGTGCGGATCGCGTTCCCGGGTGAGCCTGGTGCCGTCCGGGGGGACCGCCAGGGCCAGTTCGCCGAAGGCGTCGTAGGAGTAGGAGGTGGTGCCGTCCGCCGTCTCCTTGCGCACGAGGCGGGAGAGGGGGTCGTGCGCGTACGTGGTCCGCGCGCCGGCCGCGTTCGTACGGGAGGCCGGGCGGCCTGCCGAGCCTCGGCCTCCGGATCGGCCGCCGCCGGACGCGAGGCCGCCGCCTCGGCGCGCAGCGAGCCCCACTCCTCTTCGAACCCCACCCGAACTCCCCCCGAACCCATGTGAATCGAACGCACTTTTGTATGACGGGGTGGCAGGGGCAAATGCCGTGGTTCGGCGATGAGTGCATCCGGCCGGGCGGGGCGTCCCGTGAAACACCGCAGGGGGGTGGCGGGCCGCGTGGCCTGCCACCCCCCTGCGGGCGGGAGCGGGCGTCAGCCCTTGCTGACCGCCATGAGGATCTCCGGGAGGGTGCGGGCCACCCTCGGGGCCGACAGGCGCAGGCCCGCCCAGGTGGACAGGGTGCCCCAGGCGATGCCGGCCGGGAGGAGGATCCACCGCAGGCCGTGCATGTCGTCGGCGAAGTTGAGCCAGACCGACAGGACGATCACCGGGGAGCAGATCACCGCCGAGGCGAACATGCCGCTGAAGATGCCCATCCAGGCCAGGCCGGCCTGCCCCGGGGCGACGTTCTTGAAGGCGCCGTCCGACGGGATGGAGTACGGGTAGTGCGCGGAGGCCAGTGCGCCCGTGCAGAGCATCGCGCCCACCACGGCCAAGGAGAGGCCCAGGGCCCCCGGGAAGCCGGCCCAGTCGCCGAGCAGGGCGGCGGTGACGGCCGTGACCAGGGCCGTGTACGGGAGGGTGATCAGGGCCAGGGCGGCGGCGCGGGCGCGCAGTTCCTCGTACGCGTCACGCGGGCCGGAGATCGTCTGGGCGACCATCCAGAAGGCGGAGGTGTCCTGCCCGAACTGGTTGTACATCTGGATCCCGAGCATCCCCGCGCCGAAGCAGGCCAGGTACACGGACCCGGTGCCCTGAAGGGCGTTGAAGACCGGGATGATCAGGCCGACCGCCAGCCCGGTCACCCAGGCGGACTTCGTCTTCGGGTCGCGCACCACGTAGCGCAGGGTGCGCTGCATGGCCGCGCCCGTGCGCCCGCCCGGGAGGAAGGACCAGACGCCGCCCGCGCCGTCCCGCTCCTTGCGCGGCGTCGCGGCCGCGAGGGTCGAGCCGTCGGGGGTGACCATCAGCTTGGTCAGGCTGCGCTCCCAGAACCACAGCAGCCCCGCCAGCGCGGCCAGGGTCAGCACCAGCTGGCCGGCCGCCTCCGCGTACGCGCCCCGGCCGGCCGAGTCGACCATGCCGACGGCCGTCGCGGGCGGCAGCCACCGCACCACGGCCGCGGCCGGCTCCAGCTGGCCCAGGCCGCCCTGCTGGAAGAGCCGCTGGCTGCCGAAGTTGACCGCCTGCCCGCCGACCGCGATCAGCAGCCCGCTCAGCAGCGCGAGGTCGCGCCCCTTGCGGCTGGACAGCAGCCGTACGTTCGCGGTGGCCACGGCGCGGGCGAGCGCCACGCAGCCGAGGAGCAGCAGCGGTACGGCGACCACCGCCGCCACCGCGCCGGCCGCGCCGCGGGCCACCGCCACCACCGAGCCGACGGCCAGGCAGAGCGTGAACAGCGGGCCGATGCCGACGAGCGAGGAGGCCAGCAGGGCCCGTACCAGCGGACGCGGGCGCAGCGGCAGCATCACGAGCCGGCTCGGGTCGAGCGTCTCGTCCCCGGTGGGGAAGAACAGCGGCATGAAGGTCCAGCCGAGGGCCAGGAGCGCGCTCAGCAGCACGACGGCGGTGCCGGCGTGGGCGTGGCCGTGCAGCATGGACAGGCCCAGGGCGGCGAAGAGGCCGACGACGAGGCAGAAGACCAGGTTGCTGATCCAGACGGCCTTGCGCTTCGAGGAGCCCTTGAGGCCGTTGCGCAGCAGGGACAGCTTCAGCCGGACGAACAGCGGGGTGAGGGGGACCTCGGAGGCTCCGCTCACGGGGGCCGTCGTGGTCAGGGTGCCGGTGGCGCTCATCGTGCGCCGCCGAGCCAGTCGAGGGATTCCCCGGAGCCGCGGTTCTGCGCGCCGACGAGTTCGAGGAAGGCGCTCTGCAGGGAGGGCGCGGAGCCCCGTACGTCGGCCAGCGGGCCGGCGGCGCGGATCTGCCCGGCGGCCATCACGGCCACCCAGTCGCAGAGCGATTCGACGAGCTCCATCACGTGGGAGGAGAACACGACGGTGGCACCGGAGGCGGTGTACCGTTCGAGCACCCCGCGGATGGTCTGCGCCGACACCGGGTCGACGCCCTCGAACGGCTCGTCCAGGAAGAGGACTTCGGGGTTGTGCAGGAGCGCGGCCGCCAGGCCGATCTTCTTGCGCATGCCGGTGGAGTAGTCGACGACCAGCTTGTGCTGTGAGCCCGCGAGGTCAAGGACGTCGAGGAGCTGCGTGGCCCGCTTGTCGGTCTCCTCGCCGGGGAGCCCGCGCATCCGGCCCATGTAGCCCAGCAGCTCGCGGCCGGAGAGGCGCTCGAACATCCGCAGGCCCTCGGGCAGCACGCCGATGCGCTTCTTCACCTCGACCGTGTCGGCCCACACGTCGTGCCCGGCGACGATCACCCGGCCCATGTCCGGGCGCAGCAGCCCGGTGATCATCGACAGCGTGGTGGTCTTGCCGGCGCCGTTGGGGCCGACGAGTCCGATGAAGCGGCCCGCGGGCAGCTCCAGATCGATCCCCCCGACCGCCACCTGCTCGCCGAAGCGCTTCCACAGTCCCTCCACGCGTACCGCCGCGGTGGACGGCGCGGGTCGCGCGCCGTCCGTCCCGTTCGTGCCGCCTGCCGCATAGCCCTGGTCCGGCATGCGCCTGCCTCTCGTTCTCATCCCCGTTGGTCCTACTTTCCTCACCTTAGGAGGAGGGGGGAGAGGGCGGCAGTTACGTATGTCATGAACCGACGGACACGAATGTCAGGTGTCAGGCCTGGCGGCGCCCCCGGGCGGCCGCGGCCTCGCTGCCGCACGCGTACGCGAGGGCGTCGATCAGCTCCTCGGTGTCCGGCAGCCACCGGTTCGCCGGAGTGGGCTTACGGGCCCACTGCACCGGCCCCTTCCCGCCGAAGCGGGTGGGCGGCGCGGCCACGTACTCGCCCTCGCCCCGCGCGGCGAGGTCGATGGCGTGCGGGAGCCAGCCCAGCTTGCGCACCAGGTCCGCCACCTTCGCCCCGGCTCCGGGCAGGACGAAGAACAGCATCCGGTGACCGGGGGTGAGGGTGACCGGCCCGAGGGTGCGCTGCATCCGCTCCAGCCGCGCCAGTGCCAGGAAACCGGCGGAGTCGGGGACGTCCAGCACGTCGAAGGTACGGCCCGTCGGCAGCAGGATCGAGGCGCTCGGGTGCTTCGCCCAGATCCGGCGCACGCCGACCGCGCTGCCCGAGGCCAGCCCCGCCCAGTCCTTCACCGCCGGGTGCGCGCCGGGTGCCGGGCAGTCCGCCGCTCCGCAGGAGCACAGTTCACGGCCGTCGCCGGGCTCCAGCCACGTACCCGCGAAGACGTCCCAGTGCCGCTCTTCCGCGTACCGCACGGCATGGTCCACCAGCTGCTCCCCCCGCTGCTTGGGGATGGGTGCGGTCTCCGTGACTCCGATGGTCTCTTCCACGCCCATCACAACTCCCGCCGTCACCGGGGGTTACGGGCGTAAACCAGCCGGTGGGCGGTGCATCGATCCTGCACGTGGGGCGCACCGGTGCATGTACGGGGGCGCGTAGGAGGCCGGGGCGCGGCCGTTGGGTAACGACACGACGCAGAGACGAAGATTCTCCGCACATCAGGCGGGAAGTGATCATTCCAACGCTCTCCCGTGGCTTCAGGGGGTTTTCAATGGCAGCCAGGCCTCTCGTCGCCCGTCAGCCGAACGAACGGCTGCAGGCGCTCATCCAGGAAGCCGGGTGCTCCAACGCCGGGCTAGCCCGGCGCGTCAACATGTGCGGGGCCGAGCACGGCCTCGATCTCCGCTACGACAAGACCTCCGTGGCCCGCTGGCTGCGCGGCCAGCAGCCGCGCGGCCGGGCGCCCGGCATCATCGCCGAAGCCCTCGGCCGCAAACTCGGCCGGACCGTCACCATCGACGAGATCGGCATGGCCAACGGCAAGAACCTAGCCTCCGGGGTGGGCCTGCAGTTCTCCCCGACCGTCGTCGGCGCCATCGAGCAGGTCTGCGAGCTGTGGCGCAGCGACGTCGGGCGCCGCGACTTCCTCGCCGGTTCGAGCGTGGCCGCCTCCGCGCTCGTCGAGCCCAGCCGCGACTGGCTGATCACCGGAGCCGACCCGCAGGTGGCCCGCAACGGCGGGGCCCGGGTGGGGTTGTCCGACGTGGAGGCCGTCCGCGCGACGACGCAGGCGCTGACCGAGCTCGACCACCGCTTCGGCAGCGGGCACGTACGCCCCGTGGTGGTGCACTACCTCAACTCCGTGGTCTCCGGGCTGATCGGCGGCGCCTACCGGGAGCCGGTGGGGCGGGCCCTGTTCGCGGCCGTCGCCCGGCTCACCGAACTCGCGGGGTACATGGCGGTGGACACGGGCCAGCCCGGCCTGGCCCAGCGCTACTACATCCAGGCCCTGCGCCTGGCCCAGGCCGCGGGCGACCGCGCGTACGGGGGCTACGTGCTGGCCGCGTCCATGAGCCACCTCGCCGCCGAGCTGGGCAACCCGCGCGAGATCGCGCAGCTGGCGCGGGCCGCGCAGGAGGGCACGCGGGGGCAGGTCACCCCGAGGGTGGAGGCCATGTTCTACGCCGCCGAGGCGCGAGGGCACGCGCTGCTGGGCGACGCCCGCGCCACGGCGGTGCTGTCGGGGCGGGCGATCACGGCGCTGGAGCGGGCCGAGCCGGAGTCGGGGGACGACCCGGTGTGGATCCGGCACTTCGACCAGGCCTACCTGGCGGACGAGCTCGCCCACTGCCACCGGGACCTCGGCCAGGCCGAGGCGGCGGGCCGGCGCGCGGAGGAGGCCCTGCGCGGGCTGCCCGCGGGCAAGGCGCGCCGGCGGGCGATCGGGCTGCTGCTGCTGGCGGCGGCGCAGGTACAGCAGAGAGAGGTGGAGCAGGCCTGCCAGACGGCGACGACGGCCGCCGAACTGCTGGGCACGCTCAGGTCGAGGCGGGGTGCGGAGTACCTGGAGGACTTCCGCACGCGGCTGGAGCCGTACCGGGAGGAAGCGGCCGTCCGGGAGTTCGGGTCGCGGCTGGAGGTTCAGGTGGCCTGACGTGCCCGTGCCGGGACCGGGTAGCGTGGTCCGACGTTCCGTTGGTTCGGGAAGTCGGAGAAGGCAGAGGAGTCCCGGTGACGACGCAGAGCGGACAAGGGGGCGTCCCCCGGCCCGGGGCGGCGGATCCGGCACGGCCCGACGCGGCAGGCCCCGACGCGGACCCGGGGTACCCGGCGCAGCCGGGTCCGGGCGCGGGGGAGCCGTGGGGCGCGCCCGCGCCGTACGGGCAGCAGCCGCAGCAGCAGCCTGCGGCGTACGGGCAGGAGCAGTACGGAGGGCAGCCGCAGCAGGGGCAGGGGCAGCAGGGGGAGCCGCGGTACGGGCAGCCCCAGGGGCAGCCCGCGTACGGCTACCCGCCGCAGGGGCAGCCCGGCTACGGGTACCCGTCCGCGGGGCACGTCGTGGGTCCGGGCTTCGAGGGCCCGGGGCAGCCGCACGGCTACGGCTACCCGCCGCTGCCCGACGCGGCCACCCAGTACATCCCGCCGGTCCCGGCAGGCGGCGCGCACGCGGGAGAGGCGGCGACCCAGTACATCGCGCCCGTCCCGGCGGCCGGCGCGCACCCCGGTGAGGCGGCGACCCAGTACATACCGCCCGTCCCCGCGACGGGCGCGCACCCCGGTGAGGCGGCGACCCAGTACATCGCGCCGGTCCCGGCCGCCGGTCCGCACCCGGGCGAGGCGGCGACCCAGTACATACCGCCCGTCCCCGCGACGGGCGGGCATCCCGGTGAGGCGGCGACCCAGTTCATACCGCCGGTCCCGGCCGACGGCGCGCACCCGGGTGAGGCGGCGACCCAGTTCATACCGCCCGTCCCCGCGGCACCGGGGCCCCCGCCCGTCGAGGGCTTCGACGCGCTGTTCCGGGCCGACGAGGGCATCGCCGCGGCGCCCACCCAGCAGATGTCCCCCGTCCAGAGTCCGGCCCCCCGGCGTACGCCGCCGCCCGCGCCGCCCCAGCAGTACGCGCCACGCCGGCAGCAGCAGCCCCAGCCGCCCCACCACCACCAGCAGCAGCAGTACGCGCCCCCGCCCCCGCCGCCCTCCGCCCCGGCCCCGCGCCGGGTGCCGCCCGCCGTCATCGCGGCAGGGGTCGTCGGACTGGCCGTGGTGGGACTCGGGGTGGGTGCGCTGCTCAGCGACGGCAAGGCCTCGAACAGCGACCCCGGCGCCGTGGCCCCCGCGAGCACCGGCTCGGGCGCCTCGGGCGCACCGGTGGGGGAGGCCCCCGTGGACCCGGCCCGCCCACAGGCCGTCCAGCTGGACAAGCTCCTCGCGGACAGCAACGACAGCCGGGCCTCGGTGATCAAGGCCGTGGACGACATCAAGGACTGCAAGAACCTCGGTCAGGCGGCCCAGGACCTGCGCGACGCGGCCCGCCAGCGCGAGGAACTGGTCACCCGGCTCCAGGAGCTCAAGACGGACCTGCTCCCGAACCACGCGAAGCTCTCGGCCGCCCTCACCAAGGCCTGGAAGGCCTCCGCGGACGCCGACAACAGCTATGCGGACTGGGCGGACGACGCCGGCCACGACAAGGGCGGCTGCAAGGACGGCAAGGCCAAGGCCACCGACAACGCCTCCGACGGCAACAAGTCGAGCGGCGAGGCCACGAAGTCCAAGGTGGCGGCGGCGGCCCTGTGGAACCCGATCGCCGTCAAGTACGGCCTCACCCGCCGCGACACGTCCGAGCTGTGACCGGACCGGGCGCTCAGGCCGAGCGGGGAGCCTGTTCCAGGGTCGAGGTCATGTCCTGGGCGGGCTCGCCGGGCTGGTCGACGATGCGGCCCGCCCGGACGATCTGGAAGCTGACCCGGCCGTTGACCAGGCGGGGGAAGCCGGCCACGGCCCGCATGTCCTGGTAGCGCCAGCTGAGGTCGGGGGTGAGGCCGGCCGTCTTGACGCCCTGGGACTCGTTGAGCGCGTGGGCCAGCTTGCGGGCCGTGACGTCCTCGTCCTTCTTGAAGCGCTGCACGACCTCGTTCAGCACGGTGTACGCGATCCAGGTGGTCTGCGCCCCGCTGTCGTCGGGGTCGACGGTGTCGTCGCCGAACGCCTGCTCGGTGATCACCTTCCGCATCGGGGCCCACAGAGGGTCGGTCGAGACCGGGTACCAGCTGGTGACGAACGAGCCCTCGAAGGGGCTCTCCTTGCCGCCGGTGCGGTCGACGAGGGCCTGGCTGACACTGCCGAGGACGGAGGCGATCTGCGGGTCGCGGTGCTGGGTGTCCAGGCGGCGGAAGGCGTCGAAGAAGGTCTCGGTGCGCTCGCCGAGGACGGCCGTGACGCAGGGCTTGCCCTCCTTGGGGGCGGAATCCTTGGCGCCGGCCCCGGCCCCGGCCCCGGCCCCGGCCCCGGCCCCGGCCCCGGCCCCGGCCCCTGCCCCGGCCCCCGCTCCCGCGTCCTTGGCCGTGCCGTCCTTGGAGCCCCCCTTCGGCGCCTCCTTGGTGTCCTTGGCCGGTCCGCCCGCCGATCCGTCGGCCAGCGCCTCGCGCGCCTGCGGGGTCAGGTCCGCGGAGTCCTCGGCGGCCCGGATGTCGGAGGCGTCCGGCATCTTGTTGGCCCGCAGCCCCGCGTTCAGCAGGACCGGCATGGAGTCCCCGGCGAGGGTGTCCGGGCGCACGAGCGACACCTGGGCGCAGGCCTTGCCGAGCTGGTGCCCGGCGCCGGCCAGCAGCGCGGGCTGGCCGCCGTTGACCGGGTAGGACAGGGGGCTCTGGAACTCCTCGGAGGAGACCCCGTAGCCGCCGATGAAGGGGATGCCCTCGGCCTCCAGCGGGGCCATGAAGGCGCGTCCGTGCTGGCTGTACGAGCCGACGACGGCGATGGCCTTCTCGGCGATGGCCTGGCGGGCGCAGTCGGCGGCGCCGGTCGGGGTGTTCTTCTCGTTGCAGGTCAGGACGCGCAGCTTGTGGCCGTGGATGCCGCCGTTGGCGTTCACCCAGCGCTCGTAGGCCTTGGCCATCCCGGGCATTCCCGGCATGTTGGTCGCCTTGGTGCCCATCGGGGCGAAGGTCATGACCGTGAGGGTGCCCCCGGAGCCCCCCGAGCCCCCGGGGAGCACCCCGCACGCGGTGGTGAGACACGCGCCCACCGCCGAGGCAAGGAGCAGGCGGGATAGGGCAGTTGCGCGTCGGCGATTGGTCATGTCCACCGACCATTCCGCTCGCCGGGGAACTGGATGGTGAGGTGTACACAACATCGGGTGACGCCCAGGTGAATTGCCGGGGGGGCAACCGTCCGCAGGCGCTTCAAGATCGCACCACGGGGGAACGTACGATCGAAAGCGTGACATTCGCCCAAGGTTCGAAGAACTCTTCCCGCCGCGGCGGCCGCTCCTCCACCATGGGCGGCATGCCCCTCAACGACATGCCGTGGTGGCGCTGGCGCGCGAACGTGCGCTCGGCGCTGCACATGCTCTCCGACCCGGTGTTCCAGGAGGAGGTCTGGCTGACCGGCGCGGAAGGCTACGGGGACGTCACCGACGCCGTGTACCGGCTCGTCGAGGACACCTGGCTCGACAGCTGGTCCGCCGACAAGTACGTCGGCACGATCTTCCGGGACGCGCAGGAGGCCGCCCTCGTGGACCTCGCCGTCCTGCGGGTGTTGCGGATCCTGCACCAGGCCGGGCCCGACGCGCCCGTGTCCACGTACCTGGAACACCACGCCTGGCCCGAGGCGGTACGGGCCGCGCGCGAGGCGCACGTACGGATGGCGGCGGCGGACGGGGAGGATCCGGACGAGCCGCCCACCTCGGTCGACGTACTGAGGATGCTCACCCGCGCGGTGTGAAAGGCTATGCCGTCATGAGCGACCCGCACCCCGAGGCCACTGCCCAGCCCCAGTACGTCCTGACCGTGTCCTGCCCCGACAAGCAGGGCATCGTGCACGCCGTGTCGAGTTACCTCTTCATGACCGGCTGCAACATCGTGGACAGCCAGCAGTTCGGAGACCGGGAGACCGGGCTCTTCTTCATGCGGGTGCACTTCGAGGCCGAGTCTGCGGTCACCGTCGAGAAGCTGCGCGCGAGCTTCGCCGCGATCGGCGACTCCTTCCGCATGGACTGGCAGATCCACCGCTCCGACGAGCGCATGCGGATCGTCCTCATGGTGTCGAAGTTCGGCCACTGCCTGAACGACCTGCTGTTCCGCTCGCGGATCGGCGCGCTGCCCGTGGACATCGCGGCCGTGGTCTCGAACCACACCGACTTCGCCGAGCTGGTCGGCTCGTACGACGTGCCCTTCGTGCACATCCCGGTCACCAAGGACACCAAGGCGGACGCCGAGGCGCAGCTGCTGGAACTGGTCCGCGCGCAGGACGTCCAGCTCGTCGTCCTCGCCCGCTACATGCAGGTGCTGTCCGACACCCTGTGCAAGGAGCTGAGCGGGCGGATCATCAACATCCACCACTCCTTCCTGCCGAGCTTCAAGGGCGCCAAGCCCTACCACCAGGCGCACGCCCGTGGCGTGAAGCTCATCGGCGCCACCGCGCACTACGTGACCGCCGACCTCGACGAGGGCCCGATCATCGAGCAGGAGGTCGAGCGCGTCGGCCACGAGGTCACCCCCGACCAGCTGGTCGCCATCGGCCGCGACGTGGAGTGCCAGGCGCTCGCCCGTGCGGTGAAGTGGCACAGCGAGCACCGCGTCCTGCTGAACGGCAGCCGCACCGTCGTCTTCGCCTGAGCCCCGGCCCGGCGGCGCCGGGCCGCGCGGTCCCGGCCGGCCGCGCGCCCCGGACCGGCCCGCCGTCGCTCCGGCGCACCCGCGGGGGCCGGGCGTCGTCCGCCCGGCCCGCCGCGCGGTGTCACGCGTCGGGTGCCTCCACCCCGCAGTAGCCCGCGAAGGCCGCCAGGATCTCGTCCTCGGAGATCCGGCCGTCGCCGTCCGCGTCCAGTGCCCGCGCCAGCGGGCCGGCCAGGTCCGGCGCGGTGCCGAGCACCCGCAGGACCCGGGCCGCGGCCGCCGGCGTCGCGGCGCCCGTGCCCTCCTCGTCCGCCACGGCGATCACCGCGGCCAGGAACGGGCGCGCGATCTCCGCGAACCGGTCGGGGCTGTCCCGCAGCCGCTTCGCCGCCCCGGTGACGAACTCCTCCCGGGAGACCCGCTGGTCCCCGTCCACGTCGGCGATCCCGGCCATTCCCTGCCAGAACGCCTCCGCGCCGTTGAAGACGGCCTGTCCCTTGTCCGACCGCGCGGTGGTGCCGAATTCGGCCAGTACGGCCCTGGCCGCCGTACTGAAGTCCTCCCGATCGATGTAGCCGGATCCGTCCTGGTCGAAAGTGGCGAATCGGGCGGCGATCTTGCGCTCGTATTCTGCGCTGTCCATATGCGGAGTTCCGCCTTCACGTGTGCGAGGGAGTGCAGTTCAAGACAGGCAGGAGCGTAAGGCCTCGGTGGCCTGAGCGTTAAGCGAAGCGGTCAAGGAGGTGGCCGCATCGAACCCGCGCACGGGGAGCGCGGCAGGGCGCGTACACCAGTGCCCACAGCGCCCCTAGCACGTGGGCCGCGGTCCACGGACGGGGTTCCCCCAAAACAGGCGCGTTCCATCGGTTGCGCACTACATTTGACGGGTCGGCACACGGCGGGAGGAAGCATGGCGAAGGACGTTCCACCGCGCTGGGACCGTCGCATGCAGCAGCGCCTCGCCCGCGGTGAGGCCGCCGCGCTCGGCGAGCTCTACGACCGCTTCGCCTCCCTCGTGCACGGCCTGGCGCACCGGGTGCTCGGCGACGAGAAGGCCGCGGACCGGATCACCCGCGAGGTCTTCGGCTACATCTGGGAGAACCCCGACGCCTACGACCCCAAGCAGGGCTCCATGCGCTCCTGGGTCGCCCGGATCACCCAGGGCCAGGCCGTCGCCCGGCTGCGCCAGGTCGAGTTCGGCCGCGGCTCCCACGAGGAGCTGGAGCAGAAGGTGCGCAGCGCCAACGCCGCCGCCCGCGCCGACTACATCGTCACCTCCATGCCCGCGCCGCTGCGGGCCGCCCTGGAACTCGCCTACTTCAAGCGGCGCGACTACCGGCAGGCCGCCGCCGACCTGCAGATCAGCGAGGACGAGGCGCGCCGCCGGCTGCGGCTCGGCCTCCAGCTGCTGTCGACCGCCAACGTCCTCCCCCGGGAGGACCCTGCCCCTCGCGGATACGGAACCACCTGATGACCGGCCCCTCCGAAGACACCCCCGACGACGCCCACGAGTACGCCGCGGGCCGCGCGGCGCGGATACCGGGACCGCGCCCCGCCGGAGACGACCTCGAACCGCCGGCCCCCGCTCCCGAGGCCACGCCGGCGCCGACCACGACGTCCGTGCCCGCGCCGCCGCCCCCGCACGGCGTACTGAAGTCCCTGCTCGGGGCGTGGGCGCTCGCCGCCTGCTCCGCCGAGGAGACCCAGGCCGTGGAGGACCACCTCACCGAGTGCGCGCCCTGCGCGGAGGAGGCGCTGCGGCTGCGGGACGCCGTGGGGCTGCTGCACCCCGAGGACACCCTCGACCTCAAGCCGCTGCTGCGCTCGCGCGTGCTGGAGGACTGCCTGGGCAAGCGCCCCGCCCGCATCCCGGTACCGGTGTGGGCGGGCCCGTACGACACCGAGACGGCACGCCTCGACGCGCTGCTGAGGGACTTCGGCGAGGCGGAGTGGGACACCCCGGTCCGGCTGAAGTGGTTCGAGGAGGAGCGCCGCCGCACCCGCCGGACCACCGTGTCCGGGGTGATCGGCCACCTGCTGACGGTGGACGGCCTCGTCGCCGCCGCCCTCGGCCTCGACGATCCGCTGGGGCCGCACGCACCCCCGGGCGGACCCGAGGGGCGCACGGAGCACTTCTGGAGCTCCGGCGCCCATCCGGGCACCGGAGCGGTCCGCGATCCCTGGCGGGAGCAGGGCCACACCCTGGTCCGTACGGTCTCCTTCGCGGGCCGGGGCGCCGCCGAACTCGCCGTCGACTACGGGGCCTTCGCGCTGCCGCTGGCCGACGCGTTCCTGGAGCGGGCCTTCGAGTGCTGGGTGCACGCCTCGGACATCGCCGAGGCCGTGGACTACCCGTACGGGCTGCCGTCGGGGCCGCACCTGCACCGCATGATCGACCTCGCGGCGCGGCTGCTCCCCGGCGCCCTGGCGGGCCGGCGCCGCTCGGGACTGGCGGCGCCGCCGCGCGGCCTCGTCGCGGCGGGCGCTCCGGGGCGGACCCTGCACCTGGAGATCGAGGGGGCGGGCGGCGGCTCCTGGGACATCGCCCTGGACTCCCCGGCGGCGAAGCCGTCGCGGGAGCACACGGTGGCGGAGGTCGCGCTGGACGGCGTCGAGTTCTGCCAGCTCGCCGCCGGGCACATCTCCCCGGAGGACGCCGCCGTCGGGCAGACCGGCGACCGCGAGGCGATCCGCGACGTCCTGTTCGCGGCGGCTTCGCTGAGCCGGCTGTAGCGGCACGCGCGTACGCGGCTCCGGGGACCGGAGCCGCGTACGGGGTGGTGCGGTGATCAGTTGCGGGTGGCGAGCATCTGGGCGCTGCCGTCGGTGAGGCCGGCGATGGCGACCTTCTGGGCGCCCATTCCGGTGGCCCACCAGCCCTGCCAGCCGCCGTTGGCGTAGCGGGCGGCGTGGTAGGTCTTGCCGTCGTTGCCGACGGCGAGCATCTGGGTGTCGCCGTTGGGCATGCCGGTGATGGCGAGGCTGCTGGCGGCGAAGCCGGGGGCGCCGCCGTAGCCGTCGACCTTGTTCCAGCCCTGCCAGGTGCCGTTGGCGTTGCGGATGTTGTGGTAGACGAGGCCGTCGTTGCCGGTGGCGAGGACCTGGGTGTCGCCGTTGGGGAGGGCGGCGATGGCGATGGTGCCGGCCTGGAAGGTGGCGTCGCCGATGCCGTCGACGGCGTTCCAGCCGGTCCAGGTGCCGTCGGTGGAGCGGATGGCGTGGTAGAGGTTGCCGTCGTTGCCGATGATGAGGGTCTGGGTGCTGCCGTCGGGGAGTCCGGCGACGGCGATCTTCTTGGCCTGCCAGTTGCCGACGGGGGACCAGCCCTGCCAGGTGCCGTTCTGGAAGCGGGCGTTCTGGTAGATCTTGCCGTCGTTTCCGATGGCCATGACCTGGGCGTCGCCGTTCGACATGCCGGCGATGGCCTGGTCCCTGGCGGCGAAGCCGGCGCCGCCGCCGTAGCCGTCGACCTTGCCCCAGCCCTGCCAGGTACGGTCCGCGTAGCGGATGGTGTGGTAGAGGTTGCCGTCGTTTCCGGTGGCCAGGGTCTGGGTGGAGCCGTCGGGGGTCGCCGCGATCGATTCCTGCGAGGCGTTGAAGAAGGACGCGCCGTTGGCGCCGTTCAGCGGGGCGAAGCCCTCCCAGCTGCCGTCGACCAGACGCGTGGCGTGGAAGATGTCACCGGCCTTGCTGACCGGGGCGGTGGGGGTCTCGGCCAGACCGGACGGGCCGACGAAGGCCAGGGCCCGGCCGGCGCCCACCGGGCTGGAGTTGGTCTTCCAGTTGAACCAGCTGCGGAAGCGCACGCCGCCGCTCTCGTTGCCGCCGACGGTCTGGATGTTGTCCCCGTCCACCGCGACGACGATGTTGACGTGGTCGGCGTCGCCGTCGTTCAGGCTGCCGTCCTTGTCGTAGAGGACCGCGTCGCCGACCTGCGGGCTGCCGTGGAGCGTCCCCTTGTTCTTGCCGTACTGGTAGATGCTGACGGCCGCCGCGCTGATGCCGGAGGTGTTCGCGCCGGCCTTGTTCCACACCCAGCGGGTGAACTCGGCGCACCAGGCGCCGGGGTACTGGCAGTTGTAGTCGCCGCACGTGCCGCCGACCTGGCCACGGGCGATGGAGGCGACGGTCTGGGACTCGGCCTGCGCCGAGACGGCGGGCAGGGCGACGGCCAGCATCGGCGCGGCGACGAAGGTGGTGAGGGCGACGGTGAGCATGCGGGAGGAGCGACGCGCGGTCATGGTGGTGTCTCCGTGAGGACAGGGCGGCCCGAGGCGTCAGGGCCGGGGAAGAAGGACGAAGGGTGCTGCGGGTGTTGCCAAGTGGTGTGGGCCGGTTCGCGTTCTCGTCCGGAGCCCGGGTGGGGGGCGGACGGCGCGGTGGCCTGGTCGCCGGTGGTGACGGCTGCCCTGCAGGAACAGCGGTCGGACGGCCGGCGGCCGGAGCGCACGGCCCGGGGCCGTGGCGGTGGTTCAGTGGTGGATCAGTGGGCCCGGGGTGTAGCCGATGACGTCGCCGGCGGCGGGGTTGCTGGTGTGTGTGCGAGCGGTTTTCGACACGGCTGTGCCCCGGGGCTTCCGACGTGTGGGTGGATGGATTTCCCGGAGGCGGGTGGCCGGCCTTCGTGGGCCTCGGCTTCGGGATTTCGTTTCCCGCCGCCGTTCCGGTGATCACTATCCTGCTGGGCCCGGAAACCCCGGGAAAGGCCTTTCGACCGGCACCAAAGGGCCTGGCACTTTGGTGTCAGCAGGGCCGGCGGAAGACCCGGCCGGGGGTCTGTCTGGAGCTCGAACAGCGTGTTCATGAGCGGTACTTGAGGGGTCCGGATTCAGGGGCTCGTCCGGGCTCCGGAACGCCGAAGGCCCGGTCACCGCTTCCCGTGGGGCGCGGCGACCGGACCTTCGAGGCCGGGTGGGTCAGGCGGTCGGCAGGGCGCTGACGAGGGCGGCCGGGACGCTGACCACGTCGTCGAAGCTGGCCTTGCCGGCGCCGAACTCGTCGGCGGTCATGGCGCGCTTCTTGCCGCCGGTGACCTGCCAGACGGTGTTGTTGCCCTGGGCGAGGAGCATCGTGCCGTCGGCGGGAGCGGTCTTGGCCGCGGCGTCGGTCAGCCAGGTGCCGGGGACGCCCTCCAGCGGGCGCTTGTCGTAGCCGAGGCCGGTGAAGTCGGCGTAGGTGAGGGAGACGGCCTTGCCGCCGGCCATCACGTAGACCGTGGAGTCCTTGCCCGAGGCGTCCTTGACGATGGTGCCGTTGGGGACCTGGCGGGCCGCGGAGCCGGCGAGCCAGCTGGTCGGGACGCCGAGCAGGGAGCGCTGGTCGTAGCCGTTGGCGGTCCACTCGGCGGCGGAGATGTGCAGGGCCGTGCCGTTGACCATCACGTAGCGGGCCGGGTCGTTGCCGGTCTGGTCCATGACGACGCGGCCGTTCGACAGGGTGCGCTGGACGGCGCCCTGCAGCCAGGAGGTCGGAACCCCCATGTCGGGGCGGACGTTGTAGCCGTCGGCCGTCCAGTCGGAGGCGGAGATCGGCAGGGCGGCGCCGTCGATGACCACGTACCGGTTGGCTCCGCCGGCCTGGTCGTGGACCACGGTGCCGGCCGGCGGGGCGCTCGGCAGGCCGTTGAACGCGGCGTCGTCGATCAGCACGATCTTGCTGAGGTCGTACTTGTCGGGGGTGACGTCGGAGCCGGCGACCGGGACGCCCGCTCCGTCGATCATCACCTTCACGGCCGCGCCCTTCGGGGACTTCACGAGCGTGCCGACCGGCAGCGAGGCCGGGTTCGGGTAGGAGGGGGCCGACGGGTACGGGTCGGCGTGGTCGGCGCCGAGGCCGGCGGCGGGGCCGCACGACGGCCAGGCGCCCTGGCCCTGGCCCGCGAGGATCTTCTCGCCCGTCAGGATCTGCTGCTGCTTGTTCGCGAGGTCCGGGCGGGAGGCGTACTGGGTGCCGCCGAAGGCCCGCCAGGTCGACATCGATATCTGGAGTCCGCCGTAGTAGCCGTTGCCGGTGTTGATCGACCAGTTCCCGCTGGCCTCGCACTGGGCGACCTTGTCCCAGGTGGAGACGGAGGCGGCGGAGGCGGTGCTGCCCGCGGCGAGCGGGGCGGCGATGGCGAGGAGGGCGGTGGCGGTGACGGCGAGTACGGACTTCTTGCGGGCGGCGGAGCTCATGACGGTGTCCTCGGGGTGTCTGGAAGCGGCGGGGCGGCGGGGCGGCGGGGCGGCGGGCGGCGAAGGCGGCTGCCGGGCGGAGCGGGCCCGAGCCGCCCGGCCGGTGGGGACCGGGCGGCTCGTGTGGGCGGTGCTCGGGCAGCGCCGGCCGAGTGGGTCGGGCGGTGCCGACCCGGTGGGTCAGGCGGTCGGCAGGGCGCTGATGAGGGCGGCCGGGACGCTGACCACGTCGTCGAAGCTGGCCTTGCCGGCGCCGAACTCGTCGGCGGTCATGGCGCGCTTCTTGCCGCCGGTGACCTGCCAGACGGTGTTGTTGCCCTGGGCGAGGAGCATCGTGCCGTCGGCGGGTACGGCCTTCGCGGCGGCGGCGGTCAGCCACTCGGCGGGCAGGCCCTCCAGCGGGCGCTTGTCGTAGCCGAGGCCGGTGAAGTCGGCGTAGGTGAGGGAGACGGCCTTGCCGCCGGCCATCACGTAGACCGTGGAGTCCTTGCCCGAGGCGTCCTTGACGATGGTGCCGTTGGCGAGCTGCTTGCCGACGGCGGCGGTCAGCCACTCGCCGGGGACGCCCATCAGGGAGCGCTTGTCATAGCCGTTGGCGGTCCACTCGGCCGCCGAGATGTGCAGGGCCGTGCCGTTGACGAGGACGTAGCGGTTGTTGTCCGCACCCGACTGGTTCATGATCACGGTGCCGTTGCCCGGAGCCTTGGCGGCGGCGCCCTTGAGCCACTCGCCGGGGACGCCCATCAGCATCTGCTCGTTGTAGCCGTCGGCGGTCCACTCGGCGGCGGAGATGTGCAGGGCCGCGCCGTCCACCATCACGTAGCGGGCCGGGTCCTTGCCGCTCTGGTCCATCACGACGATGCCGGTCGCCACCTTGCGCTGGGCGGCGCCCTGCAGCCAGGCGGTCGGCACGCCCATGTCGGGACGGATGTTGTAGCCGCCGGCGGTCCAGTCCGCCGCGCCTATCTGGAGGGCCGCGCCGTCGATGATCACGTAGCGGGCGTTGCCGCCGGCCTGGTCGTGGACGACCGTGCCGGTGGGCGGGGCGCTCGCCAGCGAACGGAAGGCCTGGTCGTCGATCAGCACGATCTTGCTGAGGTCGTACTTGTCGGGGGTGACGTCGGAGCCGGCGACCGGGACGCCCGCTCCGTCGATCATCACCTTGACGTCGGGGCCGTTGGGCGACTTCACGAGCGTTCCGGCGGGCAGCGAGGACGGGTTCGGGAACTGGGGGTTGGTGGTGCCGGCCGGCGAGATGTAGCCGCTGATGCGCTGGCCCCACGGGGAGGAGCCCACGCTCCAGTCGGTGGTGCTGTGGGTGCTGACGATGCCGGGGAAGCCGCCCTGGTTACCGCCGGTGATGGTGACGGAGTTGCCGGAGATCCCGGTGACGATGGCCACGTGGTCGTCCGAGTAGCTGCCGCCGTGGTTGTAGACGACGGCGTCACCGACGTGCGGCTGGTTGGACAGGGTGCCGTACTTGACGCCGTAGTCGTAGAAGCTGTCGGCCATGTCGGACAGCGTGGAGAGGCCGGTGACCCCGTTGCGGGCCCAGACCCAGCCGGCGAAGTCGGCGCACCAGGCGTGGGTTCTCTGACCGCCGCTGCAGCTGCTGTTCTGCTCGGAGCCACCCACGTAACCGCCGTGGGCACAGGCGCCGTTGCCCTGCTCGGCGCGGGCCGTCGCGGAGATGCCGTCGCTCAGCGGCGAGGCGCTGGCCGGGGAGACGAAGACCATCGTGGCGGCGGTCGCGGCGAGGGCGGAGGCGGAGGCGACGCGGATGGCGGTGGCCTTGAGGTTCCGGGACATGGCTGAGCTCCTGTGGGCGTGAAGGGAAGGCGTGGGGGCCGCGCGGGGTTTCCGCGGGCAGGCCTGATGCAGGCCGAAGAAGTGGGGCGCACCGGTGCCGGTGGACAGCTGCCCTGCAGGAACAGCGGTCGGTCGCGGCCGTCGGGTGGTGCGTCGGTGTGGCGGTGTGGCGGTGTGGCGGTGGTTCAGTGGTGGATCAGTGGGTCCGGGGTGTAGCCGCGGGCGGCGCCGGTGGCGAGGGCGAGGGTGAGGAGGTCGTGGGCCTTCGCGGTGGCGGCGGCGGTGTTCTCGGCGCGGACGAACAGTGCGACGTGCAGGCCGTGGGGTGCGGGGCGGACCCGGGCGTGTTCGAGTGCGTGGTGGGGGGCGGCGTGGGCCCAGAGGGCGTCCTGGAGGAGGCTCGCTCCGCTCTCGGTTCCCGGTGCCCCGGTGTCGCTGTGGAGGGGCATGCGGACGAGGAGCACGGGGTCAGTCCCAGCCGATGACGTCGCCGGCGGCGGGGTTGCTGGTGTGTGTGCGAGCGGTTTTCGACATGGCTGTGCCCCGGGGCTTCCGACGTGTGGGTGGATGGATTTCCCGGAGGCGGGTGGCCGGCCTTCGTGGGCCTCGGCTTCGGGTTTTCGTTTCCCGCCGCCGTTCCGGTGATCACTATCCTGCTGGGCCCGGAAGCCCCGGGGAAGGCCTTTCGACCGGCACCAAAGGGCCTGGCACTTTGGTGTCAGCAGGGCCGGCGGAAGACCCGGCCGGGGGCTCGTCAGGGGCGCGCGTAGCGTTCCCGCAGCCGGTACTTGAGGACCTTGCGCAGGGCGTCGTTGCGGGGCAGCGCGTCGACCAGTTCCAGCTGCTCGGGGAGCTTGTGCGGGGACAGGCCCTGGGCCCGGAGGTGGGCCGTCAGCTGGGGCAGGGTCAGGGGTGCCGCCCCCGGGGGCTGCTCGATCACGGCGCAGACGCGCTCTCCGCGCTCGGGGTCGGGGAGGCCGATGACGGCGACGTCACCCACGGCCGGGAGCAGGTGCAGGAGGTCCTCGATCTCCTTCGCCGAGATGTTCTCGCCCTTGCGGATGATCACGTCCTTGCTGCGGCCCGTGAGGACCAGGTGGCCGTCGGCGGTGAGGTGGCCGAGGTCGCCGGTGATCAGGTAGCCGTCGGCGTCGAAGGACTCCGCGGAGTCCTCGCGGCCCAGGTAGCCCCGGCAGACGGCCTCGCCGCGCAGCCGCACCTCTCCGTCGGTTCCCGCGGGCAGGGGTGCGCCGTCCGGGGTGGTGATGCGGACGGACATCGCGCGCGGGGGGCGGCCCTCGGTGGTGGCGAGGTTCTCCGGGGTGTCGTCCGGGGAGCCCATGGTGATCATCGGGACCTCGGTCATGCCGTACCCGTGGGTGAGCTGGCAGCCCAGCTCGCGCACCACCGCGTGGTAGATCTCCGGGGGCTTGGGGGCGCCGCCGCCGGCCAGCAGGCGCAGGGTGGGGATGAGCCGCGTCCCCGGGTCCTTGCGCTGTTCGGCCAGGAACAGGGAGTAGAAGGCGGTGGAGCCCCCCGCGACGGTGACGCCGTGGCGCCGGTACCCGTTCAGTGCGTCGGGCAGCGCGAACTTCTCGAAGAGCACCGCGGGGAACCCGTACAGCAGCAGCATCACCAGGTAGTCGGGGCCGCCTATGTGCGCGTACGGGAACGCGATCGAGCCGACGTCGGCGGGGGTCAGCCGCAGCGCGTCGGCGAGGCAGGTGCCGCCCGCGATGAGCGAGCGGTCGGTGTGCAGGACGCCCTTGGGGTCGGAGGTGGTGCCGGAGGTCCAGTAGATCCACCGTACGGAGGTCCCGTCGGCCGGCGGCGGGGGCAGGACGGCGGGGTCGCCGTCGGGGAGGGAGCCGTAGGCCTCGAAGACCCCGCGGGCGCCGATCCGGGCGGCCATCGCGCTGTGGTCGAAGCCGCGCCAGGTGCCGGGCACGGCGAAGAACTCGGCCTTGGCCTCGCGCAGCGCGAAGCCCACCTCGCGGTCGCGATAGAAGGGGATCACCGGCGACTGGACGGCGCCGAGCCGGGCCAGGGCGAGCGAGAGCAACACCGTCTCGATACGGGTGGGCAGCTGCCAGGCGACGACCGTGCCGGGGCGCACCCCCAGGCCGTACAGGCCGGCCGCGGCGCGTTCGGCGCGCTCGCGCAGCGCGCCGAAGGTCAGGACGCGGTCGTCGGCGGGGTCGTCGGCGGCCTCGATGAGGACGGGTGCGTCCGGGGTGCGGGCGGCCCGCCAGGAGACCAGGTCCCACAGGGTGGCGCTGCTGCTCGGATCCGTCACGGTGTCCGTCATCCCGGACCTCCCCTGGGCGTGGCAGTGGACGGTGGGCAAGGAGTCTGACGGATAGTCAGATCAAGCGCAGAGCGTAGGCCTCGGACGCTTGTCGGTCCAGGGGTGGCGGGGCTAGCTTGTTTCTGACGATCCATCAGATCGGATTGGGGAGACCATGGAACTGCCTCGGATCATCAGCGTCGACGACCACGTCATCGAACCGGCCCACCTGTTCGACGTGTGGCTGCCGGCCAAGTACCGGGACCGCGGCCCCAAGGCCCTCACGGCGGGCATCGGCGAGCTCGTCTACACCGGCGGCAAGTACGTCATCTCCATGGACCCCGACGGCCCGCCGACCGACTGGTGGATCTACGAGGACCTGAAGTTCCCGTACAAGCGCAACATCGCCGCCGTGGGCTTCGACCGGGACGACATGACCCTGGAGGGCATCACCCGCGAGGAGATGCGGCGCGGCTGCTGGGACCCCAAGGCGCGCCTCGCCGACATGGACCTCAACCACGTCGAGGCCTCGCTCTGCTTCCCGACCTTCCCGCGCTTCTGCGGCCAGACCTTCGCGGAGGCCCACGACAAGGAGGTCGCCCTCGCCTGCGTGCGCGCCTACAACGACTGGATGGTCGAGGAGTGGTGCGGCGACAGCGGCGGCCGCCTCATCCCGCTCTGCATCATCCCGCTCTGGGACATCGACCTGGCCGTCGCCGAGATCCGCCGCAACGCCGCCCGCGGCGTCCGCGCGGTGACCTTCTCCGAGATCCCCACCCACCTGGGGCTGCCGTCCATCCACTCCGGCTACTGGGACCCCTTCTTCGCCGTCTGCCAGGAGACCGGCACGGTGGTGAACATGCACATCGGGTCCTCGTCCCAGATGCCCGCGGCCTCCCCGGACGCCCCGCCCGCCGTCCAGGCCTCGCTGAGCTTCAACAACGCCATGGCCTCGATGATGGACTTCCTCTTCAGCGGCGTCCTCGTGAAGTTCCCGCGGCTCACCCTCGCCTACAGCGAGGGCCAGATGGGCTGGATCCCCTACGCCCTCGAACGCGCCGACGACGTCTGGCGCGAGCACCGCGCCTGGGGCGGGGTCCGCGACCTGATCCCCGAGCCGCCGTCCACGTACTACTACCGGCAGATCTACTGCTGCTTCTTCCGCGACAAGCACGGGATCGCCTCGCTCGACGTGGTCGGCCGCGACAACGCCACCTTCGAGACCGACTACCCGCACGTGGACTCGACCTTCCCGCACACCAGGGAGGTCGCCCTCGACCACGTGAAGGACCTCGACGCCGAGACCGTCCACAAACTGATGCGCGGCAACGCCATCCGCATGCTCGGCCTGGACCTCACCTGATGGACCTCACCTACACCGAGGAGGAACGGGACTTCCGGGCCCGGCTGCGCGAGTGGCTGGGCAAGACCCTGCCCGAGCTGCCCGCCAGGCCCTCCCCGGACGACTGGCCCGGCCGCCGCGCCTACGACCTGGGCTGGCAGCGCCGCCTCCACGACGCCGGGTACGCGGGCCTGCACTGGCCCGTCGACGCCGGCGGGCGCGGCGCCACCCCGACCCAGCACCTGATCTTCCTGGAGGAGACCGAACGCGCCGGCGCACCCTACGTCGGCGCGAACTTCGTCGGCCTGCTGCACGCCGGACCGACCATCGCCGCCGAGGGCACCGCCGGGCAGCGGGCCCGCTGGCTGCCGCCCGTCCTGCGCGGCGACGAGGTGTGGTGCCAGGGCTTCAGCGAGCCCGGCGCCGGCTCCGACCTGGCCTCCCTGCGCACGCGGGCGGTGCGCGACGGGGACGCGTACGTCGTCACCGGATCGAAGATCTGGACCTCGCACGCGGAGGTCGCCGACTGGTGCGAGCTGCTGGTGCGCACGGACCCGCAGGCCCCCAAGCACCGCGGGATCTCCTGGCTGGCCATGCCGATGGACGCGCCCGGGATCACAGTCCGGCCGCTGCGCACCCTCGCCGGGTCGGCCGAGTTCGCGGAGGTGTTCCTCGACGAGGTGCGGATCCCGGTCGCCAACCGGGTCGGGGAGGAGAACGACGGCTGGCGCGTGACGATGGTGACCCTCTCCTTCGAACGGGGCACCGCCTTCGTCGGCGAGGTCGTCGCCTGCCGGCGCACCCTGGCGCTGCTGGCCCGTACCGCGAAGGCGAACGGCCGCTGGGACGACCCCGTGCTGCGGCGCACCCTCGGCAGGCTCAACGGGGAGTTCGGGGCCCTGTGGCGGCTGACGCAGTGGAACGTCAGCGAGGCGCAGCGCTCCGGCGGCGTCCCCGGCACGGGCGGCAGCGTCTTCAAGCTGGCGTACTCCCACGCCCGCCAGGAGCTCTACGACGCGGCCGCGGAGGTGCTGGGCGCGGACTCCCTCTCGCTGGAGGAGGAGTGGACCCTGGACCGGCTCTCGTCCCTCTCGTACACGATCGCGGCGGGCACCTCGCAGATCCAGCGGAACATCGTCGCCGAGCGGATCCTCGGCCTTCCGAAGGGGCGGTGAGCGCCGTGGACTTCCAGCCAACGCAGGACCAGCGGGACCTGCGGGCGGGTGTACGGGACCTCCTCGCCGGACGGTACGGGCGCGAGGCCCTGCGGGCGTCGGTGGACGCCGGGGGCGCCCTGGACCGGGACCTGTGGCGGGAGCTGGGCGGGGCGGGCCTGTTCGCGCTGCGCCTGCCGGAGGAGCGGGGCGGGGTCGGGCTCGGCCTGCCCGAGGCGGTCCTCGTCTTCGAGGAGGCCGGGCGGGCCCTGCTGCCGGGGCCGCTGGTGGCCACCCACCTGGCCGCCGGGGCGGTCCCCGGCGCGGCGGAGGGGACGGCCGTGGTCACCGCCTTCGACCTGGACGGGCCGCTGGTGGCGCACCTGGGCGACGCCGACGCGGTGCTCGGGGAGGACCCGCTCCCCGCCGGGACCCCGGTGCGCTCGGCGGACCCGCTGACCCCGCTGTGGCGGGCGGAGCCGGCCGGGGGCGCGCAGGTGGACGCGTACCGGGAGGAGGGGGCGCTGCTGACGGCGGCCCTGCAGGTCGGGAGCGCGCTGCGGACGGTGGAGCTGGCGGTGCGGTACGCGGGGGAGCGCGAGCAGTTCGGGCAGCCGATCGGGGCGTTCCAGGCGGTCAAGCACCTGTGCGCGGACATGCTGGTGCGCGCCGAGGTGGCCCGTACGGCGGTCTACGCGGCGGCGGTGACGGCGGACGGCGCGGAGGTCGCGGCGGCCAAACTGCTGGCGGACGAGGCGGCGCTGCGGGGCGCCCGGGACTGTCTCCAGGTGCACGGCGGGATGGGCTTCACCTGGGAGGCGGACGTGCACCTGCACCTGAAACGGGCGTGGGTGCGGGCGCGGCAGTGGGGCACGGCGGCGCGGGCGGAGGAGTTCCTGGCGGAGCGGCTGCTGGAGGAGGCGGTGCTGCCGTAGGTAGCAGGCTGTGACGGGAACGGGGCCGCGCGGGCCGGGTCGGGCCGGGGCCGGCCGGGGCTGGGCACGGGAGGAACGACGTGGGACGCATGTCCGATTACAGAGAGTTGATATCGGTTTGTGTCCTTCGGCCGCCCCGATCCGGGCCGGAGGCAGGGGTGTGCTCCGGTACGCTCCCACGAATGCGAGCGGTTGAGCGGCGTGAGCGTCGCACAGTATGCACCACGCCTACTCCTTCGCGCTGGAATATGCCCGAAGCGCTTGTTGTGGTGACTGTATGTCAACCATGCTGCTCGGCAAGGGGATCACGAGCGGTGATCCCGCCCCGTCGCGAGGCGAAGTGTCCGCCGGTTCGGATGGTGTGAGCGGTGCAGGTGCTTCAGGTGCAGCTGGAGGTAGGACCGGATCCCGCCGAGGTCGGCCGGGCCCGCCGGTGGGCCCGGTCCAGGCTGGCGTGGTCCGGCATAGGGGACGACGAGCCGCTCGCCGAGACGCTGGTCCTGTTGATCTCCGAGCTGGTCACGAACGCGGTCGTGCACACGGGTTGTCCGGCCGTGCTGCGGATGTTGTTCGGCGGGCCGGGCGTGCGGGTCGAGGTCGCCGACACGAGCGACCGGGCGCCGGCCCGCCGGCAGGCCTGCGGCGAGGACACCGGCGGGCGCGGGCTGGAGCTGGTGGACGGGCTCGCCGACCGGTGGGGCTGGCAGCGCGAGGGTGCGGGCAAACGGATCTGGTGCGAGATCGACCGGGCGGAACCGGCGGCCCCCGCCGTGCGCCCCGACCAAGAATTTGCCCGGAGGCGGGAACCGCGCGTGTACCTCTAACGAGGTGTTGACGGTTCGTCACCTGTTGATCACCCTTGTGTTGAGCGATTCGTCGCGAGGGGACGCCAAGGGAGTGTTTCCTGCCTTGACGAGTGCGGGTCGTGGGGTGGCGGCTGCCGTGCCGCGCTCGGGGTGCGCACGAACGCACGCCGCCACCCGCAGGTTCCCGCCCGGTCGCGCGACCCGCGCGGCCCGGATCCGGGGGCCGTGGGTCCGGGCGGACGTGCACGTCCAGGGGGACCCGGAGCGGTCGACGGGCGGGGCGCCGGTCGGCGGTGGCGTCAGGGGCGGGGCGGACCCAGGGGTTCGATGACCCGTACGTCGCCCCCGCGTTCCCGGATCCAGTCCTCCAGTCCGGCTCCGGCGAGGGGGGTCCCTGACGCCCCGTCCGGGCCGTCGGCCAGTCGTGCCGGGCCGAACACGGTTCCCGTCAGGCCCGCCACGCGGGTGTCGTCGTCCAGGAGCACCTTGAAGGAGTTCTCCCGGAGTTCCGCGCCGCTGAGGTCCGCGCCGCGCAGGTCGGTGTTCAGCAGCGAGGCGCCGAGGATGCGGGCGCCGCGCAGGCGGGCGCCGCGGGCGTCGGTGCCGTAGAGCTCCGCGCGGACGAGGTCGGCCCCGTCGAGGACGGCTCCGCGCAGGTCGGCCCCGTCCAGCACGGCCCGGACGAAACAGGCGCCGGTGGCGTCGGCTCCGGTGAGGTCGGCGTCCTGGAGGCGGCAGCGGTAGAAGTCCGTGCCGGTCAGGCGGGCGCCCGCGAGGCGGGCGCCGATGAACAGGGCGCCCGAGAAGTCCGCCCCGGCGAGGTCCGCGCCGCCGAAGTCGAGCTCGGTCATGTCGGCCCCGTAGGGGCTCCCGTCCGCCAGCCAGCGCGCCAGCCAGTGGGCGGCCTCGGGGTCGGCGGCCCGGAACTCCATGGCAACCCCCTGTTGGCTGTGGCCCGCCCGTCGTCCGGACGAGGGTATCCGCCACGGGAAGTGCAACTCTCCGGTTGCGTCAGAGGGGGGTCAGGTGCAACCCTGGAGTTGCATCAATGGTGTCGAGGAAAGAGGCTCGTCATGATCCAGGACAGGATCGAACGCGAAACCCTGATCGAAGCGCCGCTGGAGCGGGTCTGGTCGCTGGTGACCGAACCCGGGTTCTGGGTGGCCGAACCGGAGAGCGTGGCCGGGACCGTCGCCCGGGAGGGCGAGTCGATGCTGGCGAAGAACCCCCAGTACGGGGACTTCCCGGTGCGCGTGGAGAAGGTCGAGCCGCCGACGTACGTCGCGTACCGCTGGGCCAGCGCCTTCCCGGGCGAGGAGCTGCGCGGGGACAACACCACCCTCGTGGAGTTCACGCTGACGCCCGAGGGGGACAAGACGCGGCTGCGCGTCGTCGAGAGCGGCTTCGCGGAGCTCCCCGGGGCCGAGGAACTGCGCGCCAAGGCACTGGAGGACAACACCGGCGGCTGGCCGCAGGTGCTCGACGCGTTCAAGAAGCGGGCCGAGGAGTCCTCGGCGTGACGGACCCGAGGCCGGGCGGCGCGGAGGGCGTGGACTCCGTACTCGCCGCGCTCGCCGACCCCACGCGGCGCCTGCTGCTCGACCTCCTCGCCGCGCGGGGCGAGGCCAGCGCGACCGCCCTCGCCGAGGGGGTCCCCGTCTCGCGCCAGGCCGTGGTCAAGCACCTCGCGGTGCTGGAGGCCGCCGGTCTGGTGCGCGGGGGACGGGTGGGGCGCGAGGTGCGGTACGCGGTCCGGCCCGCGGCGCTGGACGCGACGGCCCGCTGGATGGCCGCCCTCGCGGCCGACTGGGACCGCCGTCTGGCACGCATCAAGCTCCTCGCGGAGACGGCCGAGGCCGCGGAACGGGACGCCCCTTAGGGCGGCCCGCGTTCCGCGGCCTCGGCCGCACGCACGCACGCGCGGGCGGGCCGCCGGCCGCCGGCTATCCGCGGTCCGGGCCGGGAGCGGACGTGTCGGAGGCGTCGGCCGGGGTGCCCTCGGGCTTCGGGTGGAGGATGTCGCGCGCCTGGTCGGCGGCGCGGGAGATGCTCTCGGAGACGAAGTCGACGAAGCGGGCGATGTTTTCGAGGCGGACCGCGGCGGGGGTGTCGGGGCCGAGGACGCCGACGCCCTGGCGGGCGGTTTCGGCGAGCACGGCGGTGCCGCGGGCGCTGGCCATCATGGACTGGTACCAGACGTCGTTGTCGGCGACGTAGCGCTCGCGCCGCCGTTCGTCCCGTTCGCGGCGGACGAGGCCCTGGCCGTCGAGGTAGCTGATCGCCTTGGAGACGGACGCCGGGCTGACCTGGAGCCGCTGGACGAGTTCCGACGCGGTGAGGCTTCCCTCGTCGGTGGTGAACAGGCAGGTCAGCACCCGGGCCATCATCGTCGGCATGCCCGACTGTACGAGGACGGTGGTGAACGTCTCCTCGTACGCGCGCAGCGCCTCGGGGTCGCGCCCGTGCGCCGGCGGGGGAGTCTGGGGGCTCCGGGCCGTCGTCTGGCCGCGCCGGTGCGTGCGGCGTTCGGTGGCGCGCTGGGCCAGGTCGGCGCGGTAGCCGGTGGGGCCGCCGTTGCGCATGACCTCGCGGGTGACCGTCGAGGTGGGGCGGTCGAGGCGCCGGGCGATCTCCGCGTAGGCGAGGCCGTCGGCCACCCCCAGCGCGATCTGCTGGCGTTCCTGCTGGGTGAGCCTGCCTCCCGGCATCGCGGTCTCCTTCGTGCGTGGCCTGCGGCGGCCCTCGGCGGCCCTTCGTGGCCCCGGTGCCTCCAGCATAGCGTTCGCGTCCAATTCATTGCAACGTTCATGGCCATGACTGTTGCGTTAAACTCCAGATCATTGCAACGATATTCGGTATCTGACCTGCAGATATACCATTACTTCGCAACGAACCTGTTGCCTGACATGCGAACGCAACGTAGCTTTTGCGATGTCAGAAAACGCAGTCGGTCGAAGGAAGCAAACATCATGCAGAAGTTCCAGACCCCCGCCCCGATCTCCACCGTCCTCGACGTCCCCGCCGGGAGCGTCCGTTTCATCGCCACCGACCGGGACGACACCACCGTCGAGATCCTGCCCTCGCACGCCTCCAGGAGCCGCGACGTCAAGGCCGCGCAGCAGACCACCGTCGACTTCCGCGACGGCGTCCTGCGGATCGCCACCCCGGCGCCGAAGAACCAGGTCCTGGGCGCCACCGGCTCCATCGAGGTGACCGTCCAGCTGCCCGCCGGCTCCCGCGTCGAGGCCAAGGCCGCCGCCGCCGAACTCCGCGGTGTCGGACCCCTCGGCGAGGTCGCCTTCGAGGTCTCCCAGGGCTCGATCGAGCTCGACGAGGCCGCGGGCGCCCGCCTCGCCGCCCTGGCCGGCGACATCTCCGTCGGCCGCCTGCGCGGTGACGCCGACATCAGCACCCAGAAGGGCGACATCCGCGTCGCGGAGGCCCACGACGGCACCCTCACCCTGCGCACCAGCGCCGGCGACGTGAGCGTCGGCGCCGCCCGGGGCGTCTCCGCCTCCCTCGACGCCGGCACCGGCCACGGCCGCATCCAGAACGGCCTCCAGAACACCGAGGGCACCGCCGGCCTCACCATCCGCGCGACCACCGACTACGGGGACATCACCGCCCGCAGCCTGTGACGACCACTCCCTCTCCCCCCTTCAGCGACTCCAACTCAGGCAAAGGGCACCAAGAATGACCACCGATCAGGACTACCGGGCCGCCGAACAGCTCCTCAGCCGCCCCGCCCGCCCCGGCGAGCTCGTCACCGCCGACAAGGTCAGGCCGCAGTGGATCGACGGGGGCGCCCGGTTCTGGTACGCCGTGAGCGACGGCGCCGGCAGGCGCTTCGTCCTGGTCGACCCGACGGCGGGCACCCGCGAGCCGGCCTTCGACCACGCGCGGCTCGCCGCCGCGCTGGCCGACGCCTCCGGTCAGCCGGTCGACCCCGAGGCCCTGCCGTTCGCGGCCATCGACCTCCAGCCGGCCGCGAACGCGGTCGAGTTCTTCGCGCTGGGCGAGTACTGGCGCTGCGGCCTGGACGGCTACGTCTGCGAGCGCGCAGGGTTCACCCCGCCCGGCAGCCCCCTGGAAGTCCCCTCACCCGACGGCAAGGTCGCGGTGTCCCGGCGGGGACACGACCTGTGGGCCCGCTCGCTGTCCGACGGCCGCGAGTGGCCGCTGACCACCGACGGCGAGCCCGGCAACCAGTACGGCCCCGGCCCCGAATGCACCGCCAACACCACCCTGCTGGCCAAGATCGGCCTGCCGTACCTGCCGCCCGCGCTGGCCTGGTCGCCCGACTCCACGAAGGTACTGGCGCACCAGACCGACGAACGCGACGTCCGCGAGACCCACCTCGTACAGGCCCGGCCCGCCGACGGCGGAGCGCCCCTCCTGCACACCCAGCGCTACGCCTACCCCGGCGACGAGCACGTGCCGCTCGCCCGGCTGGTCGTGCTCGACGTCGCCGAAGGCACCGTCGTCCGCGCCCAGGCCGACCCGCTCCTCATGCCGCAGCTGTCGCCGATCGCGACGAAGTGGGCCCGGTGGGCCCCGGACGGCTCGGCCGTGTACTACCTGGACCGGCCCCGCGACCTGCGCACCCTCACCCTGCACCGGATGGACCCGGCCACCGGCGAGGTCACCACCGTCCTCAGCGAAAGCGGTACCACCCGCGTCGAACCCAACCAGTGGGCGTACGAACCGCCCATCGTCGAGATCCTGGCCGACGAGGTGCTCTGGTACTCACAGCGCGACGGCTGGGGCCACCTCTACCGCTACGACCTGCGCACCGGCGCGCTCCTGGGGCAGGTGACCTCCGGCGAGTGGGTCGTGCGGCAGATCCTGCACGTCGACGAGACAGAGCGGGTGGTGTACTTCACCGCCTCCGGGCTCGTCGAAGAGGACCCGTACCGGCGCACGGTCTGCCGGGCCGCCCTCGACGGCTCCGGCTTCGCCAAGGTCACCGACGACGAACTCGACCACGTGGTCACCCTCGCGCCCGGCCGGGACTGCTTCATCGACTCCGCGTCCACCGTGGACACCCCGCCGGTGACCCGCGTCCTCGACTGGTCCGGCCGCGTCCTGACCGAGCTGGAGCGCGCCGACGTCAGCAGGCTCACGGCGACCGGCTGGACCGCGCCGGAACGATTCCGCGTCAAGGCCGCCGACGGCGTGACGGACATCTACGGCATCCTCTACCGCCCCCGCGGCTTCGACCCCGCCCACCACTACCCGGTGGTGGACCACCTCTACCCCGGCCCGCAGGTCACCCGGGTCGCCCCGTGCTTCGACCCCGGCGGCATGGGCCTCGACGCGGAGCCGCTCGCCGCACTCGGCTTCGTGGTGATCGCACTGGACGGCCGCGGCACCCCGGGCCGCAGCAAGGCCTTCCACGACGCCTCGTACGGGAACCTGGCCGACGCCGGCTCCCTGGCCGACCACGCGGCGGCACTGCGGCAGCTCGCCCGGACCCGGCCGTGGATGGACCTGGACCGCGCGGGCGTCCTCGGCCACTCGGGCGGCGGCTTCGCCGCGGCCCGCGCCATGCTCGACCACCCCGACGTCTACAAGGCCGGCGTCGCCCTCTCCGGCCCGCACGACGCCCGCCACTTCAACCTGGGCTTCGTCGAGACCTACGACGGCGCGGACGACCCCGAAGCCTGGGCCCGCACCTCCAACGTCGACCTCGCCGACCGGCTGGAAGGCAAACTCCTCCTCATCCACGGCGAAATGGACGACCAGGTCCACCCCGACCACACCCTGCGCCTGGCCGACCGGCTCTTCGCCGCGGACAAGGACTTCGAGCTGCTCATCGTCCCCGGCGCCGAGCACACGTTCCTCGACTGCCTGTCCTACGTCCGCAAGCGCTGCTGGGACTTCCTGGTCCGCGAACTGACGGACACGAAGCCCCCCGCCTACCGCCCGGCCCCGATCGCGATCAGCCCGGCCATGCTCGCGGACCTGTTCGCCTGACAGCACGTCCCCCGACCGGCCGCTGCCGCTGCCGCCTCCGCCTCCGCCTCCGCGAAGGCGGCTACCGGTCGGCTCGAACCCGTCATCGTGGCGCCGGCGGGACCATCAGGGGAGGGACCCCCCCGTGCACCCCGGCCCTATGCGCGATGCCAGTCGCGGACAAGGCGACCTTCGTCGTCCCAGACGGTCTCTGGGACAAGCCGTTCCTGATCCCGTCGAGGTAGACGTCAAGGCAGACCTGCGCCGGGCTCATTTCACACCTCGAACTCACCGAGCCAGGAACGCTTCAGCAGGTGTACGGGCAGGTACGGGGACTCGACGTCGACCGGGATCCCGCCGTCGTAGGCGAGACAGGCCACGGCCAGGAGCGCGACCGGCACCCTGCCCTCGATGTCTTCGGCCCGCTCGGGGGTGGCCGTCCAGTACCGCTTGTGGAGTTCCAGGGCTTCCACGAGTGCCGCGTGGAAGCCCTCCTCGTCCTTGCGCAGGAACTTGTAGAAGAGGTTGATCGGCGGGTACGCCACCTGCTGGATGTACTCGCGTCCGGCGATCAGCGCGACGTCCGGGTGCGACCTGTCGAAGGTGGCCGTCAGCTCCTCCACCAGCTCGGGCCGCTTGAGCCAGTACGCCTGCAACGTCGCCACCCAGTGGTACAGGTAGTCGTCGTGGTCCGCACCCGACGCCCGCAGGACGTCGACCGGCAACTCGCACAGCTCCGTCATCCGCGCCTGGTCACGCGTGATGATCGCGTACCAGAACGCCTCGACCCACGCCGAGGCGCGCGCGTGGTGGTTCGGACCCGTCGCGGGCAGGGTGCGCATCTCGTGGTGGATGCGCACCTGCGTCGCACCCTCGGTCATTCCCGCCGTACGGAACAGCGCGGCCCCCAACTGCGCGGCGTCGACCACCGTCTCCCACGTCGTCAGCTCTTCGGCCGTCGGATCGACCAGCGTCCGGGACTGCACGTGCAGGTCAGCCTGACTCCAGACCCGCCCGAGCTGACCCGGGAGCACGGCGAGCTCGTCGATGTTCGCGACCAGCCGCTCGTCCTGGCCCCTGACCCAGTCCGCGCTCTCGGGCTGGGGGCCGGCGTGGCTCTCCACGATGACCGTCATCTCTTCCCCTGTCACTTGCCGATGTCAAAGCGCTGAATCGTATGCCCGGTGTACGTACCGGCGTTGTCGGCGCCCTTGACCACCACGTAGTCGATCTTGTTTGCCTTCAGTGCGGCATCGAGCTTGTCGAAGAGCGCCTTCTCCGCCGGGTTCGTTCTACCCCGCTTCTCCATCTGCGCGAGGATGTCTTCGAAGTACGCACGGGTGCCCTGCGACACCCGGTCGCCGCCTATGCGCCGCTCACCGAGCTCGGTGCCGACGTTGCCCTTGGCCTCGACCACCACATACCGGTCGCCGTGCTTGTAGACCTGGTCGAACTGGTCGTTGCCGTTCGCCGGACCGAAGACCTTCTCCTCCTTGGCGCCCGGGAACTCCTTCGGTATCGCGTGCTCGCGGGCGATCGCCTCGCCGAACGCCTCGCTCTTCTTGGAGAGCGCCTCGTGGAAGGGCTTGTGGTCGGCCCTGGCCTGTTCCATCGCGGCCAGGGTCTCGTCGGTACCCGCCGCCTTGTGCGCCGCCTTGGCGTCGGCGTAGTCCGTGTGCGGCTTGCGGTCCGCCTGCATGGCGTCCCAGCGGTCCTTCGCCGCGCTGTCGAGCTTGTCGGTCATCTCTTTGGTGACCGTGGGGTGGTCATGGCCGACCGTCTTGGCGTCGGCCAGGTAGTCCGGCGGGATCGGCGGCGGCAGCTCCGACTTCGGAATCCACTTGCCCGGTTCGACCTCGACCAACTGCGGCGGGACGAGTCCGGTGTGGTCCGGAACGACCCTCAGCCGGTGTCCGAGCTTGTTGTAGTACTGCTGGCGGTACCCGTCGGCCGGGTCGTTCGCCCGGTGGACCTGGTACTCCATGATCTGCTTGCGCTCGGCGGTCGTGTAGTCGTGCGGGTTGTCCCGGTGCGGCGGGAGCTCCGGGCGCTCGCCGTGCCCGGGAGCCACCGGGCCGGTGCCGTCGGCGCCGTGGCCCGGCTCGTGGCCGAGGTTGTCGGGGAGGCCGGAGCCACCCTGGTGCGGGAGACCGCCGCCGCCCTGGTGCGGGATGCCACCGCCGTCGCCCTGGTGCGGGACTCCGCCGCCGTCGCCACCGTGGGCGGTGCCGCCGGTGGGGGTGGTGTCGGTGCCGCCGTGGCCGGGGGTGGTGCCGCCGGGTTCGGTGTGGCTGTTGTGGGCGCCGTTGTCCGCGGCGCCGC
>NZ_JBVIKC010000065.1:0-39462 GCF_055581065.1 Streptomyces sp. NPDC031479
CCCCTTTTTTTTCTCTCCCCCCCCCCCCTCCCCCCCCCCCCCCCCTCCCCCCCCCCCCCTTCCCCCGCCACTCAGCAGGGGGGAAACATCACAGGACGTTCTGTGCCTCTTCGTACCGGTCCGCCGGAACGGTCTTCAGGGTCGACGTGGCCTCGGCCAGCGGCACCATCACGATGTCGGTGCCGCGCAGGGCCGTCAGCATCCCGAACTCGCCCCGGTGCGCCGCCTCCACCGCGTGCCAGCCGAAGCGGGTGGCGAGGACGCGGTCGTAGGCGGTGGGGGTGCCGCCGCGCTGGACGTGGCCGAGGATGACCGGACGGGCCTCCTTGCCGAGCCGCGCCTCCAGCTCGACGGCGAGCCGGTTGCCGATGCCGGCGAACCGCTCGTGCCCGTACATGTCCGTACCGCCCTCCTCGACGGCCATCGAGGAGCCCGGAGCGGGCTTGGCGCCCTCGGCGACCACGACGATCGCGAACCGCTTGCCCGCCGAGAAGCGCTCGCCGACGATCGCCGTCAGCTCCTCGATGTCGAAGGGGCGCTCCGGCACGACGATCGCGTGCGCGCCCGCCGCCATGCCCGAGTGCAGGGCGATCCAGCCGGTGTGGCGGCCCATGACCTCCACGACCATCACGCGCTGGTGGGACTCGGCGGTGGTCTTCAGCCGGTCCAGGGCCTCGGTGGCGACGCCCACGGCGGTGTCGAAGCCGAAGGTGACGTCCGTCGAGGCGATGTCGTTGTCGATGGTCTTCGGCACGCCGACGATCGGCAGTCCGCCCTGCGCGAGCAGGTTGGCGGCCTTCAGGGTGCCCTCGCCGCCGATCGGGATGATCGCGTCCAGGCCGAGGTCGGCGACGTGCCCCCGGGCCCGCTCCACGCCGTCGCGCAGGTGCGCGGGCTGGACGCGGGAGGAGCCGAGGATGGTGCCGCCGCGGGCCAGGATGCCGCCCACGGCGTCGAGGTCGAGCTTGCGGTAGTCGCACTCCAGCAGGCCGCGCCAGCCGTCGTGGAAGCCGATGACCTCGTCGCCGTGGTCGACCACGGCGCGGTGCACGACGGAACGGATGACGGCATTGAGGCCGGGGCAGTCGCCGCCGGAAGTGAGCACACCAATGCGCATGGCAGGAAGAACCTTTGCAACGTGGGCCGACGACCGGACCACGTCGTCCGGTTGGAACTACCTGCCAGCCTACAAGCGGATTCCCGGTGGACTGAACCATCCTCCACATGCTGGTCAGAACAATTGTACGAACGGACGTCGGCCCGGACCCCCTGGGGGATCCGGGCCGACGGACGGTACGGCAGGTGCCGGGCGGGCTACGCGGGCTGCGTGGCCGCCGCGATGCGCTCGTTGCGCAGGGCCTCGTACCAGCGGTCGTCCAGGGGCGGCAGCGCGTTCACGTCGAGGGCCAGCTTCAGCAGCAGGTCGGCGATCAGCGGGTTGCGGGCCATCACGGGGCCGTGCATGTACGTGCCGAAGACGGTGTCGCTGTACGCGCCCTCGGTGCCGTCGCCGGTGCCGTTGCCGCGGCCCAGCCGGGTCCGGGCGAAGGGCTTGGCGGTCGGACCCAGGTGCGTGACGCCCTGGTGGTTCTCGAAGCCCGTCAGCGGCGGCAGGTTCAGGCGCGGGTCGATGTCCGCCAGCACGTCGCCGACGCACCGCTCGCCCTCGCCGCGCACGGTCACGACGTCCAGCAGGCCCAGCCCCTCCTGGCGCTGGCCCATGTCGTTGACGAACTCCTTGCCGAGGATCTGGTACCCGGCGCACACCGAGAAGACGATCGCCCCGTTCGAGACGGCGCGCTCCAGGCCGCCGTCGCGCAGCAGCCGCTCCGCGGCCAGCCGCTGCGGCCGGTCCTCGCCGCCGCCGATCAGGTAGATGTCGCCCGAGGTGGGGATGGGCTGGTCGCTGCGCACGTCCACGCGCTGCACGTCCAGGCCGCGCTGGCGCGCCCGGCGCTCCACCACGAGGGCGTTGCCCTGGTCTCCGTACGTGCTGAGCAGGTCCGGGTAGACCCACACCAGACGCAGGCTGTTGTCGCTCATGCTCTTGTCCTCTGCGGTTCTGACGGGGTGCTAGTTGCCGACGCGGCGGCGCACGTCCTGGAAGGCGGTGTAGTTGGCGATCAGCTCGATCTGACCGGGCGGCGCCAGCTGCACGGCCTCGTCGATGGTCTCGCAGACCCGGAAGTCCAGACCGGCCACTTCCAGGCGGACCGCGAGGTCCAGCTTGCGGTCGCCGATCACGAAGATCGGGTGGCCGGCGAGGCGCGGGTAGTCCACGTCCCACAGCCAGGACGTGTCCGTGCCGTCGGCGCCGCGCGCGTTCACCGAAAGGATCACCGGCGTGGGCGGCGGGTCGATCAGCGAAAACGTTTCGAGCCAGCCCGCCGGGTTCTTCGCGAGCAGCAGCCGCAGCTCACGGCCCATGAAGTTCACCACGTCGTAGCGGCCGGCCACGGCCTGGACCTGGTACATGCGCTCCAGCGCGACCTGCGGGGGCACGCCGAACACGGCGGCCACGGCGGCCGAGGTGGCGGCGTTGGCCTTGTTCGCGCGGCCCGGCAGCTGGAGGTGGATCGGCCATGCGCTGCCGTGCGGGTCGAGCACGTGGTCGCCGGAGAGCACCCAGCTCGGGGTGGGGCGGCGGAAGCCGCACTCCCCGCAGAACCAGTCGTCGCCCGGTCGCTGCATGACGCCGCCGCAGGAGGGGCACGACCAGGCGTCGTCCTTCCACTCCTGGCCGGCCGCCACCCACACCACGTTCTGCGAGGACGACGCCGACCACACGATCAGCGGGTCGTCGCAGTTCGCCACGATCACGGCCTTGGAGCCCTGGAGGCCCTCGCGCCACTTCTCGGCGAGCATGCGGGTCTCGGCCGCGCGGTCCAGCTGGTCGCGGGAGAGGTTCAGCAGGGCGATCACCTTGGGGGTGACGTCCCGGGCCACCCCGGCCAGGTACTTCTCGTCGACCTCGATGACGCCGTACTTGGCGTCCGAGCCGCCGGCCAGGGCGGAGGTGATGCCCGCCGGCATGTTGGCGCCCAGCGCGTTCGAGACGACCGGACCGCTGGCCCGCAGGGCCTCCGCGATCAGGCGGGTCGTCGTGGTCTTGCCGTTCGTCGCGGAGACGAGGACGACATCGAGATGCTGCGCCAGCGCGCCGAGAAGATCGGGGTCCAGCCTGAGTGCGACCTTGCCACCGATCACCGATCCGCTTCCGCGTCCCGCGGCCCGCGACACCGCCGCCGCGGCCTTGCCCGCCGTCACGGCCAGCTTGGCCCGCGGCGAAAGCGGCTCCGTGTTGCCTGCCATCGTCCCTTGTCCTCCTTGCGTCGGTCGGCCCCAGCCTATCCAGTACCGGCCGGGGCCTTGACCGCGGCGCCCCAGGGACGCCGCGGATCTCCTCATATATTCGCCCGTCGTACCCTTACGGCCATGCGACAGCGCCCCATCCCCGGTACCACCGGACTCGTCCGCACCATGAGCCTGCTGGGTGATCCGGTGCTCCATTCCGCCTGCGCGGAGGTCACCGCCTTCGGCCCCGAACTCGACCGTCTCATCGAGGACATGTTCGCCACGATGTACGCCGCCGAGGGCGTCGGCCTCGCCGCGAACCAGGTCGGCGTCGGGCAGCGGGTCTTCGTCTACGACTGCCCCGACGACGATGACGTCCGCCACGTCGGCCACGTCGTCAATCCGCGTCTGGTCCTCGCCGACGGGGACGAGTTCCGCGGCCCGGAGGGCTGCCTGTCCCTCCCGGGCCTGGAGGCGGGCACCGTCCGCTTCGACCGGGCGGTCGTCGAGGGGGTGACCTCGGACGGTTCCCCGGTGCGGATCGAGGGCACCGGCTTCTTCGCCCGGTGCCTCCAGCACGAGTGCGACCACCTCGACGGCACCGTGTACGCGGACCGGGTGACCGGGCTGCGCGCCCGCCGGCTGCGCCGGGCCGTCCGCAAGGCGCCGTGGGGTCCCGCCCGCGACGACAGGGGCCGAAGCTAGAACCCGGGGCCGTCCAGGCGGTTGCCCGCGGTGGCGAGCCGGCCCCAGAGCAGGTCCGTGAGGCCGGCCACCAGCTCGGCCCGGCCGCAGGGGCGTTCGCCGAGCCACCAGTCCCCGGCCGCGTGCATCATGCCGACGATGCCGTGGCCCCAGATCCGGGCCGTGCGTTCGCCGCCCGGTCCGAGGTCGACGCGTTCGCCGATGACCTGCGCCAGCTCCTCGCCGAGCCGGCGCAGCAGCGGGGCCGAGTGCAGGCCCACGTCGAAGCCGCGCTCGGTGCTCTGCGAGTCCTCGGCCGGGTGCATCAGGAACCGGTACACCTGGGGCCGGGCCTCGATGGCGGCGAGATAGGTGTCGAGGGTGGCCTCCACCCGGCGGCGCCGCTCGGCGGGCGCGTCGAGGGCGGCCCGCAGCGAGTCCAGCAGGGCGTCGGTGTGCCGGACCGCGAGGGCCTGGTAGAGCCCCGCCTTGTCGCCGAAGTGCCGGTAGAGGATGGGCTTCGTGATGCCCGCCTCGGCGGCGATGGCGTTCATCGAGGCCTTGGGGCCGTCCCGCAGCACGACGCGGTCCGCCGCCTCCAGAAGCTCCCGCCGACGGCGTTCGGCCGCTCCCGGCTCACCGGCCTGCGCAGTGGTGTGCATGACGTGTTTCTCTCCCCGCCCTTGCGATGGTGCGTGACGCCCACGCAACGTAACACCCCGCACACCCTCGCGATCGAATCGGCGTCGCTTGACAGTGCTTACCGGCCGGTAACAGACTGTGGCCATTGTTCAGGTTACCCGCAGTAACTCGCGGACGTGGGTCTGCCGGTGGCGGTGTGAGACAGCTGGAGGGGACATGGCGGAGTTCACCATGGAGCTCAACGAGGACCAGAAGCAGGTCCGCGACTGGATCCACGGTTTCGCCGCGGACGTGATCAGGCCCGCGGCCGCGGAATGGGACGAGCGCGAAGAGACCCCGTGGCCCGTCATCCAGGAGGCCGCCAAGGTCGGCATCTACTCCCTGGACTTCTACGCCCAGCAGTTCTTCGACCCCACCGGCCTCGGCGTCCCGATGGCCATGGAGGAGCTCTTCTGGGGCGACGCGGGCATCGCCCTGTCGATCGTGGGCACCGGACTCGCGGCCATCGGCGTCGTCGCCAACGGCACCGAGGAGCAGATCGGCACCTGGATCCCGCAGATGTACGGCACCCCGGACGACGTGAAGGTCGCCGCCTTCTGCTCCTCCGAGCCGGACGCCGGATCCGACGTCGGCGCGATGCGCACCCGGGCCGTGTACGACCAGGCCAAGGACGAGTGGGTGCTCAACGGCACCAAGACCTGGGCGACCAACGGCGGCATAGCCAACGTCCACATCGTCGTCGCCGTGGTCGACCCCGAGCTCGGCACCAAGGGGCACGCCTCCTTCATCGTGCCGCCGGGCACGCCCGGCCTCTCGCAGGGCCAGAAGTTCAAGAAGCACGGCATCCGCGCCTCGCACACCGCGGAAGTGGTCCTGGAGGACGTACGGGTGCCCGGGTCCTGCCTGCTCGGTGGCAAGGAGAAGCTCGACGAGCGCCTGGCGCGGGCCCGTGAGCGGGCGGCGGCCGGCGGCGGCGAGCGGGTGAAGAACGCCGCGATGGCCACCTTCGAGGCCTCCCGGCCCGCGGTCGGGGCGATGGCGGTCGGCACGGCCCGCGCCGCGTACGAGGTCGCCCTCGACTACGCGAAGACCCGCACCCAGTTCGGCCGCCCGATCATCGACAACCAGGGCGTGGCCTTCCAGCTCGCGGACATGCGCACGCAGATCGACGCGGCCCGGCTGCTGGTGTGGCGCGCTTCGTGGATGGCGGTCGCCGGCAGGCCCTTCACCGCGGCGGAGGGCTCGATGTCGAAGCTGTACGCGAGCGAGGTGGCCAAGAAGGTCACCGCGCAGGCGGTGCAGATCCTCGGCGGCAACGGCTTCACCCGGGAGTACCCGGTGGAGCGGATGCACCGCGACGCGGCCATCTACACGATCTTCGAAGGGACGAGCGAGATCCAGCGCCTGGTGATCGCGCGGACGCTCTCCGGCATGCCGATCCGCTAGCCGCGGCGGTACGGGGGCGGGGCCGGTGGCCCCGGGCCCTGCGCCGCCGTGGGGCCGCCCGGGGCCGCAGGGCGGCACCCGTGCGCCCGCGCCGCGATGGCGTACGGGCCCCCGTGGGCGCCCCCGCCGCGGGGTGGCGTGCGGGCCGTGGGGCCACCCCGCCGCGGCGGGGTGGCGTGCGGGCTGTGGAACCGGGCCGGTCGTCGGGTGGCGTGCGGACCCTGGGCCCCCGGGGCCGTCGCGCCCCGGGCGGGGGCTCAGCCGCGCAGGAGGCGGGTGAGGGCGCGGGCGAACAGGGCGTGGCCGACGCGGGCCGTCAGGGGGTCCAGGAGCCGGGGCAGGCCCCGTACCCGGACCTCCTCCCGCCAGAGGACCTCGGAGCCCCCGCCGGGGCCCGGACGGACCTCGATCTCGGCCCAGCCCGTCACCGCCCGGCCGCGCTTTTCGAGCCGGACCAGCCGGGGCGGCTCCCAGCGCACGACCTCCATCGGGTCGTCGAAGGTGATTCCGGCCACTCCGGTACGGGCCGTGAAGCGGGTTCCGGCACGCGTCGGCGGCGGGGTCACGATGATCGTGCGGGTCAGCGGGACCTGCGCGCCGTGGCGTTCCCAGTCCGTCACCCGCCTCCAGGCGTCGGCCGGCGCGAGCGGGCTGCGGCGAATGATCCGGATGACGGGCATGAGCGCATGGTAAGCGGGCATACACACCCTGAACTGGACCTCGAATATGGGTTCCGTCCGGGGGCGGCGATCAGTAATACTCACCGCCACCGTGGATCGCGGATTCGACCGGGTGACCACCGGCCCTCCCGCCCCACACTGCGAGGAGGTGCGCCATGTGCTCCCACCAGCCCCCCTGCCCGCCCGCCGACAGCGCCGACCACGAGGCCGCGCGCGTCGTGGCCTCCCATCCCGAACAGGGCTGGAGCCTGCTCTGCAACGGCGTGGTGGTGTTCGACGACACCGGTGAACTGCTCCCCGAAGGCCGGACGGTGGAACCCCGTCGGCCGGCCCTGGTCTGAGCGAGGAGGCAGCATGCGCCAGCAGCTGATCCGCAAGCCCGTCCCCAAGCCCGCCCCCCGAGACCTGGACCTGCGCACACCGTCGGGCAGACCCCTCCCGTACTGACGGGAGCCCCGGCATTACGGCGTCCACCGGAAGGCGATCAGCCGGTGGACGCCTCAGTACCGCCCAGGAACGCGGTCTCGTACGCCGCGTCGCCGATCGCCGCCCTCGCCTGCCGTTCGCCCTGGTCCCGCAGGGCGGTCAACGAGGGCGAGCCCATCTGCGGCCGGCCGACCGTGCGCCACCAGGCGTGCCCGGTGCCGAGCAGCCGCGCGGCCAGCTCCCCGTCGCCCAGGGCCGCCACCGCGGCCGCGAGCACGTCCAGGCCCAGCGCGATGCCGAAGCGGTCGCCCAGCAGCCGCTTCCCCGAAAGCATCGCCCGCACGTGGCGGGCCGCCTCCCCGTGCTGGCCGAGCCCCAGCGCCGCGACGGCCAGGATGTAGTCCGCGTACGCCCGCAGCCAGCGCTCTCCCAGCTCCGCACAGGACTCCCGCAGCCCCCGGGCCTCCTCGGAGGCCTCCTCGTAGCGCCCGAGGTCGCACAGGGCGTATCCGGTGGCCAGCCGGCACAGCAGCCAGCCCGTGCCGCTGGTGCGGCCGCCGTGGCCCGCCCTCGCCCGGGGTCCGGCCAGCGCGATCGCCGTCGTCGGGTCGCCCGGCATCAGGACCGAAACGGCCCGCAGGTAGGCGGCGCGCAGCTCCGGCTCGGGGTCGCCGAGCGGGGCGGCGGCGCGGGCACACCGCAGGCCGGTCTCCAGGGCCGGGTCCATGTCGCCCTGGAGCAGCATCGTCAGGCCGAGGGCCCACAGCCCCTGGGCCCGGGCGGCGCCCCCGGGCGGGGCCTCGTCCAGGGCCCGTTCCAGGAAGCGGCGGCCCTCGTGGACGTGCCCGCAGGCGAACCAGAAGAACCACAGGGCGCCGGCCATCTCCAGGGCCGCGGCCGGGTCGGCGGCGAGCAGGTGCTCCAGGGCGGTGCGCAGCTGCGCGTGCTCGGCGGTCATCCTGCGGTACCAGTCCACCTGGCCGGGCCCCATCCAGCCCTCGTCGGCGGCCTGCGACAGCGCGGCGTACCAGTGGGCGTGCCGGTCGGCGACGGACCGTACCTCGCCCAGCTCCGCCAGCCAGTCGCGGCCGAACTCGCGGATGGTGTCCAGCATCAGGTAGCGGGCGCCCGCCCCCCTCTCCTGGGAGCGGCGTACGACGGACTTGGAGACCAGCCCCTCCAGCACCCGTTCCACCCGGCCCGGGGCCAGCGGCCCGCCGGAGCACACGGCCCGGGCGGCGGCCACGTCGAAGTCGCCGGTGAACACCGACAGCCGGGACCACAGCAGCCGCTCCACGGGCTCGCACAGCTCGTGGCTCCACCCGATGGCGGTGCGCATGGTCTGGTGCCGGGGCAGGTGCGCGGCCCGGGTGTCGGCGAGCACCTCGAAGCGGGCGCCCAGGCGCTGCGCCATCTGCTCCAGCGTCCACAACCGCAGCCGGGCGCACGCCAGTTCCAGGGCGAGCGGGATGCCGTCCAGGCGGCGGCAGACCTCGGCGGCGGTGCGGGTGCGGTCCGGGTCCGCGAAGACGGCGGCGGCGGCCTCCGGGGCGGCGGCCAGGGCGCGGGCCCGGAAGAGGGTCAGGGCGTCGCTGTCGGGGCCCTCGGAGGGCAGCGGGCGGACCTCGACCACCCGCTCGCCGGGGGAGCCCAGCCGCTCCCGGGAGGTGGTCAGCACCGTCAGGCCCGGGGCGGACTGCAGGAGTTCGCCCGCCAGGTGCCGCACCTCGGAGACGAGGTGTTCGCAGGTGTCGAGGACGAGGAGGATCTCCTTGTCGGCCATCCACGCGCACAGTTCCTCGTCGAGGGGCTGTGCGGAGTGGTCGGCGAGACCGACGGCGTGGGCCACGGTGGTGGTGAGCAGTCTGGGGTCGCGCAGCGGCGAGAGCTGTACCCACCAGATCCCGTCGCGCCGGGCCGCGGCCCGGCCGACGGCGCGTCGGGCGAGGCGGGACTTGCCCACGCCGCCGACCCCGGTCAGGGTGACCAGTCTTCGTTCGCCCAACAAGCGCCCGAGCAGGGTGAGTTCACCCTCCCGGCCGACGAAGCTCGCCACGTCCGGCGGCAGATTTCCCGGCACGGCGCCAGAGTCTGGCGCAGGGCCGACACCCGCGGAGTCTGCCTGATTGTCGTTGACCGAGTACTCACCGAACACGGATGTATTGTGCGCGATCTTCTTTCACGGCACGGCCGTTCGCTTCGGATCGCCGTGCGCCGTGCGGGTGACGGCGGGCCGGCCGGCGTCGTCCGCCTCAGCCGGCGAGGGTGATCCGGCGCTGCTCGCAGAAGGCTCCCCAGTTGCCGTCGGGCAGGCGGGCGCGGAGTTTCAGGGTCCAGGCGGTCCCGGCCGGTTCCGCGGTGGTGAGCCGGTAGGAGGCCCGGCCGGCCGGCACGGCTCCGGCCCCGAACTGGATGACGGTGACGGGCCGGTCGTTGACGTAGAGCTGGTACTCGCCCGTGGGGCGCCCCGTGTCCGGCGGGTTCCAGCTCAGGTCGACCGCGCCGGGGGAGGCGGTCGCGGCGAAGGCGCCGGGTGCGGTGTCCGGGGCCCGGGCGGGGTCGGCCGGGGTGGTCACGGCGACGGCGGGGCCGTCGGGTGAGGAGTTGTCGGCCCCGTCCCGGGCGCGGACGGTGAAGGAGTAGGCGGTGCCCGGCTGCAGGCCGGTCAGCGAGGTGCCCCGCTCGGCGGGGCCGGCCGTGTGGATACGGGTGCCGCCCTGGTAGACGTCGTAGGCGGTCACGCCCGTGTCGTCCGTGGCCGGGCTCCAGTCGAGCCGGACCGTCCGGGGGCCCTCGGCGCGGCCGTCGGTGGAGGGCGGGGCGGTGGGGGCCGCGTGGTCCTCGGCCCTCGCCGCCGGGGTGGTGGCCCGTACGGGCGCGCTGGGGGCGGAGCGGTTCCCGGCGGCGTCGCGGGCGCGGACGGTGAACTCGTAGGCCGTCCGGGGTGCGAGACCGGTCACGTCCACCATCGTCCGGTCGGCCGGCAGCTCCCGGACCAGTTGTCCGGCCCGGAAGACCTGGTAGGCGGTGACCCGGTCGGCGGGCGCGGCCGACTCCCACATCACGTGGACCGAAGTGGCGCTGCCCGCCTGGGCGGTGAGCCCGGCGGGTGCGTGCGGGGGGCGGGTGTCGCCGGAGCCGCACCCGGCCAGCGCGCCGGCCGCCAGGCAGAGCGCGAGGGCCAGGGGGAGGGGGTGCGGGGGAGCGGTGCGTCGCACGGGGGGCCTTCCTGCGCTTCCTTGCCACGGTGACCTCGTAAAGGTCTAGACATATATGGCACGCGCGGCGCCGACCGGGCAAGACCCGTGCCGCCGGCGGCCGGCGGCACGGGCCGGCAGGGGGTCCCGAGAGGGGCGGTGTGGCCGGATTCGTCTTCTTCTGAACCCGTCTGACATTATTGCGATCTCTTTGCAATAACAGATGACCGTAAACAGGGATGTGCACAGCATGACGGCCCGGACAGTACGGGGAGCGGCCGGAGCCGCGCTCGCCACCGCACTCATCACGGGCGTGACGGCCTGCGCGAACCCCTCGGGGCCGGCCCGGCCGGCCGATTCCGCCGTGGTCGGCATCGCGACCGAGCCGGAGAGCCTCAGCCCGCTGCTGGGCTACGGCAAGGACGGCAACTCCAAGATCTTCGACGGGCTGCTCACCCACGACGCGGACATGAAGCTCCGGCCCGCCCTGGCCGAGGCCCTGCCCGAGGTCTCCGCCGACGGCCGCACGTACACGTACCGGCTGCGCCAGGGAGTGAAGTTCAGCGACGGGGAGCCCTTCACGGCCGCCGACGTCGAGTTCACCTACCGCACCATCCTGGACCCGGCGACGAACAACGCCTCCAGGACCGAACTCGACGCGGTCGAAAGCGTCACCGCACAGGGCCCGGACCGGGTCGTCTTCACCCTGAAGTACCCCTACGCCCCCTTCGCCGAACGCACCGTCCTGCCCATCGCCCCGGAGCACGTCGCCGGGAAGCAGGACGTCAACAGCGGCGATTTCACCACCCGGCCCGTCGGCACCGGACCGTACGTGCTCACCGGCTGGTCCAAGGGTGAGAAGATCTCCTTCAGGGCCAACCCGTCCTACTGGGGCGGCGAGCCCGCCGTGAAGAAGTTCACGATGGCCGTGATCAAGGATGACGACGTGCGCGCCACCCGGCTGCGCTCCGGCGAGCTGGACGCCGCGATCCTGCCCCCGAACCTGGCCGCCGGCTTCGCCGGGGACCGCACGCGCAGGACGTTCGCCGCGAAGACCTTCGACTACCGCGACGTCACCCTCCCCACGCACCACCCGGTCACCGGCGACCCGGCCGTCCGGCAGGCCCTGGACATCGCCGTCGACCGCGCGACCATGGTCGACAAGCTCCTGGACGGCGCCGGCAAGGCCGCCCACGGCCCGGTGCCCACGGACAGCCCCTGGTTCACGCCCGGCACGGAACGCGCGTACGACCCCGGCCGGGCGAAGAGGATCCTCGACGATGCCGGCTGGAAGCCCGCCGCGGACGGCGTCCGCGTCAAGGACGGGGTCCGCGCCTCCTTCCCGCTCTGGTACACCACCGGCGACAAGATCCGCCAGGACCACGCCCTGGCCTTCGCCTCCGACGCCCGCAAGGCGGGCGTCGAGGTCACGACCGAGGCCGGGACCTGGGAGGTCATCGAACCCCGGATGAAGACCGACGCCGTCCTCGCCGGCGGCGGCTCCCCGGCCGACCCCGACTTCGACCAGTACCCGCTGCTGACCTCCTCCCTCGCGGGCGACGGCTTCAACAACATGGCCCGGTACGACAACCCGGTCGTCGACCGGGCGCTGGCCGACGCCCGCAGGAGCGGCGACCCGGCCGTCCGCAAGACCGCGTACGACACCGTGCAGCGCGAGCTCGTCAAGAACCCCGGCTACGTCTTCCTCACCCACATCGACCACCTCTACGTCGTGAACGACCGCTGGGACGGCCCCAGCACGCAGGTCGAACCCCACGACCACGGCCTCGGCTCCGGCCCCTGGTGGAACGTCGAGCACTGGAAGCCGAAGCAGCCGTGAACCGCGGCCTCCCCTGGGGGCCGATGGCGCGCATGGCGGGGCGGCGGACCCTGTTCGCCGCCCCCGTCCTGCTCCTCGTCACCTTCGGCGTCTTCGCCGCCGCCGCCCTGTCCCCCTTCGACCCCGTCAAGGCCTACGCCGGCACCGCGGGCCTGACCGCCTCGCAGGCCGAACTCGACCAGCTGCGCGCCAACCTCGGCGTGGACCGGCCGTTCACCGCGCGCTGGTGGGACTGGCTCACCTCGGCGCTCACCGGAGACCTCGGCACCTCCGCCGTCCTGCGCCAGCCCGTCGCCGACGTCATCACCGGACGCCTGGGCTGGTCGGCCCTGCTCGCCTGCTGCGCCTTCGCCGTGGCCCTGCTGCCGGCCACGGCCCTCGGCGTACTCGCCGCCCGCCGCCGGGGCGGCCCCCTCGACCGGGTCGCCACCGCCCTCGCCTACGTCCTGGAGGCGGCCCCCGCCTTCTGGCTCGGGCTGCTGGCCGTCTGGCTGTTCGCGGTCCGCCTCGGCGTGCTGCCGTCCGGCGGACTCACCGACGCCGCCGCCGACACCGTCACCGCCGGGCAGGTCGCCTCGCACCTGGTGCTGCCCGCGCTGGTCCTCGGCCTCTCCCAAATGCCCTGGTTCTACCTCTACGTGCGCCAAGGCGTGGCCGACGCGCTGGAGGAGGACCCCGTTCGCGGGGCCCGGGCGCGGGGCCTGTCCGAGCGGCGGGTCCTGCTCGGCCACGGGCTGCGCTCCGGGATGCTCCCCGTGCTGACGCTCATCGGCTCCCGCGTGCCGGAGCTGATCACCGGGGCCCTGCTGGTGGAGACCGTGTTCAGCTGGCCCGGCATCGCGGCCGCCACCGTCCAGGCCGCCACCTCGGTGGACTTCCCGCTGCTGGCCGCCCTGACCGTCCTGGCCACCGCCGCGGTGCTGGCCGGGAACCTGCTGTCCGACCTGCTGTACGGGCTGGCGGACCCGAGGGTGGGCTTCGATGGCTGACCTCCCCGGCGCGACCGGAGTCCCCGCGGGCACGGCCCCCGGCGCCCCCGCGGACCCCGTGAAGTGGCGCCGCCACGGGCCGGACCGCCGCTCCACCCGCACCCTGCGCCTGCGCGCCTCGGCGGCCGTGCTGGCCCTGCTCGCCCTGGCCGTCCTGCTGGTGCCCCCGCTGGCACAACTCGACCAGCAGGCCGTCGACCTCTCCGCGAAGCTGCTGCCACCGTCCCCGCACCACCCCTTCGGCACCGACGGCATGGGCCGCGACCTGCTGCTGCGCTGCGTCTACGGGCTGCGCGTCTCCCTGCTGGTCGGCCTGGTGGCGGCGCTCGCCGCGACCGTGCTCGGTACGGCGGTGGGCGCGGCGGCCGGGGCGCTGGGCGGCTGGACCGACCGGCTCGTCATGCGCGGCGTCGACGCCCTCTCCTCGGTCCCGCACCTGCTGCTCGGCATCTTCGTCGTGGCCCTGTTCCGGCCCGGCGTCTGGCCCGTGGTGGTGTCCGTGGCGCTGACCCACTGGCTGTCCACCGCCCGGATCGTGCGTGCCGAGGTGCTCTCCCTGCGCGGGCGCCCGTTCGTGGACGCGGCCGTCTCCGGCGGCGCCTCGCGGTGGCGGGTCGCCGTACGCCACCTGGTGCCCGGGGTGCTGCCCCGGGCCGGGCTGGCCGCGGTGCTGATGATCCCGCACGCCATGTGGCACGAGTCCGCCCTGTCCTTCCTCGGCCTCGGCCTGCCCGCCCGTCAGGCCAGCCTCGGCACCCTCGTGCAGGACGCGCGCGGCCCGCTCCTGGCCGGCGACTGGTGGCCCACCCTCTTCCCCGGGCTGCTGCTCATCGTCCCCACCCTGGCCCTCGCCGGGCTCGCCGGTGCCTGGCACGACCGGCTCGACCCCCGGCGCCGTTCGGAGCTGACCCTGTGAGCCCCCACCCCGCACCCCCGCCCGCCGGGCGTCCGGTCCCCGTCCTGCGCGTGGAGGGGCTCAGTGTCCGCTTCCGCACGCGGGGCGGACGCCACGTCGAGGCCGTCACCGACGCCGCCTTCGAGCTGGCCCCCGGCAGCTGCCTCGTCCTCGTCGGCGAGAGCGGCTGCGGCAAGTCCGTCCTCGCCTCCGCGCTCCTCGGCCTGCTCCCCGGCAACGCCGAGACCGCCGGGTCGGCCCGGCTCGCCGACGGCCTCGACCTGCTCGCCGCCGACGAGCGGACCCTGGCCCGCACCGTCCGCGGCCGACGCGTCGGCCTGGTCCCGCAAAGCCCCGCCGCGCACCTCACCCCGGTCCGCACCGTCCGCTCCCAGCTCCAGGAGACCGTCCGGGAACTGCTCGCCCCGCAGGGCGGGAAGGCGCGGCTACGGGCGGCCGCCGAGACCGCCGCCGCACGGGCCGCCTTCCCCGCCGACCACCTCGACCACCACCCCCACGAACTCTCCGGAGGCCTCGCCCAGCGCGCCGCCACCGCCCTCGCGCTCGTCGGGGACGCCCCCCTGCTCCTCGCCGACGAGCCGACCACCGGTCTCGACCGGGATCTCGTCGACCGCACCGTCGACGAACTGCGCGCCCACACCCGGGACGCCGGCCGGGCCCTGCTGATGATCACCCACGACCTCGCCGCGGCCCGGCGCGTCGCCGACACCGTCGCCGTCATGTACGCGGGCCGGATCGTGGAACTCGCCCCCGCCGACGCCTTCTTCGGCGCACCCGGCCCCCGCCACCCCTACGCCCGCGGCCTGCTCGACGCCCTCCCCGAGCGCGCCTTCACCCCGATCCCCGGAGCCCCGCCCGAACTCGGCGACCTGCCGCCCGGCTGTGCCTTCGCCCCCCGCTGCGCCCTGGCCGACACCACCTGCCGGGCCGTGCGGCCCCCGCTGACCGAAGGGGTGGCCTGCCACCGTGCTTGAGCTCCGGGGCATCACCGCCGGCTACGACCGCCGCCGGCCCGTCGTCCGCGACGCACACCTCGCGCTGCGACCCGGCGAGGCCCTCGGGCTGCTCGGGCCCAGCGGCTGCGGCAAGTCCACCCTGGCCCGGGTCGCCGCCCTGCTGCACCGGCCCGACCGGGGGACGGTGGTCCTCGGCGGCCGCACCGTGACCGGCTTCCGGCACCGGGCCCCGCGCTCCCTGCGCACCGAGGTCGGCGTCGTCTTCCAGCAGCCCAGGCTCGCCGCGGACCCCCGCCTCAGACTGCGCGACCTCGTCGCGGAGCCGCTGCGGGCCACGGGCCGCGCGGGCGGGGCGCGGGCGACCGTCGCCGAACTGGCCGAGCGGGTCGGCCTCGGCCCGGAGCTCCTCGCCCGGCGCCCCCACGAGGTCAGCGACGGCCAGCTGCAACGCGCCTGCGTGGCCCGCGCCCTGGTGCTGCGGCCGCGCTGGCTGGTCTGCGACGAGATGACCGCGATGCTCGACGCCTCCACCACGGCGGCCCTGGTCGCGGTGGTGGAGGAGTACCGGAGGGAGACCGGAGCGGGACTGCTCGCGGTGGGCCACGATCCGGTGCTGCTCGGCCGGTGGTGCGACCGTACGGCCCGCTGGAGCGACATCGCGCACGGATGACCGACTGTTGCGCCCACGTGAATCATCCGGACCATCCATGGACTCCTCGGACAGCGCGCTCTAGCGTCGGGCGGCGGCGCGATGTCAGACGCAATGTCAACAACACCATGGAACAAGGAGGACGACCGGATGTTCCGAAGAGCGCTGAACTGCGCCGTGGCCCCCGCCGTCGCCGCCCTGACGGTGATCGGCGGGATCTCCCCGGCCCATGCCGAGGAGATCCCCCAGGCCCCCGGCCACCGCCTGGTCGGCCACTACGAGGGGAGCCCCGCCGCCGCGGCGCCGCTGCCCGGCGAAGCCCCGCCGCAGCACCCCTTCCTCGCGCCCAACGGCCGCAGCGGCATGCACTCCGACGCGGCCGGCAGCGCCACCTCCCCCTGGTCCGGCCCGCTCGGCAGGAACCCGCGGGTCACCAGCGAGAAGATCGCCGCCCTCGGCGGTGAGTGCGCCACCGCCACCTTCGACGCGGGCGGCCGGCTCGTCACCGTCTGCGGCACCTTCTCCGGCTTCAAGGTCAAGCTCCTGGAGCCCCGCACGCTCGCCACGCTCGCGGAGTACCAGCTACCGCAGCGCTCTTCGACGGTCGAGGCGATCACCTCCCTCGACTTCGCGAAGATCTTCAAGGACACCTCCGGCGGCGCCTACTTCTACCTGGACGACCAGGACCGGGCCGTGCTGGCCGACTCCCGCCAGCACGTCCTGCGCCTCGCCCACCGCCAGGACCCCGACGGCAGCTGGAAGTTCACCGTCGAGAACGACTGGGACCTCACCGGCCGGGTGCCCCACGACTGCGTCGGCTGGACCAACCTGTGGCCCAGCGGCACCTGCGACCCGGTCACCTCCGTCATGCCCGACTGGAACGGCCGTATCTGGTGGGTCACCCGGCAGGGCCGCGTCGGCACCGTCGACCCGGGCACGGGCGCGATCCGCTCGATCCACCTGGAGGGCGAGGAGATCCAGAACTCCTTCTCGGTCGCCGAGGACGGGGTCTCCATCGTCACCGACCACGCGCTCTACGGCTTCCGCGCCACCGCCGACGGCACCCCCGAGGCGCAGTGGCGCCAGACGTACGACCGCGGGACCGGCACCAAGCCCGGCTCCGTGAACCAGGGTTCGGGCACCACACCGGACCTCTTCGGCGACGGCTACGTCGCCATCACCGACAACGCCGACGACCGGATGAACGTCCTCGTCTACAGGCGGGGCGCGGACGTCCCCGCCGACCGGCGGCTCGTCTGCAAGGTGCCCGTCTTCGGATCCGGCGCCTCGACCACCGACAACTCCCTGATCACCTGGGGCAACAGCATCGTCGTCGAGAACAACTACGGCTACGAGAACCCCACCTCGCTGCTCCTCGGCAAGTCGGTCACCGGCGGCGTCAGCCGCATCGACGTCCGTGCCGACGGCAGCGGCTGCGACACGGTGTGGCAGAGCGCGATCCGCTCGCCCTCCGTCGTCCCCAAGCTCTCCACCGGCAACGGGCTGCTCTATTTCTACGAGAAGGAGCCCAATTCCTGGGGCATCGACGCCTGGTACCTCACCGCGGTGGACTTCCGCACCGGTGAGCGCCGCTGGCGGCAGCTGACCGGAACCGGGCCGCTGTACGACAACAACTGGGCTCCGATCACCCTCGGTCCCGACGGCACCGCCTACGTCGGCGTGTTCAACGGCATCGTCGCCGTCCGCGACGGCGGCTGACCCGGCCGGCGGGGGCTCAGTCCCCGGGCCGCCACAGCGGATGCGCGGTGTCGGCCCACCACCGCCCGACGAAACCGGTGCGCATCCCGCGCCGGGCCTCCGGATCGCCCAGGGCCTTGCCGATGTGCCCGGCCAGTACGACGCCCAGCGCCAGGGCCAGCCAGTCGTGGACGAAGGTGGCGCCGGTCCGCCACAGCAGCGGCGCGAGCCGGGTGAACCACATCAGCAGCCCGGTGCCCAGCATCACCAGCACCGCCCCGGCGAGCCAGGCCGCCCAGAGCTTCTGGCCGGCGTTGAACTTCCCGGCCGGGCGCGGTCCCCGGCGGCGCAGCGCGGAGCGCAGCCAGACCCGGTCGTGCGGGCCGAAGCGGTTCAGCACCCGCAGGTCGGTCCGGAAGGCGCGCGAGGCGAGCCCCAGCAGTACGGGCACGGGCAGTGCCAGACCGGCCCACTCGTGGACCGTGACCACCAGGTGCCGACGCCCGACCAGCTCGGCGAGCGGCGGCAGGTACAGGCAGCCGGCGGTGACCACGCAGATCCCCATGAGGGCGGCCGTGGCCCGGTGCACCCAGCGCTCGGCCCGGGTGAACCGCCGCACCCGCTCGGCCGGGCCGGACGGCCGGGCTTCGGACGGCCCGGCCTCAGACGGTCGGGGCATCGTCGCGTCCGTTCGACCGGCCGACCCAGGCGTCCACGTCATAACCGAGCTCCTCCCAGTAGCCGGGTTCGGCCTCGCGGGTCACGGTGATGCCCGAGAGCCACTTCGCCGACTTGTAGAAGTACATGGGCGCCACGTACAGCCGGGCCGGGCCGCCGTGGCTGTGCTCCAGCGGCCGGTCCTGCATGCTCAGGGCCACCATGACGTCGTCGCGCCGCGCCTGCGGGAGGGTGAGGCTCTCGGTGTACGTCCCGTCGAAGCAGGTGAACCGGATGGCCCGGCCCTCGGGCCGCACCCCCGCCGCGTCGAGCAGGCGCATCACCGGGACGCCCTCGAAGGAGGTGCCGGGGACCCGCCAGCCGGTCACGCACTGCACGTCGCGGACCACCCGGGTCTGCGGCAGCCGGCGCAGCGCGGCCAGGTCGTACGTCATCGGCCGCTCCACCAGGCCGTCGACGCGCAGTCGGTAGTCGGCGGCTCCGCGCTCCGGCACGGACGCGGCGACCGAGTAGTACCGGAACCCGCCGCCGTTCGGCAGCAGCCCGGTCAGACCGGTCGGGTCCCGGTCGGCGGCCGCCCCCAGCCCGGCCTCCACGCCCCGGCGCAGGGCGGGCGCGGCGACCAGTGCGGCGGCGCCGGCCGCGACGGTGCCGAGGAGCAGCCGCCGCCCGACGGGGGCACCGTGCCCGTCGGGGTCCTGCGTACGCGTATCCGTGCTCACCCGATGATTCGACCACCGGTACGGGCCCGGACACCAGGCGCGGCGGCCGTCCGTCAGACTTCCGTCACATTCCGGCGGGCCCCGGCGGCGGGGCCGCGGCCGGACGGGCGGATCGGGGGCTCCACCCCGCCCGGTCCGACGTCGACGTGCCGGCACCCGCCCCGGGCGGCGGATCACCCGCCCGTGATCGGGCCGAGGTAGGTGCCGCCGGAGACGTCGATGGTCTGGCCGGTCACCCAGCGGCCCTGCGGACCCGCCAGGAATCCCACCACGTCCGCTACGTCCCCCGGCTCGCCGATCCGTCCGAGCGCGGTGATCGATTCGAGTCCGGCCACCGCCTCGGGAGCGCCGGTCCACCCGGCGGTCATGTCGGTCAGTACCACCCCGGGTTCGACCGTGTTCACGGTGATCCCGCGCCGGCCCAGCTCGTTGGCGAGCGAGGGGCCGAGAGAGGCCAGGGCCGCCTTGGTGACGGTGTAGCCGATCTGGAGGGGGTTCGCGATCCGGGTTGCCGCCGAGCCCATGTTGACGATCCGTCCGCCGTCGCGCAGCAGCGGCAACGACCGCTGGATCACGAAGACCGGCGTGCGCACGTTGACCGCGAGCAGACGTTCGAACTCCTCCTCGGTGAGCTGCCCGATCGAACCGACCGAGTGGATGCCCGCGTTGTTGACCAGGATGTCCAGCCCCTCGGCGCCGTGGTCGGCCAGCCCGGCCGTGAGTTGCTCGAACAGCCGGTCCACCGCCCCGATCTCGCCGAACCTGGCCCGCACGGCGAACGCCAGGCCACCGGCCTCGGCGATCAGCGCCACGGTCTCCGCGGCGGCCTCTCGGCCGCCGCCGTAATGGACCGCGACCAGCACCCCCTCGGCGGCGAGCCGCAGGGCGACCGCGCGCCCGATCCCGCGCGAGCCGCCCGTCACCAGTGCGGTCCTGCCGTCCCATTCCGCCACGATCGTCTCCCCCTGTGCCGCCCCGGTCCCCTCGTGACCGCACTGTACGTGCGGACCGACGACGAGACCGGGGGAACGCGAGGGCCGGGTCCTCTAGACGGCCGATTCGAGGCGGCGCTCCCGCTCGCGTTCCGGGAGCGGTTCCGGGGTGGCGCGGATCCGGGAGAGGCTCGCCTCCAGGTCGTCCAGGGCGAGGCGGGCCGCGACGATCCGGTCGCGGACCTCTTCGGCCGGATCCGTGTCGTTCGCCGCGCGCTCCCGGGCCCGGGCTTCGGCCTCCTCCATCTCGCGCGCCTCGTCGAGCGAGTTGAGCACCACGCCGATCAGGACGTTGACCAGCACGAAGGAGGCGAGCAGCGCGTAGGAGGCGTAGTAGACGATGCTGAACCGGGAGATCTCCAGACCGGCCCGGACGGCATCGGTCAGGCCGTCCAGGGTGGTCAGCAGGAACAGGGTGAGCATGGCCCGCCCGATCGACCCGTAGTGGCCCGGGTCGGACTGCGCGAAGCAGACCCAGCCGACCATCGCGTACACGTAGAGCACCAGCGCCCCGACGAACAGGAAGCTGGCCGTGCCCGGCAGGCTGCGCCCCACGGCCAGCAGCAGGATCCGCAGGTGGGGCAGGAACCGGGCGGTGCGCAGCACGCGGGCCAGCCGCAGCAGCCGCAGCACGGTGGTGTTCTCGCGCAGGAACGGCAGGAAGGCCGAGGCGACGATCAGCAGGTCGAAGATGTTCCAGGGATCCCGGAAGAATGCTTTCGGCCGGTCCGCGTACGCGCCCAGGCGCAGCAGCATCTCCAGGGTGAACAGGGTCAGGCAGCCGGTCTCCGCCAGCTGCAGGACCCGGCGGTGCGCGTCGGCCAGCCCGCTGTAGGTCTCGGCGCCCATCAGTCCCGCGTTGAGCAGGATCACGACGAAGACGGCCATCCCGAAGGACGGGTCCTCGGCGATCCTCCGGCAGTGGGCCGCCAGTCTCCTGCGGCCGGGTCCGGCCTGCGTCGGCTGGTTCATCTCGCTCCTCGTACTCGTTCGTCGCACTCGTATGGACAAGGGCCCGACCGGCGCGGGGCTCGTGCGCCCGCGCCGCTCCGCCCTTCTAACGCCGCACGGCGGAACGGGTTTCAACCAAGCGGGACCCGCCCGGGGGCGTACGCCCCCGGGCCGATGCCCGGGCGGGAGCCCCCCGTTACTGTCGCGACATGGACAGAACAAGGCAGAGCGCTCCGCCGACGACGGGCGGGAGGTGGGGCCATGCCCTCCCCGACTGGGGCGGGGCGTTCCTCTACGGGCTCACGGCGCTGCTGCTCATCGGCGGGACCCCCGACGCCACCGGACTGCTGAGGGCCGGCGTCCTGACCCTGGGGCTCAGCCTGCTCGCGGGCCTGCTGCGGCGCCGTCCCCTCGCGGCCCTGGCCCTCACCCTGACGGCCGCCACGGTCGTGGCCTACGGGGTGCAGCGGGGCGACCTGACGACCGACCGCCACCTCGTCTACGTTCCCGTGGCCATCGTCTTCGGGATCGTCGTCGCCACCCGCACCCGCCGGGCCTCGGCCCTCGCGGGCGCCGCCGTGGTGCTGGTGGAACTGCCGGGCGTCGCCGGCCTGGCCCACGGCCCGTACGAGGTGACCGGCAGCCTGCTCGTCACCCTCCTGACGCTGGGCGCCTGCGGCATGGCCGGTCTGCTGCTGCGCGAGCGCCGCGAACACAGCGCAGAACTGCGCGAGTCCGCGGTGTCCGAGGCCCTCACCGCCGAACGTCTGCGCATAGCACGGGAGTTGCACGACATGGTCGCCCACAGCATCGGCGTGATCGCCATCCAGGCGGGGGTCGGCAGCCGGGTCATCGAGACCCAGCCGGCCGAGGCCCGCAAGGCCCTCGACGCCATCGAAACCACCAGCCGCGAGACCCTGGCGGGCCTGCGCCGGACCCTGGTCGCCCTGCGCCGGGCCCAGCCCGACGCGGAGGGCGGCCACGCCCCGACGGGGCCGGCTCCCGGCCTGGCCGACCTCGACGCCCTCGCGGCCTCGCTGGCCGACTCCGGGGTACGGGTCGACGTACGCACCACGGGCGAGCGGCGCGACCTCCCGCCGGACATCGACCTGTCGGTGTACCGCATCGTGCAGGAGGCGCTGACGAACGTGGTCCGGCACGCGGGCGGCGGTGTCCGGGCCCGGGTGGGCCTCGACTTCTCGGCGGAGGAACTGCGCGTGGAGGTCCTCGACGACGGCCGGGGGGTGTCCGCGCGCGCCGGGAAGAGCGGCTTCGGCATCACCGGCATGTACGAACGGGTCAGCCTGCTGCACGGCCGCTTCAGCGCCGGACCCCGCCCCGAGGGCGGCTTCCGCGTCGCGGCCGAGCTGCCGCTGCCCGCCGTGCGGACGGAGGCGGCCCGGTGACCGGTCCCGTACGCGTGCTGCTCGTCGACGACCAGCCGCTGGTGCGCTCCGGGCTGCGCGTGCTCATCGCCGACACCGCCGACCTGGAGGTGGTCGCCGAGGCCGGCACCGGTGCGGAGGCCGTGGCGCTCGCGGCCGAACACGTCCCCGACGTGGTGGTGATGGACATCAGGATGCCGGGAATGGACGGCATCGAGGCCACCCGGCGGATCACCGCGCGGCCGGGCGCGCCCAGGATCCTCGTCCTGACCACCTTCGACGAGGACGAACACGTCTACGGGGCGCTGCGCGCGGGCGCGAGCGGGTTCGCGGTCAAGGACATGGCCCTGGACGACATCCTCGCCGCCATCCGGGTCGTGGCCGCCGGGGACTCCCTGATCGCCCCCGGGGTCACCCGCAGGCTGATCGCGGACTTCGTCCGCGGTCCGCAGGGCGGGGCCGGAGCGGGAGCCCGGCCGCCGCGGACGCCGGAGCGCCCGCTCCCGGGGGTCACCGACCGGGAACGGGAGGTCCTCGTCCTGGTCGGGCGGGGTCTGTCGAACACCGAGATAGCCGAGGAGCTGTTCATCTCCGTGGCCACGGCCAAGGCCCACGTGGCGAGGCTGTTCGGCAAACTGGGCGCCCGGGACCGGGTCCAGCTGGTGATCACGGCCTACGAGGCGGGGCTGGTCGCACCGCCCGGCTGAGCCGCCGCGCCCCGCGGGGTCCCGGGCGGGCCGTGCTCAGGGCGCCGAGCCATCGAGGCGGCCGGCCTCCCGGGCCGCGTGCTCGACCCGGGCCCGGTGGGCCCGCCACCAGGCCGCGTCGCGCTCCGGCAGGCTCTCGCTCCCGGTCCGCAGGCCGGTGGTGCCGTCGATGAGCTCCCGCAGGACGTCCGCGTGCCCGGCGTGCCGGTCGGTCTCGGCGATCATGTGGACCAGGCTGTGGTGGAGGGTCACCTCGTCCCGGGCCCCCCAGGGCACCCTGCCCACGGCGTCGAGGCCGAGCGCCCCGATCGTCTCGTCCGCGTGCGCGCAGGCCGCGCGGTAGAGGCCGGTGATCCGCTCACGGGTCTCGTCGGCCGTGGCCCAGAGGTCCGCGTTGGGTTCGGCGTCGCCGGTGATCCACAACCCCGTCGCCTCGAAGGGCCGCCCGAAGGCGGCGCCGAAGTACAGGGCCTCGGCGCCGGCCGCGTGCTTGACCAGCCCCAGCAGATTGGTGCCGGTCGGGGTCACGGGCCGGCGGACGTCGTACTCGGAGAGTCCGTCGAGCTTCCACAGCAGGACCTCGCGGGCGTCCTGGAGGTAGATCTGCAGGTCCTTCTTGGCGTCCGATGTGATCATCGGGCCAGTCTGGTGGCCGGGGGCTCCGTGGTCACCGGATTTTCTGCGGACGCCGCAGGCGTCCCGCGCCCCCGGGGCCCGCTACTGGGAGCCGCCCGCCTGCTTCTGCGCCTTCTGGGCGTTCTTCTCCTTGATGCGCACGGCTTCCTTGCGCACGTCGGCCTGAGTGGCGCGCTCCTTCTGGAGCCACTCCGGGTCGGCCTGCTTGATGGCCTCGATCTGCTCCGTGGTCAGGGCCTCGGTGACGCCGCCGCGCGCGAGACCGGCGATCGACACGCCGAGCTTCGCCGCGACGACGGGCCGCGGGTGCGGGCCGTTGCGGCGCAGCTCCACCAGCCACGCGGGCGGCTCGGACTGGAGTGCGTTCAGCTCGGAGCGCGAAACCACACCCTCCTGGAACTCTGCGGGGGTGGCTTCGAGGTACACACCCAGCTTCTTCGCCGCGGTCGCGGGCTTCATCGTCTGGGTGCTCTGGTGCGAGGTCATGGTGTCAAGGGTATCGAGCGTGTGCGCTACCTCCGACCACGACCGGTAACCTGGCGGAGTGACAGGCTCGGATGTACCCCCTTCGTTCCGGCTCGCCTACGTCCCGGGAGTGACGCCCACGAAGTGGGTGCGGATCTGGAACGAGCGGCTGCCCGACGTCCCGCTGACCCTCGTGGGCGTGTCCGCCGCAGAGGCGTTCGACACGCTGCGCGGCAGCGGCGCCGACGCCGGATTCGTGCGGCTGCCCGTGGACCGGGCGGACCTCAGCGCGATCCCCCTCTACACCGAGACCACCGTGGTGGTGATCCCGAAGGACCACCTGGTGGCTGCCGTGGAGGAGGTGTCGACCGAGGACCTGGCCGACGAGATCGTGCTGCACCCCCTCGACGACGTCCTCGGCTGGGAGACCCTCCCGGGCCGTCCCGCCTTCGAACGCCCGGCCACGACGGCGGACGCGATCGAGCTGGTGGCCGCGGGCATCGGCGTCCTCGTCGTTCCGCAGTCCCTCGCCCGCCTGCACCACCGCAAGGACCTCACCTACCGGACGGTCACCGACGCCCCCGAGTCGCGCATCGCGCTGTCCTGGCCCGAGGAGCGGACCACCGATCTGGTGGAGGAGTTCATCGGCATCGTCCGGGGACGGACCGTGAACAGCACCCGCGGCCGTCCGCCGACGCCGCCCCAGCCCAAGCAGCGCAAGGCCGGTGCGGCCAAGTCGGGCACGGGCAAGCCGGGCGCGGGCAAGTCGGGCGCGGGCCGGACCGGAGCGAAGCCGGGCGCCGGCACGGGCGGCAAGGCGACGGGGAAGACGTCCGGCAAGAACCCCCGCGGCGGTTCCGCCGCGCCCAAGGCCGCCAAGCGCGGCAAGCCGCGCCGCCGTCCCTGACGCCGGGCCGTCCGTCCGCCCGCCCCCCGTCCGGCCGTTTCCTCAGCGCTGCGCCGTCTCCTCCGGGGGTACGGCGTCGCTGACGTGCACCAGCCGGTAGGCGTGGCCGCGCCGGGGCCGGCGGTCGCTCCCGCGCAGGCCCCTCGCCTGCTGGACGGCTGCGTCGAGGAGCGCCGACACCTGCGGGTTGGCCCGGCGCAGCCGCAGCAGCTGGTCGGAACGCAGGCCGACGATCGCCGCGGCGGTCCCGGCGTGCACCCCCTTGGCCACGGACTGGAGCAGCAGGCGCAGGCCGAAACCGCCGACCTTGCCGGGCGCCCCGACCCGGTGCGCCTCGGCCAGGGCGGAAGCCGAGGCGAGCGCCGTGTCGAAGGCCGGGTCGTGGGCGCGCCAGCCGGCCAGCATCGGCTCCGGGATCCCGGCCGCGGCCGCGCATCCGGCGGGCCCCAGGCCCAGGGCCGCCGCGTGGACGGCGCGGGCCCTGCGGACGCTGTTCTCGGCGCTCAGGTCCGGGTGCGGGTCGAGCGCCGTGGTGAGCGCGCGGTCGATGTCCTCGGCCGTGCCCAGGCCCGCCAGCACCGCCGCCGCCCATTGCCTGCGGTCGCCCGGCGCGTCCTGTTCCTGCTCGTCCACTGGGTACGTGCCTCCCGCCGTGTCCGTCCGGCCCGGTCCCCCTGCTCCCATTGTGCGACCGGGCGCGGTCCGGGGGACCGCGGTCTCAGCAGGTGGCCGCTGACGGGTGGGCCAGGGCGTGGGCGGTGAGGGAGCGGGAGTAGCGGCGCAGCAGCAGGACGGCCGTGGTGGCGAGGCCGGTGAGCAGGCCGAGCCAGATGCCGAGGGTGTCCAGGTCCAGTGCGTACGCGAGGATCCACGACGCCGGCAGTCCTACGGCCCAGTAGCCGACGAGGGTGATGCGGAACCCGCTCCTGGTGTCGTCGAGGCCCCGCAGCAGCCCCACGCCGATGTTCTGCGCACAGTCGAAGAACTGCAGGAACGCGGTGACGACGAGGAGCTGCGCGGCGATGGCCGGAGCCTGGCCGGTACCGGAACCGGAGTCCAGGAAGGGCGCCAGGACCAGCCGGGGAACCGTCAGGTAGACCAGTCCGACGACGGCCATGACGGCGGCGGCGCAGGCCAGCGCCGTGTTCTTGATGCGCCGGGCGTCGTCGTGGTGGCCGAGGGCGAGCTCGCGGCTGACGGTGAGGGAAGCCGCGTGGGAGAGCCCGACGGCGACCTGGAAGACGATGTAGACGAGCTGGTTGACGGCGGTGTGCGCGGCCAGGGCGTCGGGTCCGAAGGAGCCGGCCATGAGCGCGGTGAGCGAGAAGAACCCGGCCTCGGAGCCGTAGGTGGCGGCGATGGGGACGCCGAGGCCGACCAGCTGCCTGACGGTGGCCGGGTCGGCCTTGGTGAGGTCCAGGGTCAGGAGCGGTGCCAGCCGCTCGTCCCGCTTCGCCGAGACGAGGAGGGCGAGGAAGGACAGCAGGTACACGGTCGAGGTGGCGACGCCGATACCGGTGAGGCCGAGCCCGGGCAGGCCGAACGTACCGTGGATCAGGACCCAGTCGAGGCCCGCGTTGACCGCGACCGAGGCGATGGTGATCCGCAGCAGGGCCTGCGGGCGGCGCATGCCGACGGTGAACTGGCGTACGGCCTGGAACCACAGGCAGGGCAGCAGCCCGGGGGCGAGGGCGAGGAGCATCGCCCGGGCGGGACCGACGACGTCCGCGTCCTGGCCCAGCGGGCCGAGGGCCCGGCCGATGAGGACCATGAGGACGGCGCCGATGACGCCGGCGAGCGTGGCGACGGCCAGGCTCGCCCGGACGATGCCCCGCACCTCGTCGTCCGCGGACTTTCCCCCCGCGACGTCGTCGCCCCCTCCGGCCGCCCGTTCGGCCCGCGCGGCCGCGGCGGCTATTCGGTTGCCGACGGAGGTGACGAGGCCGACGCCCATGGTGCGCAGCTGGTTGAAGATGACGATGGCCAGACCGCCGGCCGCGAGCTCCCGGGTGCCCAGGAGCCCCATCATCACGGTGTCGGTCGTGGTCAGCGCGACCTGGGCGAGCTGGGTGAGGATCAGGGGCACGGCGAGGGTGCCGAGGGCGCGGCCGTCGCGGAGGAGAGTGGTGGGCATGGTCTACCGGTTCCCGCGGAGTTTGGTGAGCAGTTCTTCGATCTCCCGTTCGACCTCGGGGTCGAGGAGGCCGCGGGCCCGCATCCAGTCGTCGTCGAAGACGGTGTCCATGTACTTCTCGCCGCCGTCGTTGACGAGGGCGACCACGGTCGTGCCCGGGGGCAGGGAGGGCAGCCGGGTGAGGGCCTCGTGGACGACGCCTCCGGCGGAGCCGCCGATGAGGAGCCCGGTACGGGCGACGGCGCGGCAGGTCGCGAAGGCCTCGACGTCGCCGACCTTGACCCCCTCGTCGATGAGGTCGAAGTCGACGAGGGCGCCTATCCCGGCTCCCTCGGGGGTGCCGGTACCGGACTGGTGGTAGTCGTGGGCCGGGCCGCCGAAGGCGATGGAGCCCTTGGGTTCGACGCCGATGACGGTGAAGCCGGACATCAGCCTCCCCAGCTCCCGGCCCGTGCCGCAGAGGGCGCCGCCGGTGCCGACCGCGCCGATGAGCACGTCGATCCGGCCGCCGAGGGCCTCGTGCAGTTCGTGGGCCACGGCGAAGTAACCGACGCCGTTGGCGGGGTTGTTGTGCTGCTCGGTGAAGACCGTGTCGTCCCGCCCGCGGGCCATGTCCTCGGCGAGTTCCTCGCGGGCCGCGGTGGCGAGTTCCCCGCTGCCGTCGTCCACGACGTAGACGAGCTCGGTGCCCAGCGCCTTCATGCCCCGCAGTTTGTCGGGGCAGGCGTGGTGGTCGACGACGGCGGTGAAGGCGTAGCCGCGTTCCGCGGCGATGACCGCCAGACCCAGGCCGGTGTTGCCCGAGGTCGATTCGACGATCCGGCCGCCCGGCCGGAGTTCGCCCGCCGCCTCGGCGGCGTCGACCATGGCGCGGGCCATGCGGATCTTGGCCGTGCCGGTCGGGTTGAACATCTCCAGCTTCAACAGCAGACGGCTGCCGGTGGCGGTCCGGGCCAGTTCCAGCAGGGGGGTGTACCCGACGAGTTCGGATACGCGGGATACCAGGGCGGGGCGCTCAAGGGCTCCGGGCATCGGGGACTCCAGAGGGTCGGGGCGGGGACGTCAGGTGAAGTGGCGGTCCAGGCGCCAGCGCGGGCGCGCCCGGCCGGTCCGGTCGACGACGACCTTCGGGGGGAGGGCCAGGTCGTGGAAGGAGGACTCGTTGGAGTCCATCTGGTAGCCGGCCGTGTTGGGGTAGACGAGGAGGTCACCGGTGCGGGGGAGGGCCGGGAAGGGGATCTTGCGCCAGGTGAGCAGGTCCGACTCCAGGCAGGTGGCCGCACCGACGCTCGCCGGGAACGTCCCCCGCTCGGCCCCGGGGTCCCGGGACAGGAGGACGGGATCGGGCAGGTACTCGCTGTTGAACCACTGTTCGGACAGGCTCAGACTGGTGCCGTCCACGGTCAGGATCCGGTAGCCGGCGCGTTCCTTGACGCCCTGGACGCGGAAGACCGTGGCTCCGGCCTGGTGGAGCAGGGACCGTCCGGGTTCCAGGAGCAGCAGTACGCCGGAGTCGCGGAGGAGCCGGGACAGCGGATGCCCGTGGCTCTCGGGGCGGGTGGCCAGGAGCGCGGCCAGGGCCTCGGGGCCGGCGACGGGGGAGTGGTAGGGGTAGAAGTCGCCGGTGTGGAAGGTCCTTCCGGCGTGGTAGTGGCCGCTGTGCTGCCCGTGGAGGAAGCCCCGCCAGCTCTCGGCGTCGGTGTAACTGACGGGCAGACCGCCGCCGATGCTGATCCGGCTCGCCTCCAGACCCCGTACCCGCGCCGTGAGGCACAGGCCGACCAGCCGGGCCGCGAGGTCGGCCCGGGGCTGGAGGGCGTAGCCGGAGAGGTGGAAGGCGAACCCCTCCATGCGCAGGGCGTCCCCGGCCCGCACGCACCGGTCCAGTGCCGTGGCCAGTTCCGGCTCGGAGAGCCCGAAGCGGCTGTGGGGCCGGTCGGGCGGCAGGCAGCGCAGCAGGATCCGGGCCGGACGGATCCGCCCGGCGAGCCCCCCGCCGACGAGCGCGACGAGCGCGTCGAGTTCGTCCAGGGCGTCGACGGCGATCAGCGCTCCGTGCCGGACGGCCAGGTGCAGCAGAGCCGGATCCTTCGCGGGCCCGGTGACGACGAGGTGCTCGCCCCGTGTGCCGTGCCCCAGGGCCTCGCGCAGCTCGCCCACGGAGGCCACGTCCACGCCGGCCCCGCCGGCCGCGGCGCGTTCGACGAAGGCGGCGGCCTTGTTGGCCTTCTTCGCGAAGTACACGAACCCCTCGACCCCGGCCGAGGCCAGGGCCTCCCGCATGCCCCGCAGGTTGGTGTCGAAGGCCTCGGGCAGCAGGAAGTGGAACGGGCCGCCGAAGGCGTGGGCGAGTTCGGGCAGCAGTCCGCTCGCCAGTACCCGCTCGGTGGCTTCGTCGGGCAGGACCGGCACGGTGGGCAGGGCGGCACGGGCCGCGGCGGGACCGGCGGCGGTGGCCGCGGTGGGACCGGTCCCCGGGGCGGAGCCGGTCCCCGCGGCCGAACCGCCCGGCGTCGTCGTGCCGTTCACGCCCACAGTGCGACCTCCGTGCCCAGGCCCTGGGCGAGGGCGAGCTGGGCGAAGCGGTGTCCGAGGGCGATGTCGGTGACGACGAGACCGCTGTTGTAGGCGAAGATCCGCTCGTCGGCGCCGGTCCGGCCCTTGCTCCGCCCGGCGAGAACGGCCGGGAACTCGCAGTCCACCGCCGGGAGTCCGCCATCGGCGTCGGCCATGTCCGTGCCGGTGACGTGCATCTGCGCCTCGCTCGTGGCGATCAGCCGGTCGGCCTCGTGCAGGGTGGACGGCGCCAGCCCGTGGCCGACGAGGACCGCCAGCGCGCCGGCCCGCAGCCAGTCCGCCTCCACCGCGGCCGGGGTGTGGCCGCCCGCCGTGGCGACGATGACGTCGGCGTCGGCGGCGGCCGCCCGCAGGTCGGTGACCAGCTCCACGTCCCGGTCGGGGAAGTGGGCGCGCAGCCGTTCGCGGACGGCGGCGATGCCCGCGGGGTGCGTACCCGACAGCATCAGCCGGTCCAGGTCCGGGAGGGTGGTCAGCAGGAACGGCAGGGCCAGCCGGCCCTGGGTGCCGGTGCCGATGACCAGGGCGGTGCGGGCCGCCGGGGCGGCGAGTTCGCGGGCCAGCAGCGCCGAGACGGCGGGCGTGCGCAGGGAGCCGACGCGGGAGCAGTCCATCATCGCGACGGGCAGGCCGGTGACGTCGTCGTAGAGCGTCAGCGCGGTGTAGTAGTGCTGCTCCTCGCGGCCCCTGTCGAGGCCGTGCTTGTAGGACGTCTTGACGGCGACGACGTCGCGGGAGCCGTCGCGGCCGAGCATCGCGTAGGAGACGGAGTGCCCGTCGCGCGGTGTGACCGTGAGCTTGCGGGGGTTGTCGGACAGGCCGGCGTCGAGGGTGCGGTAGGCGCCCTCCACCGTCTCCACCACGTCGGCCAGGGATATGTCGATCCCGGCGAGGTCGGTGGTGGACAGGACGCGCAGGTGCCGGTCGTCCGCCGGGGCCGGGGCCGGGGCGGGGGCGGGAGCGGGAGCGGCTGCGGAAGCGGAAGCGGTGCCGGCCGTGGTGTCGGTCATGGGTCGGTCCTCCGGGTGCGGGGCGGGTGGTCAGCTCGCGTGCGCTTCGAGGGCGCTCTGGCCGTAGCCGTGCTCGCCGGCTTCGGCGTCGGGGCGGGTGCGGCGGCCGGGGACGCGTACCGAGGCGCGCTTGAGCCAGCGGTCGGTGCCGTCGTAGCGGGCCCGGAAGGGGACACGGCCGTGCACGACGAGGTCGTTGTCGACGACCAGGACCTCGCCGGGGCTCAGGCTGACGGCGATCGAGACCCGGGCCAGTTCGTCCGCGAGCCGGCCGTACGCGGACCGGTACGCCCCGTCGGCCTCCTCCAGCGGGGTGTACGCCGGGTCGAAGCGCAGGGTCATGCCGTCCTCGGTGGCGAAGAGGGCGGGGACGGGGGGCGGCGCCTGGCCCGCGTAGCCCTGTGCCTCGGCGTAGGCGTCGTCGGGCAGGATCGGCACCACCGGTCGGGTGAGGACATCCACGTCGGCGTCGGCGAGCCGGGTGCGGCGGATGCTCGCCGCGGTGGTGGCGACGCGGTCGTGGTTGCGCATGCAGCCGAGCATCAGCAGGTGGGCGCGGCCGGGGTGGAAGGCGTCCTCGGTGTGCGGGCTGAGCAGGACCGAGCTGCCGGCGCCGGTCTGCGCGCTCTCGTGGCCGGGCGAGGGAACGATGTTGTGGACGAAGCGGCCGTCCTGCTGGCCCTCCCAGGCGATGGGGTTGCCCATCACGGTGGCGAGCAGGAGGAGGGCGAGGTCGTACACGGCGCCGCTGTCACCGGCGCTCGCCCATCCCGCGGGAGTGGGGCCGATGGCCGCGTCGTCGACGTCGAGGCCGCGCAGGACGAACAGGCCGTCGGCGGTGTCGACGGGACGGCACTGGCGGCGCAGGTCCTCGCCGAGGCCGCCGGCCACGTCGCGGACGCGGGCCAGGAGCCGGGGGCTCGTGGCGGAGGTGCCGAATTCGGCGAGGAGTTCCTCCGCGGCCCGGCGGAGGTCGGCCACGGTGTGGGCATCGAGCTGGCGGACGGGGGCGGCTGCCGTGCTCATGGCGAGGAGATCCGTTTCTTCGGATGGCAGGGGGAGCCCGGTTCTCTGGGCGCGCTCTCTCCCGAGGGACGGCAGGGGGCGGCAACTGGCAGTACCGGTAGGGGAGTTGGAGCCCGTTCGCGAACCTGCAGAACCGGGAACGCTTCGAACGCTAGCACCGAAGTGAGGTAAGGCAAACCTTACTTGCTGGTCACTCGGGATCGATATTCGGACATGAGTCCCATCGCGTTCGGCAACTTGCGAGAGGGGTTGTTCTTAGGGTAGGCAAACCTAAGCATTCACTCCGTTGCTCTGGTGGAACGAGGACGTACGTGGACATGAACAGGCGTCAAGTGCTGTGGGCCGGAGGGGCGATGGGCGCGGCGGCCCTGCTCGCCGCCTGCTCCTCGGAAGACGGCGGCACCACGGACGGCGAGCCCGGCGGGGACACCGGTCCCAAGAGCGGCGGCACGCTCCGTATCGGCGCGCTCGGTCGCGCCGGAGCCATCACCCGCGACCCCCACGGCACCCAGGCCAACGAGAGCGACTACCTCGTCATCGCCCTCGTCTTCGACACCCTCGCCGTGCCGGGAGCGAAGACCAACACGGTGCCCCGCCTGGCCGCCTCCTGGGAGCACTCCGCCGACCTGAAGACCTGGCGCTTCAGGCTCGCCGGGGGCGCCGCCTTCCACGACGGCACCCCGGTCACCGCGGACGACGTCGTCTGGTCGCTGCGCCGGCTGCGCGCCACCCCCTCCGGTGCGGCCCGCCTGCCCGGGGTCAAGGGGCCCGAGAGCATCACGGCCGACGGCGCGGACACGGTCGTCGTCGTCTCCGACCACGCCAACGCCGACTTCCCGCTGATGACGCGCCTCACCACCTTCGTGATGAAGAAGGACACCCCGGACGGCGCCCTCGACAAGGCCCCCGGCACCGGCCCGTTCAGGCTCGACTGGTACCGGGGCGGCAACGCCCGCCTGGTCCGCAACGACAAGTGGTACGGCGGTACCGTGCACCTCGACGCCATCGAGGTCACCATGTTCGAGACCCCGCAGGCCATGGCCAACGCCCTGCTGGCCGGCCAGATCGACGTGGCCTCCAACGCCGGCGCCGTCGCCGCCCGCACCGCCGCGACCCGCAAGGACATCCGGGTCCTGCGTCGCCCCGACGACATGGCGATGCCGATCGTCATGCGCGCCGCCGCCGGCAGCCCCTTCGCCGACCCGCGCGTACGCGAGGCGATGCGCCTGGTCGTCGACCGCGGCGCCATGGTCAAGCAGGTCCTCTCCGGCTACGGCACGGTCGCCAACGACATCATGGGCACCGGCGACCCCGCCTACGCCAAGGACGTCCCGCAGCGCGGACGGGACCTGGACCGGACGAGGAGGCTCCTCGCCGAGGCGGACTTCGACCTGTCGAGGACCTACTTCCTCGTCACCACCGAGGACATCGCCGGACTCGCCGAGTCCGCGACCCTCTTCGCCAACCAGGCCCGCGAGGCCGGCATCAAGGTCGAGGTCGTCAAGCAGGAGTCCGGAGCCTTCTGGAACAAGACCTGGAAGACCGGCGACTTCTACACGACCTACTGGGGCACCAACGACTCCGTCGCCTTCTTCGCCTCCAAGACCATGGTCTCCGAGGCCGGGCAGAACGAGACCGGCTGGAACGACCCCGCCTTCGACGCCGCCTACCGCAAGGCGAGCGCCACCGCCGACGAGAAGGAGCGGGCCGCCGTCCTCAAGGAGCTCCAGCGCATCGAGCACGAGCGCTCCGGCTACCTCCTGTGGGGCATGGCCGACGGCATCGACCTCGCCGCCACCAAGGTCAAGGGCCTGCCCACGCTGCCCGGTTACGGCCGCGTCCAGTTGGAGAACGCGTGGCTGGCCTGAGCCGCACGGCCCCGGAGCCCGCGGCGGCCTCCCCCGGAACCCCGGGGGAGGCCGGTGCGGCGCGCCGCGCCCGCCCCCTGCTGCGCCTCGCGGCCGCGGTGGCGCGCCGGGCCCTCATGCTGGTCCTCCTGCTGGCCCTGGTGTTCGCCGCGGTCGAGCTGCTGCCCGGCGACGCGGCGAGCGCGAGCTCCGAGCGCGGGGACAGCGCCGCGGACGTCGAGGCGCGCCGGCACCTGCTCGGCCTCGACCGCCCGGTCTGGGAACGCTTCGCCGACTGGATGACCGCCCTGCCCACCGGGGACCTCGGCACCAGCGCGCGCGGGCAGAAGGTCACCGACCTCCTCGCCGACCCGCTCCCCAACACCCTCCTGCTCGGCGGCACGGCCTTCCTCCTCACCGTCCTCGCCTCGCTCGCCCTGGGCTGCTGGGCCGCCTGCCGACCCGGCCGGCTCACCGACAGGATCGTCTCGCACGCCGCCACCGCCGCCTTCGCGGTGCCCGAGTTCGTCGTCTCCGTCGGGCTGCTCCTCGTCCTCGCCCTGTGGAGCGGCTGGCTGCCCGCCGTCACCCTCACCGGCGCCGACGGCGCGCCCGGCTCCTGGACCATGCTGGTCATGCCGGTCCTGGCGCTGGTGATCCCGCAGGCCGGCTGGAACACCCGGATCGTCCGCGGGGCCCTCGCCGACCAGGCCCGCACCCCGCACGTGGAGGCGGCCCACCTCGACGGGCTGCCCGTGCGCCGGGTCGTCCTGCGCCACGCGCTGCCCGGCGCCGTCCCCGCGATCGCCACCGGCATCGCCACCTCCACCGGCATGCTGCTCGGCGGCGCCGTCGTGGTGGAGACCCTCTTCAACTACCCGGGCGTCGGCAGCGTCCTGGCCTCGGCGGTCGGCGGCCGCGACACCCCGCTCATCGCGGGCGTCGTCGCCTGCGCGGGCGCCGCCATCAGCCTCGTCCTGCTGGCCGCCGACCTGCTGCGGGACCGCATCCTGGGAGCCCGCCCGTGAGCGCAGCCGCCGGCAACCCGGCCGGCGGCGCCGGGTCCCGCGGCCGGGCCGCGCGCCGGATCGTCCCCGGCCTGCTCCTGGTGCTGCTGGCCCTCACCGGGCCGTGGCTCGCCGCGCACCCCCTGGACACCCCGGTCACCGCCCCCTACGCGGCCGCCGGGGACGGAGCCGTACTGGGCGGCGACCAGCTCGGGCGCGACGTACTGAGCCGGCTGCTCCACGGCGGCGCCGCCCTGATCGGCGGCGCCCTCCTCATCGCCGTCGTCGTCACCCTGCTCGCCACCGTGCTCGGCTGCTTCGCGGTCCTGCACCCCACGCTCGGCCGCGCCGTGGAACGCGCCGCCGACGTCCTCATCCTGCTCCCGCCGGTCCTCGGCATCATGCTCATCGCCCTCGCCTGGCCGGGCGGCGGCCGGTGGGCCGTCATCGCGGCCGCCGTGGTCCTCGGCACCCCGTACGCCGTGCGCCTCGTCGCCTCCGCCGCGGCGCCCCTGGCCCGCGCCGGCTACGTGGAGGCCGCCACCGCCCGGGGGGAGCGGCTGTCCTACATCGCCCTGCGCGAGCTGCTGCCCAACCTGCGCTCCACCGTGCTCGCCCTGTTCGGCCTGCGGTTCGTCGAGGCCGTGTACGTCATCTCGATGGCCGGATTCCTCCAGATCGGCCCGCAGCCCCCCGCCGCGGACTGGGCCCTGATGGTCCGTGAGAACGCACCCGGCGTCCTGCTCAATCCCTGGGCCGTGCTCGCCCCCAGCCTGGCCATCGCCGTCCTCGCCATCAGCTTCAACCTCGCCTCCGCCTCGCTCTCTTCCCGTCCTCCCCGTCGTCCCCGTCCTTCCCGCTCCTTCCGCAAGGCGGTCACCACCCCGTGAGCGACCTCGACCAGAGCCCTGACGCGTCCGGCGCCGCCGCCCCCGCCGCCGTGGTCCGCGGCCTGGAGATCGGCGTCCCGGGCGGGCCGGTCCTGCTGCGGCCGGTCTCCCTGACCGTGCCCGCGGGCCGGATCACCGCCCTGACCGGCCCCTCCGGGTCCGGGAAGACCACCTTGCTGCGCGCGCTGACCGGCCACCTCCCCGAGGGCGCCTTCGTCACCGCCGGAACCCTGGAGGTCCTGGGGACCGAGCCCGGCTCCCTCGGCGCCGAGGAACTGCGCCTGCTGCGCCGTACCCGGATCGCCTACGTCGGCCAGGACCCCGGCTCCGCCCTCAACCCCCGCATGCGGATCCGCCGGATCGTCGCGGAGACCGCCGTCGACCCGGGCCGGGCGGCCGTCCTCGCCCTGCTGCGCGAATGCCGGCTCCCGGTCGACGACGGCCTGCCCGAGCGCCGGCCCACCGCGGTCTCCGGCGGCCAGCAGCGGCGCGTGGCCCTGGCCAGGGCGCTGGCCCGCGAGCCCGAGCTGCTGCTGCTGGACGAGCCCACGGCCGGGCTGGACCCCGCCCTGCGCGACGAGATCGGCGTGCTGCTGCGGCAACTGGCCGCCGCCCGCGGGCTGACCGTGGTGATGGCCTGCCACGACCCCGAGCTGGTCGGAGCCTGCGCCGACCGGGTGGTCCGGCTCCCGGGTCCACCGCAGCCGCAGCCGCAGCCGGACACGGGCTCCCGGCCGCGGTCCCCGCTCGTACGAGCCACCGTGACGCCCCCGCGGGCCGCTCCGGCCGCCGCTCCGGTGCCCGCCGGGCCCGCGGGCGGGCTCCGCGCCCGCGGGGTCGGCGTGGCCTTCGCGCACCGGGCCGGGCGCCACCGGGCCCTGGACGCGGTGGACTTCGACGCGGAACCCGGCACGGCCACGGCCGTCGTCGGCCCCTCCGGCTCCGGCAAGACCACCCTGCTGCGCGTACTGGCCGGGCTCCGCGCCCCCGACTCCGGCACGCTCACCCTGGACGGTGTCCCGCTCGCCGCCACGGCCCGCCGGCGTGCCCGGGAGCAGCGCCGCAGGGTGCAGCTGGTCCCGCAGAACCCACTGGACGCGCTGAACCCGGCCCGCACGGTGGGCTCCGCCCTGGCGCGGCCCCTGCGGCTGCACGGGGGCCTGCGGGGTCCCCGTAGCGCCGCGGAGGTCGCCCGGCTCCTCGAACAGGTGGAGCTGCCGGCCGAGTTCGCGGGCCGCTACCCGGCCGAGCTGTCCGGTGGGCAGCGCCAGCGGGTCTCCCTCGCCCGCGCCCTCGCCACCGCGCCGGACGTGCTGCTGTGCGACGAGATCACCTCGGCCCTGGATCCGGACACCTCCGTCGCGGTCATGGAGCTGCTGCGCCGCCTGCGGGCCGAACGGCGGATGACGGTGGTGCTGGTCAGCCACGAGCCGGACCTGGTCGCGGCCTACACGCTGACCGCACACCTGCTGGAGGCGGGCAGGCTGTCCGCGTCCGGTCCCACGGAGGCGGTTCTGGCCGGGCTGTGAGGGGTGGCGCGTGGTCACCCCGGGCCAGGGGCTCGGCGGAGACCGCCATCGCCCTCGGCGGCATCCCGGCGGACTGGGCGCGAACCCCGGCCGCACCAAGACGGCCGTCGTCCCGCTGTGCTCGTGCTGTCCGCCGGAGCGGTCGCCGTCGCGGGCCCGATCGCGTTCATCGCGCTGGCGGCGCCCCAGGTGGCCAAGCGGGTCACCAGCTGCCCGCACCTGGTGATGTCCACCCCGCTCGGGTCGCCGCTGCCGGTCCTGGCCGGCTCGCCGCCCAGCAGCTGCCGCCCGTCGAGGCCCCGCCGGGCCCCGCCGCCCGAGCCGGCCGGCCGATCCACGCGTTGCGCGGCGGCGGGCCGCGGGGGAGGGTCGGTGAGGGTTCCCTCGCAGGAAGGCCGGACCATGCCCATCGCCACCGTCAACCCCACCACCGGCACCACGCTGCTGACCTTCGACGAGCTCGACGCCGACGGCATCGAGCTCGCCCTGGCCGAGGCCGCACGGACCGCCGCCTCCTACCGCCGCACCACCTTCGCCGAACGCTCCGCGCTGCTCATCCGCGCCGCCGACCTCCTGGAGGCCGAGGCGGAGGACATCGCCCGCACCATGACCATCGAGATGGGCAAGCCCCTCGCGGCGGCCCGCGCCGAGGCCCTGAAGTGCGTGAAGGCGATGCGCTGGTACGCCGACCGCGCCGAGTCCCTCCTCGCCGACGAGCGGCCCGCCGACGGTGACGTGGCCGACGCGGGAGCCGCGGCCGTCCGGGTGAGCTACCGGCCGATCGGCGTCGTCCTCGCCGTGATGCCGTGGAACTTCCCGCTCTGGCAGGTCGTGCGCTTCGCCGCGCCCGCCCTGATGGCCGGCAACGTCGGTCTGCTCAAACACTCCTCGAACGTCCCCCAGACGGCCCTGTACCTCGGGGACCTCTTCGAACGGGCGGGCTTCCCGCGCGGCTGCTTCCAGACCCTGCTCATCGGCTCGGCCGCGGTCGAGGCGGTCCTGCGAGACCCGCGGGTGGCCGCCGCCACGCTCACCGGCAGCGAACCGGCCGGCCGCGCGGTCGCCTCCGTCGCCGGGGACGAGGTGAAGAAGACCGTCCTGGAACTCGGCGGCAGCGACCCGTACATCGTGATGCCCTCGGCCGACGTGGCCCGCGCGGCCCGCACCGCCGTGACCGCGCGGGTGCAGAACAACGGCCAGTCCTGCATCGCCGCCAAGCGGTTCATCGTCCACACCGACGTCTACGACGAGTTCGCCGGGCTCTTCACGGCCGGCATGGCCGCCCTGACCGTCGGCGACCCCATGCTCGCGTCCACCGACGTCGGCCCGCTGGCCACCGAGGCCGGGCGCGCGGACGTGGAGGAGCTCGTCGAGGACGCCGTCCGGCAGGGGGCCACGGTGCTGTGCGGCGGCGGACGCCCGCCCGGTCTGCCGGACGGCTGGTTCTACGAGCCCACGGTCCTGGCCGACGTCACCCCGGCCATGCGGATCGACCTGGAGGAGACCTTCGGACCCGTGGCCACCCTCTACCGGGTGGGCAGCCTGGACGAGGCGGTGGAGCGGGCCAACCACACGCCCTTCGGCCTGAGTTCCAACGTCTGGACCCGGGACGAGGCCGAGCTCGAACGCTTCGCCCGGGACCTGGAGGCCGGCGGTGTCTTCGTCAACGGCATGACCGCCTCCCACCCGGCGCTGCCCTTCGGCGGGGTCAAGCGCTCCGGGTACGGGCGGGAGCTGTCCGGGCACGGCATCCGGGAGTTCTGCAACATCACCACCGTGTGGCGGGCAGCGGATCCGCGGTGAGCGGGCGGTCGGCGCCGCCCGGCCGCGCGTCCGCCGGTTCCATCAGGCCGACGACGTGGTCGGTGACCAGGTCGAGGAGGTCGGCCGTGGCCCTGGCGTCCCCGAGCACGAGGGCGTTCAGGGTCATTCCGTCGGTCATGGCGGCCAGGTAGCGGGCCAGCACGGTGACCGGCACGCGTGGTTCGAGCCGCATGTCGCGGCCCAGCTGCCCGAGGAGCTCCGCGTACGTATCGCAGTACAGCTCGTACTGGCGGCGCGCCAGGTGCTCGAACCCGGGCCGGCGCAGGGCGTACTGGGTGAGCTCGTAGGTCAGCATGTGCTCGCCGGGCCGGTCGCAGACGTGGTCCCAGTACGCCTGGAAGCCGGCCCGGACCGTCTCGCGCAGGGTGGGCTTCGGGCGGATCGCCTCCCGCACCACCGTGATGTAGTGGGCGGTGATCGCCTCGATGACGGATTCGAGGAGGGCCTGCTTGGACGTGAAGCAGTAGTGGAAGACGCTCAGGGACACCCCCGCCTCGGCGGCGATGGAGCGGGTCGTGGTCCGGGCGACGCCGTCGCGGGTCATCGCGCGGATCGCCGCTTCGGTCAGCTGGCGGCGCCGCTCGGCCGAGGGCATCCGGGCCATGTGGTTCCTTTCGGTGCGGGTACGCGTGCGGGTTCGGCTACGGCTACCGATGCGGGGCGGGGAACGCGGCGGGGGGGGGGGGGGGGGGGGGGGGGGGGGGGGGGGGGGCGGGGGGGGGGGGGGGTGGGGGGAGGGGGGGGGAGGGGGCGGGATC